>NZ_JBVJJY010000006.1:0-496290 GCF_055585785.1 Kitasatospora sp. NPDC053308 | reverse complement strand
CCCCCCCCCCCCCCCCCCCCCCCCCCCCCCCCCCCCCCCCCCCCCCCCCCCCCCCCCCCCCCCCCCCCCCCCCCCCCCCCCCCCCCCCCCCCCCCGGCACCCACCCTCCCGAGAGCACCCACCCACCCCCCCAGCCCCGCGCAGCGGAACCCCACCCCCCCACACACAAAAGCGTCCCCTCCCCAACCCGAAGGTCAGAAAGGGGACGCCCCAGAAACCCCAGCTACAACCTCAGTTGTCGCCGTCCTCGTCGATCAGGAACCCCCGCATCGGCGCCGGAGCCTGCTGCATCGGCTGCGGCGGCTGCGGCCGGACGGCCGCCATCGGCTGGGTCATCCCGGCCGGCTGCATCTGCGGAGCCCCGCTGTTGCCGCCGTTCGACTGCCCGCCGAAGCTCGGCGAGGACCCACCGAAGGAGCTGTTCCCGCCGAACGACGGCGAGTTCCCGCCGAAGGACGGCTGGTTGCCGCCGAAGCTCGGCGCACTCCCCATCGAGCCCGCACCGGCCGGCGCCATCGACGAGGCCGCCGGCGGCAGCGACGCGGTGGCGGGGATCCGCGGCGGCGCGAGCGAGTCGTCGGCCTGCGACTCCAGCTGGCGCAGCTGCGTCTCCAGGTACGACTTCAGACGCGTGCGGTACTCGCGCTCGAACGCCCGCAGGTCCTCGACCTTGCGCTCCAGCGTGGCCCGCGCGGACTCCAGCGACCCCATCGCGACGCGGTGCTTCTCCTGCGCGTCCCGCTCCAGCGCGTCGGCCTTGGCACGGGCGTCGCGCTCCAGGCCCTCGGCCCGGCTGCGCGCCTCGCCGACGATCTTGTTGGCCTCGGAACGGGCCTCGGAGATCGCCTGGTCGGCGGTCTGCTGGGCGAGCGCCAGCACCCGCGCGGCGCTGTCGCCACCGGGACCCTGCTGCTGCATCGGGCCGCCGAGCGGGCCGCCCATCTGCTGCCCGCCGCCCATGGAGCCGCCCATCGGCTGCATCTGCTGCTGGCCCATGCCCTGACCCATGCCCGGGCCCATCCCCTGGCCCATCGGGTTGCCCATCTGCTGCGGGCCACCGGGGCCGCCCATGGGCTGGAGCATCTGACCGCCCATCGGCTGGACCAGCTGCTGCTGGCCGCCCATGGTCTGGTTCATCTGCTGCTGCGGGCCGCCGGCCGGCGGGAGCTGCGGCGCGGAGCCGGCGGGCAGGCCGAGGGGCTGGTTGCCCATCTGCTGCTGCGGGCCGCCGGGCCCCATCTGCTGCTGCGGACCACCCGGACCCATCTGCTGCGGACCACCCGGGCCCATCTGCTGCGGGCCGCCCGGGCCCTGCTGGCCGGGGACCGGCGGGCCGGATATGGCGGCCGGCACCGGGGCGCCACCCTGGCGGGGGGCGTCCTGCGGCGGCTCCTTGCGCAGGTTGGCCTGGTTCTGCGCGGCGGCACGAGTCGCGGCGGCCAGCTTGGCGCGCAGGTCCTCGTTCTCCCGGAGGAGGCGGGTCAGCTCCGCCTCGACCTCGTCGAGGAAGGCATCGACCTCGTCCTCGTCATAGCCTTCACGCAGGCGGACGGTCGTGAACTGCTTGTTCCGAACGTCCTCGGGGGTCAATGGCATCTCTTCACCTCAACGTGATCGTCGGCACACCGGCATCCTGTCGCATCGCTCACCTACGACTAGGGGTGCACAAGCGAGATCAGGACATACACAATGATCATCAGTACGAAGAAGGACAGGTCGAGCGCCACGCCCCCGAAACGCAACGGCGGAATGAGCCGCCGAAGAAGCTTGAGCGGCGGATCCGTGACAGTGTACGTGGCCTCCAGGACCAGGACCATGGCCTTGCCCGGCCGCCACGAACGCGCGAACTGGAAGACCCAGTCCATGACCAGCCGTACGAGCAGGAACACCAGGAAGACGGTCAGGGCGTAGTAGAGCACCGCCCACACGATGTCCATCGCGTTTTCCCTCTCCCCGGTCCCGAGCCCTCGGGCCCGCCCTCGTCACCTGTCGCTAACCCACTGTCGATCAGATCCACACGTAAAGTCGTGGCCGGGTCAGCTCTGGTTGAAGAACCCACCCTCGGCGATCCGAGCCTTGTCCTCCGCCGTGACATCGACGTTAGCAGGCGACAGCAGGAACACCTTCTGCGTCACGCGCTCGATACTGCCGTGCAGACCGAAGACGAGTCCAGCGGCGAAGTCTACGAGCCGCTTGGCATCGGTGTCGTCCATCTCGGTCAGATTCATGATCACGGGGGTCCCGCCGCGGAACTGTTCCCCGATGGTACGGGCCTCGTTGTAGGTGCGGGGGTGCAGCGTGGTGATGCGGTAGGGCTCTCGTTCGTTCACTACCTTGGGCATGATCACCGGGGCGCTCTTCTCCAGGTTGTGGCGGCGTTCGGGTGTGATGGACGACACGGGGGCCATCCTCGGGGTCTCCTGCCGGATCGGCACCGCCGCGGGCACCGGCTGGGGCGTGATCGAGGAGACCGGGGCGGGCGTGGCGGCGGCCGCGGCGGCCGGCCGGGGAATGTCCTCGGTCCGCTGTCCCGTCCGGATCGGCTCGGGGTCCGCGTCGTAGTCGTCGTCGGGGTCGTACCCCTGGCCGTCGTACGTCTCGTCCTCCACGAGGCCGAGGTAGACCGCCATCTTGCGCATTGCGCCGGCCATGCTCCTGTCTCCTCCGCTCATGGCCACCCAGCTGGCGCCCGGTGGCTGCTTCGCGAAGCCGCGCCCTTCCGACGGCCGCTCGCTTCGCTCACTCCGTGGGGCCGGCTCCGCTTCCCGGCGACCCGGGCCGTACGGCCCTGCCTGCGGATTCCGCGGCCCGTCCACGACGGCGCGTCAGGCCGGCGGCCTGTCAGGGTTCGTGGAGTGGGGGCCGCGGAGCTGCGATCCACGGTTCGCTAGCGCTCCGGAGAGCTGCTAGATTCTGTCCTATTTTGTCCTGCAGTCTGATCTACTTACTCGGTGACGTTACCTGAGGGGTGACCTCACTCCGAGTACCGCCGTTCCGACGCGCACATGTGTCGCCCCGGCGGCAATCGCCTGCTCAAGGTCACCGCTCATCCCTGCGGAGACCATGGTGGCAGCCGGATGGTCCGTCCGTACGGCGGTTGCGATTTCCGCCAGTCGATCGAAGGCCCGGGCCGGGTCTCCGGCCAGCGGACCGGCCAGCGGAGCGACGGTCATCACACCCTCCAGCCGCAGCCCGGGCGTGTCGGCGATCGCGTCGGCCAGTTCCGCGACGTCCTCCGGCGCGACCCCGGCCCGGTGCGCACCCTCGCCGTGCGCCTTGTCCAGCGCCACCTGCACCAGGCAACCGAGTTCGGGGCGCTCCGACTTGAGCACGGCCGCGGAGAGCGACTCGACCAGCCGCAGCCGGTCCACCGAGTGCACGTGGTTCGCGTACCGGACGACCGAGCGGACCTTGTTGGTCTGCAGCTGTCCGACGAAGTGCCAGTCAAGAGGAAGGTTTCTGCACTGCTCCGCCTTGGGAGCGGCGTCCTGGTCCCGGTTCTCCGCGACGTCCGTGACCCCGAGACCGGCCAGCAGCGCGGTGTCCTCGGCGGGGTAGGTCTTGGTGACGACGATCAAGGTGACCTCGTCCCGCGCCCGCCCGGCGGCCGCACAGGCGGCCGCGATCCGGCGCTCGACCACCTCCAGGTTGGTCCCGAGCTCCTCGTACCTGGCCCGCTGGCCCTCAGTCAGCGCGGCCGAGAACTCCGGGCCACCCGGGAACGGTCCGTAGATGTCGTTCGTCATCAGTGATCAGAGCCCAACCAGACGTAGCTCGCGAGCCGGCCCGTGCGCTGCTCGCGGCGATAGGAGTAGTGATCGGCGGATTCGAGGGTGCAGACCGGTGACCGCACCAGCTCGCTGACCCCCGCCGCGGCCAGCTGGGCCGCGACTCCCTCCGGCACGTCCAGGGCCGGGGTCCCCCAGGAGGTCTCGGCGAAGGCCTCCGGCACCACGGCGGTCACCTCGGCGCGCAGTTCGGCCGGCACCTCGTAGCAGCGGCCGCAGACCGCGGGGCCGGTGGCGGCGGTGATCCGCCGCGGCTCGGCCCCCAGTTCGACCATCGCCCGGACCACGGCGGGCACCACCCCGGCCGCGAGCCCGGGCCGGCCCGCGTGGGCCGCACCCACCACGCCGGCCACCGGATCGGCCAGCAGCACCGGGGTGCAGTCGGCGGTGAGCACCGCCAGTGCGAGCGGCCGGTCGGTGACCACCGCGTCGACCGTCGGTGCCTCCCCCGGCGGCTGGCGCTCCGTCACCACGGCGACCTCGGCTCCGTGCACCTGGTTCATCCAGACCACGTCGGCCGGTTCGAGTCCCAGCTCCCGGGCAGCGAGCACCCGGTTCTCCCGGACGGCCTCCGGATCGTCCCCCACCGCACCGCCGAGGTTGAGCTCCCCGTACGGCGAAGTGCTCACCCCGCCCCACCGGTCGGTGAAGGCGAAGTGAGCACCCGCGTGTACCGCGTGATCGATCACTTAAGGAAGTCCGGCACGTCGAGCTCCTCGGCCGGGCTCTCCACGTACGGCTGCCGGCCCACCGGCTGCACCTGCGGCGGCACCGGGGCGGCCGCGGCGGTGGCCGGGGTCTCGGACTGCCGGGTCGGGGCGGAGGTCTGGGCCTCGCCCTCCGAACGGGACGTCACCGAGCCGATGCTCCCGTACGACGGCCGGCCGGCCGGGCGCTCCGGGGCGGCCGGCGGCGTGGCCGGGCGCTCCGGGGAGGCGGCGGTGGACTTGACCACCGGGTCGCGGACGATCGCCGGCGGCTGCCCGCCGTCGAAGCCGGCCGCGATGACGGTGACGCGGACCTCGTCGCCGAGCGCGTCGTCGATGACCGCACCGAAGATGATGTTGGCCTCGGGGTGGGCGGCCTCGCTGACCAGCTGGGCCGACTCGTTGATCTCGAACAGGCCGAGGTCGGAGCCGCCTGAGATGGAGAGCAGCACGCCGCGGGCGCCGTCGATCGAGGCCTCCAGCAGCGGCGAGGAGATCGCCATCACGGCGGCGGCCTTGGCGCGGTCCTCGCCGCGGGCCGAGCCGATGCCCATGAGCGCCGAACCGGCGTCCGACATGACGGACTTGACGTCCGCGAAGTCGAGGTTGATCAGACCCGGGGTGGTGATCAGGTCGGTGATGCCCTGGACACCGGAGAGCAGGACCTGGTCGGCCGAGCGGAACGCGTCGAGGACGCTGACCTGCCGGTCCGAGATGGACAGCAGCCGGTCGTTGGGGATGACGATGAGGGTGTCGACCTCTTCGCGCAGGGCGGCGATGCCGTCCTCGGCCTGGTTGGCCCGGCGCCGGCCCTCGAAGGTGAAGGGGCGGGTGACCACGCCGATGGTCAGGGCGCCCAGCGAGCGCGCGATGTTGGCGACGACGGGCGCGCCGCCCGTGCCCGTGCCACCGCCTTCGCCGGCGGTCACGAAGACCATGTCGGCCCCCTTGAGGACCTCCTCGATCTCCTCGCGGTGGTCCTCGGCGGCCTTGCGGCCGACCTCGGGGTTGGCGCCGGCGCCGAGGCCCCGGGTGAGTTCACGGCCCACATCGAGCTTGACGTCGGCGTCGCTCATGAGGAGGGCCTGCGCATCGGTGTTGATCGCGATGAACTCGACGCCCTTGAGACCGACCTCGATCATCCGGTTGATGGCGTTGACACCACCGCCGCCGATACCGACGACCTTGATGACTGCGAGGTAGTTCTGCGGTGCTGCCACGTCGAAGGCCTCTCGCCTCGAATTTCCGGGTCGGCCCGGCCCGGCGAGGGTCCGTTCCGACGGATGTCGATGGGTAGGGAGCCTGGTTTCTGACTGAATGTCCGAAATGCCGACCGCCGACCCCAACCCTAAACTTGACCTTTAGGGTTAGTCCTGTGCCTCCGTCACATCACCAAGGGACACAGTCTGGTGACACAGGACACTAGGTGGCCCCGGGCACGCGTTTCAACGAACACGCCGAGCTTCCCTTTTTCTTTTGAGCCTATGTGATCATCAGCCGGCATAGGAAACCGGGGTGACCACCAAGGGTCGGGCCGACACTTCGAGGCGTCAACCCCTCCCTCAGGCACAGAACCTACCGGATCATCCCGACACCGCCGGCGCCTCGGGCGCCGTCACGTCGAAGTTCGTACCCTTCTGGTTCATCAGTGCCACCAGAACCCGGGCCTTCCGGTCGATGTTTTCCGGACTCCCCCAGCGCACCGTCGCACCCCCGCTGAGCTGCAGCTGGATGTCGTCGTACGAGTGCACCAGCACCGCCCCGGCCCGTTTGGCGACCTCCGGCGGAAGCCCAGCGGCCACCGCCACCGCGCCCTGGACCAGCTGCGAACGGGAGATCACCCCGTCCACGTCGTTCGCCTGCTGACTGAGCCGCAGTTCCACCACCGGCACGCCCGCCGGCGGGGCCGCCTCGGTGGCGAAGCTCACGCCCGCGGCGTCCACCTGGGTGAACCGGCCGTCCTCCCCCTTGACGGCCGCCACCGCCTTGCGCTGGACGACCTGCACCTGCAGGGTGTGCGGCCAGCCCCGCCACACCTCCGCCTTCGACACCCGGGGGATCGCCTCCACCCGGCGCCGGACGTCGTCCAGGTCCACCCGGGCCAGCGGCCCGTCGGCCAGCCCGCCGATCGCGTCGCGGACCTGGGCCGCCGTCAGCCTGTCGTCGGTGGCCCCCTGGACGGCGACGCTGCGCACGTCCAGCACCGACGAGAGGAACACCAGCCAGGCCAGCCCGCCCAGCACCGCGGCGCCGAGCACGCTCAGCACCACGACGCCCCGCCGGGAGAGCCGGAGACGAGGAGCCGACTCCTCGTCCTCCAGCTCCGCCTCCAGCGGATCGGCGGGCCGGCCGTCAGCCACGGCGGCGACCGCCGCGGTGGGCCTGGATGGCCTCGTAGACCATGCCGACCAGCAGGTCGTCGGCGTCCCGGCGGCCGAACTCCGCGGCGGCCCGGCTCATGTCCCACAGCCGCTGCGGGTCGGTGAGCACCGGCAGCACGTTCTGCAGCACCCAGTCCGGGGTCAGCTCGGCGTCGTCGACCAGCAGGCCGCCGCCGGCCTTGACCATCGGCTGGGCGTTCAGCCGCTGCTCGCCGTTGCCGATCGGCAGCGGGACGAAGGCGGCGGGCAGGCCGACGGCCGCCAGCTCGGCCACCGTCATGGCGCCGGCCCGGCAGAGCATCATGTCGGCGGCCGCGTAGGCCAGGTCCATCCGGTCCAGGTACGGCACCGGGCGGTAGGGCGGCATCCCGGGGACGTCGGCGACCTGCGGCAGCTCGTTCTTCGGGCCGACCGCGTGCAGGATCTGCACGCCGTACTGCTGCAGCCGCGGGGCGATCGCGGTGACCGTCTCGTTGAGCCGGCGGGCGCCCTGGGAGCCGCCGGAGACCAGCAGGGTGGGCAGCCGCTGGTCGAGGCCGAAGTAGTGCCGGGCCTCCGGGCGGGCCGCGTTGCGGTCCAGGGTGGCGATGGTCCGGCGCAGCGGGATGCCGATGTACCGGGAGTCGCGCAGCTTGCTGTCGGGCGTGGAGACGGCCACGAAGTCGCTGTAGCGGGCGCCGATCTTGTTGGCCAGGCCCGGACGGGCGTTCGCCTCGTGCACGACGATCGGCACACCGGCCCGCTTGGCGGCCAGGTAGGCGGGCATGGCCACGTACCCGCCGAAGCCGACCACGGCGTCCGCGTTGACCCGCTCGATGATCTCCTGGGCGGCCCGCACGGTGCCGCGCAGCCGGCCGGGGACGGTGATCAGCTCCGGGGTGGGCTTGCGGGGCAGCGGGACGGCCGGGATGAGCTCCAGCTGGTAGCCGCGCTCGGGCACCAGCCGGGTCTCCAGTCCGCGCTCGGTGCCCAGGGCGGTGATCCCGATGGACGGGTCGTGCCTGCGGAGTGCGTCCGCGAGGGCCATGGCCGGCTCGATGTGACCGGCGGTCCCCCCGCCGGCGAGTACGACATGCACCGAAATTCACCGCTCCCTGCGTGCCGGCCCGGAGGCCGGGCGCGCTGTGGTTCGTCGTCGTGTCAGCACCCGGGCCAGTCGCTTCCTGATCCGGGAGTTCTTGCTCCGGGCGGCCAGGGCCGCCTTCGCGCCCGAGGTGCTGCGTGCCAGGCACAGCAGCACACCGATCGCGGACATGGCCGACAGCATGGCGGAGCCGCCGTAGGAGAACAGCGGGAGCGGGACGCCCGCGATGGGCAGCAGTCCCAGCGCCGACCCCAGGTTGATCATGGCCTGCGCCATGATCCAGGTGGTGGCGGCTCCCGCGGCGTACCTGACGAAGGGATCCTTCGTGCCGATGGCCACACGGATACCCGCGTAGCCTAGTGCCGCGAAGAGACCGATCACCGACAGCGTCCCCACCAGGCCCAGTTCCTCACCGGTCGCGGCGAAGATGAAGTCGGTGTGCGCCTCGGGCAGCTGGCCCCATTTCTCCACGCCGGCGCCGAGGCCGGTGCCGAAGCCGCCGCCGTTCGCGAACGCGAAGACGCCGTGCAGCGCCTGGAAGCAGGCGCCCTCCGGGTCGAGCTTGGTGACGCCGATGCAGCCGAGCCGCTCCGCCCGGTGCGGGACGGTGACGACCAGTGCGGTGCAGACCACGACCGCCACGCCGAGGGTGGCCACGAACAGCCGCAGCGGCGCGCCGACCATCCAGAGCAGCGCGAACACCATGGCCACCAGGATCATCGAGGTGCCCATGTCGCCGCCGAACATGATCAGCGCGAGCAGCAGCAGGGCGCCCGGGACCAGCGGCACCAGCAGGTGCTTCCAGGAGTTGAGGGTGCCGGTCCTCTGCTTGCGGGCGAGCAGGTCGGCACCCCAGAGCACCAGCGCGAGCTTGGCGAACTCGGAAGGCTGGAACTGGAAGAAGCCGAAATCCAGCCAGTTCTGGTTGCCGTTGATCCGCACCCCGATGCCGGGCACCGCGACCAGCGCGAGCGCGCCGATCACCCCGAACATCACCGGGTAGACGATCACCCGCAGCACCGCCACCGGGACGGACGCGAAGCCGATCAGCAGGACGAGGCCGAGGATGGCCGCGATCAGCTGCTTGAGGAAGTAGTACTGCGCCGCGTGGTGCTGGTTCAGGGCCAGGATCTGCGAGGCGGAGAAGACCATCATCAGCCCGAGCACGACCAGCAGCAGCGTGCTGCCGACGACCAGCAGGTAGGGCGTGAGCGGCCGGTCCAGCCAGTACCGCAGCCGGGCCCGGAGGGCCTGGACGCGGACCAGCGGACCGGCCGACTTGTACTTGGTCGTGGTGGCGGAGATCACTCGCCACGGCTCAGCGGCGTCCTGCCTCCCGACCCCGGAGTCCGCCTTGCCCTGCCCCGCCACCGATCTCCCCATCCTTCACACGGCTCGTTCGCCTCCGGGGTCGCTCCGGCCCCGGCACCGACGGTCGGCACGGCCCTTCGGCTCACGTGCCGGGGCTCACTCCCCGCGGATCACTCCCCGCGGCTCACGCGACGGTGTCCGCCAGCTCCCGGACGGCCGCCGCGAACAGGTCGCCGCGCTCGCCGTAGTTGGTGAACATGTCCATCGAGGCGCAGGCCGGGGCCAGCAGCACCGTGTCACCCGATCGGGCGAGCGACGCGGCCGCGCGGACGGCCTCGGCCATCGCCACCGCGCCAGTCTGGCCCTCGGCCGCCTCGATCACCGGCACATCCGGAGCGTGTCGCTCCAGCGCCTCGCGGATCAGCGCCCGGTCCTGGCCGATCAGCACCACCGCGCGCAGCCGCTCGGCCGCGCCCTGCACCAGGTCGTCGAAGGTCGCGCCCTTGGCGAGTCCGCCGGCGATCCAGACGATCGGCCGGTAGGCGGCCAGCGAGGCGGCCGCGGCGTGGGTGTTGGTGGCCTTGGAGTCGTCGATGTACGTGACCTCGCGGACCACGCCGACCTCGGCGATCCGGTGGGCGTCCGGGCGGAAGGCCCGCAGTCCCTCCCGGACGGCCTTCGCCTCGACGCCGTACGCCCGGGCCAGCGCCGCCGCGGCGAGCGCGTTGGCGATGTTGTGCGGCGCCGGCGGGTGGACGTCCTCGACGGCGCCCAGCTCGGCCGCGTTCTTGGCCCGGTCCTCGACGAAGGCCCGGTCCACCAGCAGCCCGTCCACCACGCCGAAGTTCGACGGGCTCGGCGCGCCGAGGCCGAAACCGATCGCCCGGCAGCCCTCCTCGACGTCGGCCTCCATGACCAGCGCCTCGGTGGCCGGGTCGGCCAGGTTGTACACGCAGGCGACGACGTTGCCCTCGTAGATCCGGCCCTTGTCGGCGGCGTACGCCTCCATCGAGCCGTGCCAGTCGAGGTGGTCGGGCGCCAGGTTGAGCACCGCCGCCGAGTACGGGCGCAGCGAGGGCGCCCAGTGCAGCTGGTAGCTGGAGAGCTCGACGGCGAGCACGTCGTACGGCTCCTCGGCGAGCACCGCGTCCAGCACCGAGACCCCGACGTTGCCGACGGCGGCGGTGCGCTTGCCGGCGGCGGTGAGGATCGAGGCGAGCATCTGGACGGTGGTGGTCTTGCCGTTGGTGCCGGTGACGGCCAGCCAGGGGGCGGGCTCGCCGGTGCCCGGCAGCGGCTTGCGCAGCCGCCAGGCGAGCTCGACGTCGCCCCAGACCGGCACTCCGGCCGCCTCGGCGGCGGCGAACAGCGGGCTGTCCGGCGCCCAGCCGGGGGAGGTGACGATCAGCGCGGTGCCCTCGGGCAGGGTCGCGCCGTCGCCCAGGCGCACCGTGACGCCCTGCGCCTCCAGCTCGGCGGCGCGGGCCCGGAGGCCCTCGCCGCCGCCGCCGTCGACCACGGTGACGTTCGCGCCGAGAGCCTTGAGGACGCGCGCGGCGCTGATGCCCGAGACGCCGAGTCCGGCGACGACGACGGGCAGGTTGGTGAAGTCGGTGTTCGTCATCCGGTCCGGTATCCCGCGTAGAAGAGGCCGAGGCCGACGGCCACGCAGAGGCCCTGGATGATCCAGAAGCGGACCACGACCAGGACCTCGCCCCAGCCCTTGAGTTCGAAGTGGTGCTGCAGCGGCGCCATCTTGAAGACGCGCTTGCCGGTCATCCGGAAGGAGCCGACCTGGATGATCACCGAGAGGGTGATGATCATGAAGAGGCCGCCGAGCAGGACGAGCAGCAGCTCGGTGCGGGAGCAGATCGCCAGACCAGCCAGGCCGCCGCCGAGGGCGAGCGAGCCGGTGTCACCCATGAAGATCTTGGCGGGCGAGGTGTTCCACCACAGGAAGCCGAAGCAGGAGCCCATCAGGGCGGCCGCGACCACCGCGAGGTCCAGGGGGTCGCGGACGTCGTAGCAGCTGGCGGTCGCGGTGACGGTGTAGGCGCAGCTCTGCCCGTACTCCCACACGCCGATGAAGGTGTAGGCGCCGAAGGCCATCACCGAGGCGCCGGTGGCCAGGCCGTCCAGACCGTCCGTCAGGTTCACGCCGTTGGAGGTCGCCGCGATCATGAAGTAGGCGAAGATGACGAACAGCACCGGGCCGATCGACCACTTGAAGTCGCGCACGAAGGACAGCGACTGGGAGGCCGGGCTGAGGCCGCGGTCGTCGTGGAACTGCAGCGCCAGGACGGCGAAGGCGAGTCCGACGATCGACTGGCCGGCCAGCTTCGCCTTGGCCCGCAGACCGAGCGAGCGGCGCTTGACCACCTTGATGTAGTCGTCCAGGAAGCCGACCAGGCCGAGGCCCGCGGTCAGGAAGAGCACCAGCAGCCCGGAGATGGTCGGGCTCTCGCCCGTTATCGCCTTGGTGGCGAAGTACGCGATCAGGGTCGCCAGGATGAAGGCGATGCCGCCCATGGTGGGCGTGCCCTTCTTGCTGTGGTGCGCCTTGGGGCCGTCGTCGCGGATGTACTGGCCGTAGCCGTGCCGGGCGAGCAGCTTGATCAGGGCGGGCGTACCGGCCAGCGAGAGGATCAGGCCGATCATCCCGGAGAAGAGGATCTGCTTCATCATCGCGCAGCACCGTCCGCCAGGAGGGCCTCGGCCACCTTCTCCAACCCCACCGAACGGGACGCCTTCACCAGGACCACATCCCCCGGCCGCAGCTGACTGCGCAGCAAATCGACCGCCGCGTCCGCGTCGGACACCAGCACCGACTCCTCACCCCACGAACCTTCGTTCCTCGCGCCGAGTTCCATGCAGGCCGCCTCGCGTCCGCCGACCGCCACCAGCTTGGTGACGTCGAGCCGGACGGCGAGCCGTCCGATGGCGTCGTGCTCGGCCAGGCTGTCCTCGCCGAGCTCCCGCATCTCGCCGAGCACCGCCCAGGTGCGCCGGCGCTCCGGGCCGCGACCCCCCATCGAGACCAGCGCCCGCAGCGCGGCCCGCATCGAGTCGGGGTTCGCGTTGTAGGCGTCGTTGACGACGGTGACACCATCGGCCCGGTCGACGACCTCCATGCGCCAGCGGGACAGCGCACCCGCCTCGCCCAGGGCTGCCGCGGTGTCGTCGACGGACATCCCGAGCTCCACCGCCACCGCGGCGGCGGCGAGGGCGTTCGAGACGTGGTGCTCACCGTACAGGCGCAGCTGCACGGGCGCGGAACCGGCCGGGGTGGTGAGCGTGAACGATGGCCGTCCGGTGGCGTCCAGGCGAACGTCGGTGGCCCGGACGTGGGCGTCCGGGGACTCCCCGAACAGGACCACCTTGGCCTTGGTGCGGGAGGCCATGGCGCGCACCAGGCGGTCGTCCGCGTTGAGGACGGCGGCGCCCTCCGCGGGCAGCGCCTCGACCAGTTCGCCCTTGGCCTCGGCGATCGCCTCCTTGGAGCCGAACTCCCCGACGTGGGCGGTGCCGACGTTCAGCACCACGCCGATCCGGGGCGGGGTGATCGAGGCGAGGTACTCGATGTCGCCCTTGTGCCGGGCGCCCATCTCCATCACCAGGTGCCGGGTGCCGGCCTCGACCCGCAGCGCCGTCATCGGGTGGCCGATCTCGTTGTTGAGCGAGCCGGGCGGGTAGACGGTCGCGCCGTGGCGCTGGAGGAGCTGGGCGATCAGGTCCTTGGTGCTGGTCTTGCCGGCCGAACCGGTCAGCCCGACCACGGCGGTGTTCTCGGCGCGGGCGACCACGGTCCGGGCCAGCCTGCCGAGCGCCTCCACCACACTGTCGACCAGGACGGCGGGCACGCCGACCGGACGGGAGGCCAGCACCGCGACGGCACCGGCCTCGACCGCCGTCGTCGCGTAGTCGTGGCCGTCCACGTGCTCGCCGACGAAGGCCGCGAACAGGCCGCCGGGGCTCACCTTCCGCGAGTCGACCTCGACCGGGCCGGTGACCAGGGCGTCCGGGTCCGCGCCGTCCAGGGTGCCTCCGACTGCGGCGGCCACCTCGGCGAGGGTCAGTGCGATCACTGCTGCTCTACTCCTCGGTCGCCCCGCGCGGCCGGGGTCCGCGCGATGGATTCGCGCAGCACCTCGCGGTCGTCGAAGGGGCGGATCTCGTCTCGTACGTACTGGCCGAGCTCGTGGCCCTTGCCGGCCACCAGCACGGTGTCCCCCGCCTGGGCGCGGGCGACGGCGAGCTGGATCGCCTCGGCCCGGTCGGGGACGACCAGGACGGCCCCGCGCTCGGCCTCGGGCACCGCGGCGGCGCCGGTCAGCATAGTGGCGAGGATCGCCAGCGGGTCCTCGCTGCGAGGGTTGTCGCTGGTCAGCAGGGCAGTGTCGGCGAGACGGGCGGCGATGGCGCCCATCGGGCCGCGCTTGTGCGGGTCGCGGTCGCCGCCGCAGCCGACGACGACGTGCAGCCGGCCCTTGGTGACCTCGCGCAGCGAGGCGAGGACGGCCTGCAGGGCGTCCGGCTTGTGCGCGTAGTCCACGACGGCCACGAACGGCTGCCCGGCGTCCACCCGCTCCAGCCGCCCCGGCACGCCGGGGACGGCGGCGACGCCCGCCACGGCCCGCTCCAGCGGCAGCCCGGCGGCGACCAGCACGGTGATCGCGGCCAGCGCGTTGGAGACGTTGAACGGGCCGGGCAGCGGGACGGCGGCGTCGGCCTCGGCACCGTCCGGGCCGAGCACCCGGAAGGTCGAGCCGATCGGGCCGAGCTGGACGTCCACGGCCCGCCAGTCGGCGTCGGGGCGGCCGGCGGCGGAGAAGGTGGTCACCGGGATCTTGGCCTCGGCGGCGAGCCGGCGGCCGTACTCGTCGTCCAGGTTGACCACGCCGTGGCGGGACTTCCCGGGCGCGAAGAGCCGGGCCTTCGCCTGGAAGTAGTCCTCCATGTCCGGGTGGAAGTCGAGGTGCTCGGGCGTGAGGTTGTTGAACAGCGCGACGTCGTACGCGACGCCGTCGGTGCGTCCGAAGACCAGGGCGTGGCTGGAGACCTCCATGGTCACCGCGTCGGCGCCGCGCTCGGCCATCACGGCGAGGATCGCGTGCAGGTCGGTGGCCTCGGGCGTGGTGCGCTCGCTCTTGATCCGCTCCTCGCCGACCCGCATCTCGACGGTGCCGATCACCCCGGGGGTGCGCCCGGCACCGCGCAGACCGCCCTCGACCAGGTACGAGGTGGTGGTCTTGCCGTTGGTGCCGGTCAGCCCGAGCATCAGCAGCCGCTCGGACGGGCTGCCGTAGACGATCGCGGCCAGCTCGCCCATGACGGCCCGCGGCCGGTCGACGACCAGCAGCGGCAGGCCGGTGCCGGCCGCCAGCTCGGCGCCGGCCGGGTCGGTGAGCACGGCCACCGCGCCGGCGTCCGCGGCCTTGGCAGCGAAGGCCGCGCCGTGGTGGTTGGCGCCCGGGAAGGCCACGTACACATCGCCCGGGCGGACCGCGCGGGAGTCGTGGGTGACGCCGCTGACGGCACCTCCCTCGACGGGCGCGAGACCCAGCCGGACGGCCAGCTCGGCGAGCGGCAGAACGGCGGTCCCGGTCGGACGGGGCGGACTCACGGTGGTTTGATCGGGTTTCGGCACGGCGGGAAGGCTATCCGCCGAAGGGTGCCCAGGGCCAAACCGGGCCCGCGCCGCGCCGTCGGCCGGCCCGACCCGCTCCTCGCTCATGCTCCGCTCACGGCTTCCACTCGACGGGCAGGTTGGGCGCCTGGCTGCCGCTCGGCGGGACCTGCATGGTCTTCAGGGTGAACTCCATCACCTGCTTGAACACCGGTCCGCACAGCTGGCCGCCGAAGTGGCCGTTGACCGGGCCCTGGAGGGTGCAGGAGACGGTGTACCGGGGGGCGTCGGCCGGGGCGAAGCCGATGAACGAGGCGGTGTAGCCGTCGTACCCGACGCCGTTGGCCGCCCCCCGGTTGGCGGTACCGGTCTTGCCGGCGACCCGGTAGCCGGGGATGGCGGCCTTGCCGCCGGTGCCCTGCTCGTCGTCGACGACCGACTCCAGCATCGAGGTGAGGGTCTTGGCGGTCTGCTCGCTGACCACCCGGGTCTGCGCGCCCGCCGGCGTCGGGGTGTACTTGCCGTCCGGGCCGGTGATGCCCTGGACGATGGTGGGGGCGACCCGCACCCCGCCGTTGGCGATGGTGGAGTAGACCGACGTGGCCTGCAGGGCGTTCATCTGCAGCGGTCCCTGGCCGAAGGAGATGTTGTACTTCTCCGAGGCGACCAGGTCCTCCGGCTTCTTGAGCTTGCCCGCGGTCTCCCCCGGGAAGTTCAGACCGGTCGGCTGGGCCACCCCGAACTTGCGCATGTAACCGTCCAGGACCTGGTTGGCCTTCAACTGGTCGCCGTCGCCGAGGGTCTCGATCGCCTCGATGGTGCCGATGTTGGAGGACTTGGCGAGCACCCCGGCCAAGGTCAGGTACCAGGTGCCGTGCTCGACGTCGTCCTTGAACTGCTGGCCGGCCCGGACCAGCGGGTACGGCACCGTCACCTTGGTGTCCCAGGTGGCCTTGCCGGTGTCCAGGACAGCCGCCAGGCTCATCAGTTTGGCGGTGCTGCCCGGCTCGTAGGCGTCCACCAGCGCCGGGTTGCCCAGCTGGGACTGCTTGGACAGGCTCAGGTCGTTCGGGTTGAAGCCGGGCGCCACGGCCATCGCCAGCACCTGGCCGGTCTTCACGTCCTGGACGACGACGTAGCCCTTCTCCGCGCCGGAGTTGGCCACCTGGTCGGTGATCGCCCGTTGGGCGGCCCACTGGATGTCCCGGTTGATGGTCAGCTTGACGTCGCTGCCGGGCACGGCGGGGTCCAGTGTGCCCCCGGCGGTGGGCACCAGCCGCCCGCCCGCCTGGGCGTAGCTGCTGTGGCCGTCCTTGCCGGCCAGCAGCTGCTGGTACTGCAGCTCCAGCCCGCCGGCGCCCGCGCCCTCGCCGTTGACGAAGCCGACCAGGTTGGCGGCCAGCCCGTCGGCCGGGTAGACGCGCTTCTGGGTCTCCTGGTTGAACACCCCGGCCAGCGGGTTGGCGCACTCGTTGTCCACCCGGGTGCGCCCGCCCTGGTCGGCGGGCTTGCCGAGCAGCTTCTTCTGCGCCTGGCAGGCGCGCGAGCCGGCCTGCTTCTCCAGGCTCGACTTGAGGTCGCTGATCTGGTTCTTCGCGGCCGGGGTCTGCGCCGCGGCGAGCCGCTTGTAGCGGGTCTTCGGGGTGCGCAGGTCGGCGGCGATCTTCTCCTTGGGCACGCCGAGGATCGGCGCGAGCAGGGCGGCCGCCTGCTCCGGCGCGTCCGGGATGCCGGTCGCCGCCGGGGTGAACATCGCCGGGTCGGCGGTGATGTCGTACGCGTCGACGGTGGCGGCCAGGGCCACCCCGTCGGCCGACGTTATCGAGCCGCGCTCGGCGGTGATCGGGATGTTCAGGTAGCGGTTGGTGTTCGCGTCGGCGGCCAGCGCGTCCGAGTCGACCAGCTGGAGCTGGACGAGGCGGCCCGCGAACACCGAGAACACCAGCGACATCGCCACGGTGATCACCCGCAGCCGACGCTTCGGCTCGGCCAGCTTGAGCGCCTTCGGGCGCTGCGGCGGCTTCGGGCGCGGCCGCGCCGCCGCCTGGCCGCGGACCGGCGGACGCCCCTCGGGACGGCGCTGCTGCGGGGTGCGCGCGGTGCTGCGGGAGACGGCGGGCTTCGCGGACTGCCCCTTCGCCGACTGACCGCGCGCGGGCTGGGCCTTGCCCGGCTGCCCCTTCGCCGGCTGCCCCTTCGTCGGCTGCGGCCGTCCCGCGGCGGACTGACCGCGCGGCGCGGCACTCCTGGGCACCGGACGACGGCCGTTGCCGGAGCCGGACCCCGAGCCCCCGGAGGGCTGACGCGTGGTCATCGCGCACCACCGCCGCTCGGCGCGGCGGGCGAGGCCGGGTTGAGCTGGATCACCGAGTCACCGGCCGAGGCCGCCGTCGTGGGCGTCGCCGGCACCGCCGGAGGCTGCGGCTGGGGCGCGGGCGACTGCCCGGCGTTCGGCTGGGTGCCGCCCGGCACGGGCTTCGTCGGCCACGGCTCGACCGTGGAACGCTTGACCGGCGGGCTGTCCTGCGCCGGGCCGGGCGTGCCCAGCACCTTGCCGCCGTTCGGGACGTCCAGGAAGGCCATCCCCCCGGCCGGGATCATGCCCAGTTCGGCGGCCCGCTTGGCCAGCGCGTCCGGCGCGGAGCTCTGGTCGATCTCGTGCTGCAGGCTCTGCTGCTCGTCCGTCGCCTTGGTGGTCTGCTTCTGCAGCCGGGACAGCTCGAAGGAGCCCTCGTTGAGCGCGGTGTTCAGCGCCAGCAGACCGAGCAGCCCCGCCGCGAGCAGCACCACGACGAGCACCGCGAACGGCGTGCGCCCCCTGACCGGGCGCTTCCCCGGCCGGACCGTGATGCGCGCCCTGCCCTGTCCGGGGAGACCTCCCCGCCCCGCCCGGACCTCACCGGCCACCGGCCCCACTGCTCTCCTCCGCCCTTCGGACCCCGCCGGGACCGGTTGTCAGCCCCGCTTGTTCCGGTCCCTGATCCTCTCCGCCACCCGCAGCCGTACGGGCGCGGCGCGCCGGTTCTCCTCGATCTCCTCCTCGGTGGCCAGCTCGGCACCACGGGTGATCAGTTTGAGCCAGGGCTGGTGCTCCTCCGGGATGAACGGCAGCCCCGGCGGGGCGGTGCTGGTCGCCCCGGCGGCGAAGTACTGCTTCACCAGGCGGTCCTCCAGCGACTGGTACGACATCACCACGATCCGACCGCCGACCGCCAGGACGTCCAGCGCCCCGGGGATCGCCCGGTCCAGGACCTCCAGCTCGCCGTTGACCTCGATCCGCAACGCCTGGAACGTCCGCTTGGCCGGGTTCCCGCCGGTGCGGCGGGTCGCCGCCGGAATGGCGTTGCGCACCAACTCGACCAGACGCGCGCTGGTGGTGAACGGTTCCTTCTCCCGCTCCCGCAGGATCACCGAGGCGATCTTCCCGGCGAACCGCTCCTCGCCGTAGACCTTGAGGATCCGGGCCAGGTCGCCGTGGCTGTAGGTGTTCAGCACCTCCGCCGCGCTGATCCCCCGGGTCTGGTCCATCCGCATGTCCAGCGGCGCGTCCTGGGCGTACGCGAAACCGCGGTCCGCCTCGTCCAGCTGCATCGACGAGACGCCGAGGTCGAACAGGACGCCGTCCACGCGGTCCACGCCGAGCCGCTCCAGCACCTCGGGGATCTCGTCGTACACGGCGTGCACCAGGGTCGCCCGGTCGCCGAACCGGGCCAGCCGCTCGCCGGAGAGCCTCAGCGCCTGCGGGTCGCGGTCCACCGCGATGAGCCTGACCTCGGGGAACTGGGTGAGCAGCGCCTCGCTGTGCCCGCCGAGGCCGAGGGTGGCGTCCACCACCACGGCGCCGGGCTTCGAGATCGCGGGAGCCAGTGCGTCCATGCACCGCTGCAGCATCACCGGAACGTGCTTGGGGCCCGGTTCGTTGGTGGTCATGCGCGGTGGCGCCCTTCCTCGGTGCGGAGCAGCCCGACGTCCGGGAGCTGCGACCATTCTCGCCCACCTGCTCCCGGCACGACGAAGCGGCCCGTGGTCCCCGCCCGCTCAGGGGGAAGGTCGTGACCGCCCGGCGCCGGGGAAGGTGCGCCAGGTGAGCACGGAGCGGGTGGAGGCCACGGACCGCGTCGACCGGGCCGCACCGGCCGGGAACGCCCGGTTGACGGGCTCCGGCGGGTGTGCTCCACTGCGCCGCAAACTCTATCGCGCGGGCCCTGCCAGTCAATGGTCCGCTCCGGCGCACCACCCGGGCGGCGGTACGGATCACCGCAGGTCGCGGCCGTTGGGGTGGCCCGGCGGCGTCCCGATCCGGGGGCCCTCGGACACCGTCGCGCGCCCCCTCCCAGCGACCGCGTACGACCCACCCCGGTACCAGCTCGGACAAACCCTCCCGTTGTGGCTATGCGCTCGATCACAGCGGCGGGTTCTGTAGCTCTCCACCCCACCGCGGACGCCGGATCGGCACTAACGTCGCCGACATGACAGTGACCCCCGGCCGGCCCACGCCGAACGCCGCTGCCGACCCCGCCCGACCCACCATCATCGACCGCTTCGTCGCGGCCAACCGCGAGTACGCGGTGACCTTCCAGGACGGCGGCATGGACGCCCGCCCGGTGCAGAAGATCGCCGTGGTGGCCTGCATGGACGCCCGTCTCGACCTGTTCGCGGCGCTCGGCCTCGAACTGGGCGACGCGCACGTCATCCGCAACGCCGGCGGCGTCGTCACCGACGACACCATCCGGTCCCTGACCATCAGCCAGCGCGCCCTCGGCACCCGCTCGATCGCGCTGATCCACCACACCGGCTGCGGCCTGCTCGGGCTCACCGAGGACTTCCGCCGCGAGCTGGAGCTGGAGGTCGGCCAGCGCCCGCAGTGGGCGGTGGAGTCCTTCGTCGACCTGGACGGCGACGTCCGCCAGTCCATGCAGCGCGTCCGCACCTCGCCCTTCCTGCTGCACACCGACGACGTCCGCGGCTTCGTCTTCGACGTCCACACCGGCCTGCTGCGCGAGATCGACTAGCCCCGCCCTCGCCCTGCCCCGGTCCCGCCGCCCCCGCCGCCCATTCGGGATCGACCGAATGGTGACTTCGAGCCATCCCGCAGGGGAGAATGCGCCTGCCGGTCGGACCCCGAACCACCTGGGGCGGCCGGGCCGCAGGCCGCCTCCCCACGCCGGATCCGCCATCGGAACCGGCCCCGGGACGGCCGCGTCAAGCAGGGGTGGGGTCCGGCCTCGGCACGGGGCGGGCACAGGTGCCAGGGAGCGTAAACGGGTGACGAGCTACAACGATCAGGCCGGTCTCGGCGGTCCTGCGGGGGGCGAGCAGAGGACGAACGGGTACCAGCAGGTCGGACTCCCCGAGCTCGCCGCGGTCGTGGACCGCGTCCGCGCCAACGTCGAGAGCGTGATCGAGGGCAAGCCGGAGGCCGTCCGGATCGCCCTGACCGTCCTGCTGGCCGAGGGCCACCTGCTGCTGGAGGACGTCCCCGGCGTCGGCAAGACCATGCTGGCCAAGGCGCTCGCCCGCTCGGTCGACTGCACCGTGCGCCGCATCCAGTTCACGCCCGACCTGCTGCCCTCGGACGTCACCGGCACCAACATCTACGACCAGCAGCGGCACGACTTCGAGTTCCGCCCGGGCGCGATCTTCGCCCAGATCGTGGTCGGCGACGAGATCAACCGCGCCTCCCCCAAGACCCAGTCCGCGCTGCTGGAGTCCATGGAGGAGCGCCAGGTCACCATCGACGGCACCAGCTACGAGCTGCCCTCCCCGTTCATGGTCGTGGCCACCCAGAACCCGGTCGAGATGGAGGGCACCTACCCCCTCCCGGAGGCCCAGCGCGACCGCTTCATGGCCCGGATCTCGATCGGCTACCCCAGCCCCGAGGCCGAGCTCGCGATGCTGGACGTGCACGCCGGGGCCAGCCCGCTGGAGGACCTCCAGCCGGTCGCGCACGCCGCCGACATCCTCAAGCTGATCGACCTGGTCCGCACCGTGCACATCGCCGACCCGGTCCGCCGCTACGCCGTCGACCTGGTCGGCGCCACCCGCACCAGCCCCGAGCTGCGCCTGGGCGCCTCGCCGCGCGCCACGCTGCACCTGGTCCGGGCCGCCCGCGCCGCCGCCGCGCTGGACGGCCGCGACTACGTCACCCCGGACGACATCCAGCGCCTCGCCGTCCCGGTCCTCGCGCACCGCCTGATGCCGACCGCCGAGACCCAGCTCAGCCGACGCACCTCCGAGCAGATCGTGACCGAGCTGGTCGCCCGCCTGCCGCTGCCGCGCCCGCAGGGCGGCCCGGCCGTCCGGAGGGGCTGAGGTGGCCCAGTCCGACTCGGCGTCGGGGCTGCGGGCCGGGTTCCACGGCCTCACCACCCGGGGGCGGTCCTTCCTCGCTGCCGGGCTGACCGCGGTGGTCTGCGCCTACCTGCTCGACCAGGACGCCCTGCTGCGCGTCGGCGTGCTGCTCGCCGCGCTGCCGCTGGTCGCCGTGGTGGTGGTCGCCAACACCCGCTACCGGGTGGCCAGCGGCCGCCGGCTCAGCCCGCGCCGGGCGATCGCCGGCCAGGAGGCCCGGGTCCACCTGCGGCTGGACAACGTCTCCCGGGTGCCCACCGGGGTGCTGCTCCTGGAGGACAAGGTCCCGTACGTGCTCGGGCCGCGCCCGCGCTTCGTACTGGACCGGGTCGAGCCGCGCGGCTACCGCGAGGTCTCCTACCGGGTCCGCTCCGACCTGCGCGGGCGCTACCCGCTCGGGCCGCTGCAGCTGCGGCTGTCCGACCCGTTCGGGATGTGCGAGGTGACCCGCGCGTTCACCGCCAGCGACGTCCTCACCGTCGTCCCCCAGGTCCAGGCCCTGCCGTACGTCCGGCTCAGCGGCGAGTGGCTCGGACAGGGCGAGAGCCACAGCCGCACCCTGGCGCTGGCCGGCGACGACGACGTGATCCTGCGCGAGTACCGGCCCGGCGACGACCTGCGCCGGGTGCACTGGCGTTCCACCGCCAAGTACGGCGAGCTGATGGTGCGCCGTGAGGAGCAGCCGCAGAAGGCCCGGGCCACCGTCCTGCTGGACACCCGCGAGATCGGCCACCGGGGCAGCGGCCCCGCCTCCTCCTTCGAGTGGGCGATCGGCTGCGCCGCCTCCGTGGCCGCGCACCTGCTGGAGCGCGGCTACCAGACGCAGCTGCTCACCGACACCGGACTCGCTGTGCCCGGGCCGGGCGCCGGCGGACGGGACACCGCCGCCGACACCTCCGGGCTGATCCTGGACGCCCTCGCGGTCGCCGACCTGTCCGACGGCGGCACCCTCTCCCGCGCCGAGGAGCCGCTGCGCACCGGCGGCGAGGGCCTGCTGGTGGCCGTCCTCGGCGAGCTGGACGACACGCAGGCCGCCCGGCTGGGCCGCCTGCGCAGCCGTACCGGCGGGGCGATCGCCTTCCTGCTGGACACCGGCACCTGGGCCGGCCTGCGGATGCTGGCCCCCAGCACTGGCGGCGAGGAGTTCCGGGCCAGGGTCCGGCAGCTGCGCGCGGCCGGCTGGACGGTCATCCCGGTGAGCGCCGGCGATTCCGTGCCGGACCTGTGGCGGGCCGCCGAAGGCGCCAAGACGACCGCCCCCGACCGAGAAGAGGCCGGCGCGTGACCACCCGGGCCAAACTGACGATCTACGCGGCGCTGGCCACCGCCCTCGCCTCGTTCTGCATGATGCCGCTGCTGATCACCCGCAGCTGGCTGACCCACGCCGTCCTGGTGGTCGCCGTCCTCGCGGGGGCGGGAGCAGGCCTGCGCCGCTTCCCGCTGTACCGCTGGACGGTGCCGGTCGGGCAGCTGCTGGTGCTGCTCCTGCTGATGATCATCGGGTTCACCGGCAGCGTGGTGCCCGGACCGTCCTCGATGCGGGTCCTGGACCACGTCTTCGCCTCCGGTCTGGACGACATCCAGCAGTACGCGATCCCGGCCCCGCCCACCGCGGGCCTGCGGCTGATCCTGGTCTCCGCGGTCGGCCTGATCGCCGTCGTGGTGGACACCATCGCGGTGACCTACCGGCGCGCGGCGCTGGCCGGCCTGCCGCTGCTGGCGCTCTACTCGGTCGGCAACGGCGTGGCCGGGGAGCACGGCAGCTGGTTCTGGTTCGCCGTCGCCGCGGCCGGCTACCTGCTGCTGCTGTTCGCCGAGGGCCAGGACCGGGTGTCCCGCTGGGGCCGGATCTTCCGCGGCACCAACCGCGGCACGGCGAGCTCCGGCAGCATCAGCCCGGGTGGCCAGCAGGTCGGCGTCCTCGCGCTGGCCGTGGCGATGCTCCTCCCGGTCGTGCTGCCGCGCTGGGACGCCGGGCTGCTGCACTCCGGCTCCTCGGGCGGTTCCGGCAAGGGCGGCGGCGGGAGCGTGGCGACCAGCCTCGACCCGCTGGTCAGCCTGGAGGCCGCGATCACCAAGCCCACCGACGCCGTGCTGCTCAGCTACAGCATGGACAGCGACGTGGCCGACCAGACGTACCTGCGGACCGGTTCGCTGGACCAGTTCGACGGCACCAGCTGGCGGCTCGGCAGCGCCGCCGTCAACGACCTCCCGGAGTCGCTGCCCCACCCCGAAGGCCTGCGCAACACCGACGTCCCCCGGATCGAGGGCGACTTCCAGATCACCGACCAGCTGGAGAACAGCTGGCTGCCGATGCCCTACCCGGCGGCCTCCGTCCAGGTCCCCAACCGTGGCGACTGGAAGCTCGACCCGCTGACCCACACGGTCGTCCCGACCAAGGAGAAGGCGATCCGCGGCCTGCGCTACCGCGTCAGCTCCCTGGACCTGCGGCCCACGGCCAACGAGCTGCGCCTCGCGCCGATCGCGCCGCAGGACATCCGGGAGCACTACACCGCCCTCCCGTCCGACCTGCCGAGCGTGGTCGCCGAGCAGGCCAAGGCGATCACCGGCAAGGCGCAGAACGACTACGACCGGGCGATGGCCCTGGTCAACTGGTTCACCGGGCCGGACTTCACGTACGACACCACGGTCAGCGCCGGCACCGGCAGCAACGCCATCGCGGTCTTCCTGCGCGACCGCCGGGGCTTCTGCGTGCACTACGCCTCCACCATGGCGGCGATGGCCCGGACGCTGAAGATCCCGGCCCGGGTCGCCGTCGGCTTCACCCCCGGCGACACCAAGGGCGGCAACCAGTACTCGGTGACCGGCCGGATGTACCACGCCTGGCCCGAGCTGTACTTCGCGGGCTACGGCTGGACGCGCTTCGAGCCGACCCCGAGCCGCGGTGTCCCGACGCACTACACCGAGGCGTCCAACGCGCCGACCGCCGCCCCCACCCAGCACGCGACCGCGGCCGCGCAGCCCACGACGGCCGCCCCGGCGCCCTCCGCCAGTGCGGACTGCACCGCCAAGCAGCGCCAGCTGGGCGACTGCGGCCCGAAGAGCAGGAGCACCGCCCACGCGGACGAGGAGTCCTGGCTGCTGTCCGGGCAGGTGCTCGGCACCCTCGCCGCCGTGCTCGCGGTGATCGCACTGCTGCTCGTCCCGATGCTGTGGCGCACGGCCCTGCGCCGCCGCCGACTCGGCGGTGGCGGGCGGCGCCGACCCGGCGGGAGCGGTCCCGCGGAGCTGACGGACGCCCAGGTGCTGGCTGCCTGGGACGAGCTGGTCGACTCCGCCTGGGACCTCGGAATTCCCCCGGACGAGTCACGCACCCCGCGCTCGGCCGCCCGGCGGATCACCGAGAAGGCGGACCTGGACGAGGACTCGGCGGCCGCCGCCGGCCGGCTGGCCCTGGCCACCGAGCGGGTGCTGTACGCCCCGCCCGGGCAGGTCACCACGGCGCCGCTGGCCGCCGACGTGCACACCGCCCGGCGCGGCCTGCGGGCGAAGGCCGGCCGGGCCGGACGGACCAGGGCGCTGCTGCTGCCGCCGTCCTCGGCGCAGCTCTGGTGGCGGATCTCCGACGCGGCACGGGCGGCCCGGACGGTCGTCGGCACCGCGGTGGCCCGGACGGTCGAGGCGGTCTCCGCTCCGGTCCGACGGGTCTTCACCCGGCGGCCCGCACCGGACGCCTCCTCGTCGGAGCGTCAGCGGTCCTGAGCCCCGGGCCGGACACGGCAGACGCCGGGGGCGGGCAGTCGATCGACTGCCCGCCCCCGGCGTTCTGGTCTGGAAGCGCCTGAACGGCCGGGCCGCGCCGTGCGGCCCGACGGATCAGAAGCCGCCGGTCTGCTCGTCCCGACGACGCTGCCAGCGCTGCTCGACCCGGTCCATCATCCCGGCCTTGCGGCGCGGGGCCGCGGCCTGGCGGGGCCCGGAGCCCTGGCCCGCGGGCCCGCGGCGCCAGCCGGTCACGGCGAACACCGCGCACCCGAGCATCACCAGGAAGCCCACGACGCTGACCCAGATCTGATCCGGAACGACCATGCCGCCCATCAGCAGGCCGATCCCCACCACGAAGCCGGCGATGGCCAGGTAGACCCGCCGACGGGTGTAGGTGCGCAGCCCGGTTCCCTCGAGCGCCGACGCGAATTTGGGATCTTCGGCATACAGCGCTCGCTCCATCTGGTCGAGCAGTCGCTGCTCGTGCTCCGAGAGCGGCACGGAGTCCTCCTACTCGTCGGTCGCGGATGCGACCGGTCCGCCCACCCCGGTCGGGGAGGCAAGTCCAATCAGCCTTGGGGCACACGGTCGGACGCCTGTGCGGGGGGCCCGGCCCGTGTCGTCCATATGCCCCACGCATCCGGCTGTCATGCTTTCCGGCTTTACCCAGATCATACGGTCCGTGGGCCCGTTACGGGGTGGTCCGTGCCGCGTGGGACGGGCCACTTCGACCGGGCACGGCCGCACCGGTGTCAACGCGCCACGCCCCGGACAAGTGCCCGATCCTTTGGAATCGGTCCGGACCTGGGGAGCTCCGCCCCCGGGGAGCGGAAACCGGTCGGCCGACCGGGCCGCGAACCGGTGCACGACCGGTCCGGGAACCGGTGCACGACCGGAACACGAACCGCCGCCGTACGGTGTGCGAACCGTACGGCGGCGGAAGATCTCGCGAAGGCTCCGCGAAGGCCCGGGGCGGGCCCGTTCAGGCCAGGGTGGCCAGCAGGTGCAGCTGGGTCGCCACGGCGTGGAAGGCGGGCTGCGCGGCGGCGGCCTCCTCCAGCTTCAGCAGCGCCTCCATCGCGCCCGGCTCGGTGTCCACCAGCACGCCGGGGACCAGGTCGGAGAAGACCCGGACGCCGTGCACCGACTCCACCCGCAGGCCCGCGGCCTCGGCCAGCCGGCCCAGCTCCTCGCCGGTGAAGCGGCGGGGCATCGGGTCGTGCTCGCCCCAGCGGCCGTCGACGGCGGAGAGCACCGTCCGGGCCTCGGTGAAGTGGCCGGCCAGCGCGCGGGCCAGCACGGCGCCGTTGCGGTTGGCGGCCAGCAGGCTGACCAGGCCGCCCTTGCGCAGGGTGCCGGCCAGGCTGCCGAGCGCCTCCGCCGGGTCGTCCACGACCTCCAGCACGCCGTGGCAGAGCACCGCGTCCACGCTGCCGGGGGCGACCAGCTCGGGCAGCGTCTGGGTGTCGCCCTGGACGGCCCGCACCAGGTCCGTCACGCCGGCCTCGGCGGCCCGGCGCTCCAGGGCGAACAGCGCGTCGGGGCTCGGGTCGACCACCGTGACCCGGTGGCCGAGCTTGGCCACCGGCACGGCGAAGTTGCCGGTGCCGCCGCCGGTGTCGACCACGTCGAGCACCGGCTGGTCCAGCTCGGCCGACCGCTTCTCCAGGGCTGCCCGGACCACCTCCCACACCACGGCGGTACGCAGGGCACTGCGGGGACGCGTCGGGTACAAGGTCGGGCTCCTTGGCACGTGCAGTTCGATCAGGATGCCTCCACCTTAAGCCTGACGGGTGGGCGGCTCCGCTCCCCCCGGCCGCTCGTCGGCGTCCAGCGGGAGCCGCGGCGCCGGCGGGACGGCCCGCAGGCCCAGCAGCCGCTCGACCAGGCGCAGGAACAACGCGGTGTTGCGGATCAGGTCGTCCGCGTCCCGGGCCGACGCGGCGCCCCGGATCCCGGCCTCGGCGGCGGCCCGGCGGCGGGCGCCCGCGCCGTAGTACGGCGCCCACTCGGCGAGTTCGGGGGCCACCTCGGGCAGCACCTCCCAGGCGCTGCGGATGGCCTTGCGCCGCCGCGGGTTCTTCTCCGGGCGGCCGCGCACCGCGAGGACGGCCGCCACCGTGCGCAGCGCGGCGAGGTGGGCGGCGGCGTAGCGCTCGAGCGGATCGTCCAGGGCACGGGCCCGGGCGAGCGTGCGGTGGGCGTCGGCGAGCAGGTCGAGGGCGGCCGGCGGTGCGGCGATCCGGCGCAGCACCGGGTGGACGTCCCGGCCGGCGGGGCGTCCGCCCGGCGGCTCCGGGGTGGACGGGAGGGCGGCGGAGTGGAGGCGGGCGGTGACGGGCTCAGGGTGGCTGATGGTCATGGTCTCCCCCGTTCCGAGGCAGCGCGCGGACCGGATGGTCCGTGCCCCTCCATCGTGGACGGCACCACTGACAATCCGTCCGTTCCGGGTTCGGCCCGGCGGCGGGAAGCAGCGCGGCAGGAAGCAGCGCGGCGGCGAGCGCGGACCCTCCCCCGGTCCGCGCTCGCCGCCTGCTGCCGTCGCCCCGCCGTTCCCCCCGTGGGCGGCGGTGGCGAACTCCCCCGTGGCCGGTCTCCCCCCGGTCCGCTCCGCCGCCCCGTGTCGGCGGTGCGGGGACCGTGACCAGCCCCGTCGCGGATCTCCGCCGCCGTCCCCCCGGCCTCGCGGCCGGACGGGGACGGACGGATCCGCCACCCGGGTGGGCCTGCGCCCGACGCGCCGCCCTCCCGGGTGCCACCACTCTCCCGTCTCCGCAGGTCGGAGACCATCCGCTCAGCTACTCAACCGCGCAGCTGAGTATCCGTACTCAGTCCCCGGCGGGGGAACCGGCACCCGCCCGGGCGGCGTCCCGGTCCCGGTACGGTACGGCGTGACCGGGCGGTGCCCGCCCGGGTCTGCGACGAGGGGGAGACCATGACGATCCTGCCGCTGATCTTCACCAGCGGGCTGGCCAGCGGCATCAACGCCTACGCGGTGGTGCTGCTGCTCGGGCTGCTGGGGCGGTTCGCCGACGCGCCGTCGGTGCCGCACGCGCTGGAGCGCACGGACGTGCTGGTCGCGGCCGCCGTGCTGTTCACGCTGGAGGCGGTGGCCGACAAGATCCCGTACGTGGACAGCGTCTGGGACGTCGTGCACACCGTGATCCGCCCGATCGCGGGCGCCACCGTCGGCGTGCTGATCGCGAGCAACGACCCGGGCTCGCTCAGCGAGGTCGCGGCCGGGGCGATGGGCGGCACCACGGCGCTGGTCAGCCACCTGGTGAAGGCCTCGCTGCGGATGGCCGTCAACACCTCCCCCGAGCCGGCCAGCAACATCGTGGTCAGCATGGTGGAGGACCTCTCGGTGGCCGGTCTGGTCACCCTGGCGATCTTCCACCCCTGGCTGGCCGCCTCGATCGCCGCCGTGGTCCTGGCCGTCGGCCTGCTGCTGGTCTGGCTGGCGATCAGCAAGATCCGCGCCTTCCGGGCCCGGCGCCGCGAGCGCAAGGCCGCCCGCGCCGCCCAGGCCGCGTACGCCGGGCAACCGGGGGTGTGAGGCCGGGCCCTGGGCCCGCCTGTGAGAGCGGGCCCTAGGATCGTCTGCCATGGCACGGATCGTCATCATCGGCGCAGGAATGAGCGGGCTCGCGGCAGCCTCCCGGCTGGCGACCCTCGGCCACCGGGTGACGGTCTGCGAGGCGGGCGGCACCTACGGGGGCATGGTCGGCCGCTACGAGCGGGACGGCTTCGGCTTCGACACCGGGCCCGGGCTGCTCGCCCTGCCCGCCGTCTACCGCGACCTCGCGCTGAAGACCGGCAAGGAGCCGCTGGAGCAGTTGGTCGAGCTGGCCCCGGTCGAGCCGGAGAGCCGGCACCTGTTCCCCGACGGCACCGCCGTCACCCTGCCCAACGCCTCCCGCGGCGGCGTCGGCCGAGCTCTGGACGAGGCCTTCGGGGCCGGCTCCGGCGCCCGCTGGAGCGCCGTGATGAACCACGGCCGGACGGTCTGGGAGGCCACCCGGCGCCCGCTGCTGGAGGAGCCGCTCCCGGCCGACCGGGCGTTCCTGGGCACCGACCCGTACCCCGTCCCGCCACGCACCGGGCTGGCCCGGCTGCGCCGCGCCGCGCCGTGGACCCTGCACGACGTGGCGGCGCGGCAGCTGGACAGCCACCCGGGGCTGACCGCCCTGCTGTTCGAGTCCGCGGTCCGGTACGGCTTCGTACCGGGCCGGGCCCCCGCCGGGGCCACCGTGCTGCCGTACATGGAGCAGTCCTTCGGCGTCTGGTACGTCCGGGGCGGCCTGCGCGCCCTGGCCGAGGCGGTGTACCGGCGCTGCGAGCTGCGCAAGGTCGACTTCCGCTTCGGCACACCCGTCACCCGGGTCGTGGTCGAGGACGGCCGGGCCCGCGGCGTCGAGACGGCGGACGGCCGGATCGACGCGGACCTGGTGCTCTCGGCGATGGACGCCGGCGCGCTGTTCGGCGGCGGCCTGGCCGAGTGGCCGGGGAAGCCGGCCGGGGCCTGGCGGCCGTCCGGGGCGCCCGGCCGGTTCAGCGTGCTGCTCGCCCTGCGCGGCCCCCGGCCGGAGGGCACCGCGCACCGCACGGTGGTGCACGCGGCCGACCCCGCCGCCGAGGAGCGGGCGCTGACCGGCGCGGCCCCGCTGTGCGAGCGCCCGACCGTGCAGGTGCTGCGCCCCGACGACCCGGCGCTGCGCCCGGACGACGGGCACGAGAGCGTGGTGCTGACCGCGACCGTCCCGGCCCAGGGCGCGGTCGACTGGACGGCCCCCGGCGCCGCCGACCGCTACGCCGACCGGCTGCTCGCCCATGTCGACGCGGCCGGTCTCGGCCTGCGCGAGCGGGTGCTGTGGCGGGTCGTGCGCACCCCGGAGGACACCCGCCGGGAGACCGGCGCCCCGGGCGGCTCGGTCGCCCTGCCCGTCCTCGCCGGAGCGGACGG
Organism: Kitasatospora sp. NPDC053308; assembly: GCF_055585785.1. NCBI lineage: Bacteria > Bacillati > Actinomycetota > Actinomycetes > Kitasatosporales > Streptomycetaceae > Kitasatospora > Kitasatospora sp. NPDC053308. The sequence goes on along the minus strand of NZ_JBVJJY010000006.1, from coordinate 466,353 downwards.
CGCCTGGCTGAAGACGGCGAACGAGACCCCCGTCCCCGGCCTCTACCTGATCGGCGGCACCGCCCACCCCGGCGGCGGGCTCGCCCGCGTCGGCATGTCGGCCTGCATCGCCGCCGGCCTGGTCGGACCCGCGTAGCGGGAAAGCGGGAACGGAAAGGGCGGCGGGGCCGGTGCCGGCCCCCGCCGCCCTTCGTCGCGTCTCAGCCCTGGTGCCAGGTGTTCTGCTGCTGGTAGCCGTAGTTCTGGTCGTACGCCGGCTGCTGCGGGATGCCCTGGGTGTGCGGGTCGGGCTGGGGCTGCCACTGCTGGTGGTCCTGCTGCTGGACGTTCGGGTCCCAGGCCTGCTGGTGCTGCTGGTAGCCCCCGTACGGGTCCTGCTGCGGGTAGCCGCCGTACGGGTCCTGCTGCGGCGCGGCCTGCTGCTGGTAGCCGTAGGACTGGTCGTAGGCGTAGCCGGGCTGCTGCTGGGTCTGCCACTGCTGCTGGTCGTAGCCGCTCTGGTAGGCGGCGGCGTACGGGTCCTGGGCCTGCTGCGGCTGCTGCTGCTCGTAGTACCCGGGGGCGTAGACGCCGTCCTGGGCGAGTTCCTGCATCTCGAAGGCGGCGGTCTGCTCGACCTCCGGCGCCTCCTCCTCGGGAGCCGACTGCGCGGCCGGGGGCTCCTCGACGGCGCTGACCTCGCCGATCCGCTCCTCGGCGACCGCGACGGCCGCCACCGCGGCGCCGCCGCCGGTGAGGGCGCCGAGCAGCGGCACCTTGTCCAGCGGGGCCGGCAGGCTGCCGTCGGCCTTCCGCAGCGACCAGCCGTTGCGGTAGCCGCGCTTGACCGAGAGCGTGACGAAGGCCTGACCGACCGCGAACAGCGCGGCGCCCGCCCCGATCACCACGACCGACCCGAGGCTCATCCCGGCGGCCACGCCCAGGAAGCCGACCAGGGCCAGGACCCGCCAGTGCAGCGGCGCCCGGTTCTGCAGCAGCACCTCGGCGACCAGCCAGAGCGCCACCACCGCCAACGCGGCGTACAGCAGCAGGTATCCGATGCCCATCCGCCCGCTACCTCCAGTCGCGTGCCCGCGCGTCCACGCCGCGCGTGTCCGGCGACTGTACCGGTTCAACGGCCGGGGTACCGCATCGCGTTCCCGGCGCCCGCGGAGCCCGGCCGCACACGACCGAGCCCGCCCCCGTCGGGACGGTGACGGGCTCGTGAACACCCGGCGCCGGCCCCCGGACCGGCACGATCTCCCCCGATCGGCCCCGGGGCCCGCGGCTCAGCGCTGGTGCAGTCCCAGGTTCTGGTAGATCTCCAGCGTCGCCGTCGAGTGGTTCAGCGTGATGAAGTGCAGACCGGGCGCGCCCTCGGCGAGCAGCCGTTCGGCCATCGCGGTGGCGTGCTCCATGCCGATGGCCCGCAGCGCCGCCGGGTCGTCGACGGCCGCCCGCAGACGGGCCTCCAGGTCGGCGGGGAAGGCCGAGCCGCTGAGCTGCGGGAAGCGCTCCAGCTGCTTGGCGTTGGTCACCGGCATGATCTCCGGGATGATCGGCGTCTCGCAGCCGGCGGCCGTCACCCGGTCGCGCAGCCGCAGGTAGTCGTCGACCTCGAAGAACATCTGGGTGATCGCGTAGTCCGCGCCGGAGCGGATCTTCGCGACGAAGTGCCGGATGTCGTCGTCCCAGTCCGTGGAGCGCGGGTGCATGTTCGGCGAGGCCGCGACGCCGACGCAGAAGTCGCCGATGCCCTTGATCAGCTCCACCAGCTCGTAGGCGTAGGTGACGCCCTCGGGGTGCTTGACCCACTCGCCCATCGGGTCGCCGGGCGGGTCGCCCCGGACCGCGAGGACGTTCCGCACGCCCTGGTCCGCGTACTGGCCGATGATGTTGCGCAGCTCCGCGATCGAGTGGTCGACGGCGGTCAGGTGGGCGACCGGCGTCAGCGTGGTCTCGGTGGCGATCCGGCCGACCATGTTGACCGTGCGCTCGCGCGAGGAGCCGCCCGCGCCGTACGTCATGCAGACGAAGTTCGGGTCGAGCGGTTCGAGTCGACGGATGGCGTCCCAGAGTTTCTGCTCGCCCACCTCGGTGCGCGGCGGCATGAACTCGAAGGAGAATGAGCGCTTGCCGGCCGCCAGGAGTTCGCGGACCGTCAGTGCGCGATCCGTTCTCGTGGAAGCGATACCGAGTGCCATGTTGGCAGGCTATCCGCCCTGGACTGAGGCCGGACAACCCGATTCCACGGATTGAGACCAGTGATGGACAGCGTTCCGATCGGCCGTCGGGCAGCCGTGCGGCGGCTCGGACGCACCTTCGACACGCCCTCTTCGACCCGGAGGCGGGCGGGCGCGTCCCCGCTCGCACGCCCGTTCCCAGCCGCCCCGCTACGCTTGCTGCACCCCAGACAATCAGCGGAGCCCCATCGTGACCTCGTCCAGCACCCGGCCGGCCAACCCCATTGACGTGGAGGACGTCCGCACACGCGTCAACGCCGCGCTCGCCGCGTTCATGGACGGCCAGTCCGCGCTGCTCGGCAGGATCTCGCCCCAGCTGGTCCCGGCCGCCGACGCGCTGCGCGACTTCCTGCTGGACGGCGGCAAGCGGCTGCGCCCGGCCTTCTGCTACTGGGGCTGGCGCGCCGCCGGCGGCCCCGGCGACGGCTCCGGAGGCGACGGGATCGCCCGCGCGGCCGCCGCGCTGGAGCTGCTCCAGGCGAGCGCCCTGGTCCACGACGACCTGATGGACCGCAGCGACACCCGCCGCGGCCTGCCCTCGGTCCACCGCCGCTTCGAGGCCCTGCACCGCGACAGCGGCTGGCGCGGCGACCGCGAGCAGTACGGCGCCTCCGCCGCGGTGCTGCTCGGCGACCTGCTGCTGATCTGGTGCGACGAGCTGTTCCTGCGCTCGGGCCTGGAGCCGGCCGCCGTACTGGCCGCCAAGCCGGCCTTCGACCTGATGCGCACCGAGGTCATGCTCGGCCAGTACCTGGACGTGCTGGAGCCGGTGGCCGGCGACTCCACCGACGAGGGCGCGCTGGACCGGGCGCAGACCGTGCTGCACTACAAGTCCGCGAAGTACACCATCGAGCGGCCGCTGCAGGTCGGCGCACTGCTGGCCGGGGCCGGGCCGGAGCTGGTCGAGGCCCTCGGGGCGTTCGGGCTGCCGCTGGGCGAGGCCTTCCAGCTGCGGGACGACCTGCTCGGGGTCTTCGGGGATCCGGCCGTCACCGGCAAGCCCGCCGGGGACGACCTGCGTGAGGGCAAGCGCACCCTGCTGGTCGCGCACGCGATGCGCGGCCTGCCCGCCGACGGCGCCCGGCACCTGGACGAGCGGCTCGGCGCGCCGGACCTGGCGGCCGAGGAGGTCGCCGGGCTGCGCGAGCTGGTCGCCCGCAGCGGCGCGCCCGAGCTGGTGGAACGCCGGATCGAGGAGCTGATGCGGCAGTCGCTGGCCGCGCTGGAGGCGGCGCCGCTGGCGGACGAGCGGGCCCGCGGCGTGCTGCTCGCCCTGGCCGAGGCCGCCACCGTCCGCAAGTACTGAGCGACGACGGGCCCCGGCGGCGGTCTCGACGCCACCGGGGCCCGGTGTCACAGCGGTCCGGAGCCGCCCGGAGCCGGAGCGGCCCGGCCCGGAGCGGCCCGGAGCCGCGGCGCCCCGGTGCCGGAGCCGCCCGGGTGGGCGTCGTGTCAGACGGCCGCGCGCACCCGACGGGACAGCTCGGCGGCGGCCGCCCGCGGATCCTCCGCGGCGGTGATGGCCCGGACCACGACGATTCGGCGCGCGCCGGCGGCCAGCACCTCGTCCAGGTTGCCGAGGTCGATCCCGCCGATGGCGAACCACGGCCGGTCGGTGGCCTGCCGCGCCGCGTACGAGACCAGGCCGAGGCCCGGCGCCGGGCGGCCCGGCTTGGTCGGGGTCGGCCAGACCGGGCCGGTGCAGAAGTAGTCCACCCCCGGCTCGGCGATCGCCGCGTCCACCTCGGACTCGGCGTGGCAGGACCGGCCGATCAGGACGTCCTCGCCCAGGATCGCCCGGGCGGCCGGCACCGGCAGGTCGTCCTGGCCGAGGTGCAGCACGTCCGGGCGGGCCGCGTGGGCGACGTCGGCGCGGTCGTTGACGGCCAGCAGCTTGCCGTGGCGGCGGCAGGCGTCGGCGAAGACCTCCAGGGCCGCCAGCTCCTGCTTGGCCTCCAGGCCCTTGTCGCGCAGCTGGACGATGTCCACCCCGCCCGCCAGCGCCGCGTCCAGGAACTCGGCGAGGTCGCCCTGCTCGCGGCGGGCGTCCGTGCACAGGTAGAGCCGGGCGTCGGCGAGCCCCGTCCGGAGGTCCGTCATCAGAGGGCCATGGCCTGGGCGCGGCGCTTGACCTCGGTCGCGCGGTTCTCCCACAGCGCCTGGACGGGGGTGCCGGGCAGCGACGGGTCCTCGGTGAACATCCACTCGATGATCTCCGGATCGCTGAACCCGCTGTCGCGCAGCACGGTCAGCAGGCCGACGAGATGCTTCACCGGGCCGTGCTCGTCGATGAAGGCGGCGGGCACCTGCAGCGACTTGTTGGGACCGCGGCGGACCGCGATCAGGTCACCCTTCTTGACCATGTTGCGGACCTCGGTGACCAGCACACCCCACCGCTCGGAGATGTCGGGCAGGTACAGCCACTCGGGAACCAGGGCTTCGGTCTTGGCATCGATCTCACTCACGGCACCAGACTGCCACCTCGGTGCCCCGCCGCGCACACGCCCCCGCCCGCCGCTACGCCACGGCCGCCTTCAGCGGCACCGCCGGGTCGGCCGCCCGGGCCGGATCCAGCGCCGTGCCGCGCTCGATCAGCTTCCGCCCCTGGGTGAGGTCGCGCGGCCGGTCCACGGTCAGCAGCGCGCTCGGCACCCCGTCGCGCAGCCAGAGCACCGCCCAGGACGCGTCCCGCGGGCCACCGCGCCACAGCAGCTCGTCGCCCTCGGCGTGCCGGCCCGCGTACTGGACCATCCGCCCGAACTGCTCGGACCAGAAGTACGGCACCGGGTCGTACGGCGGCGCCTCCGCGCCGAGGACGGCGGCCGCCACCGCCTCGCCGGACTGCAGCGCGTGGTCCCAGTGCTGGACGGCCAGCCGGGCACCGGCCCGGGCCGAGGGGTAGCTGACGCAGTCGCCGGCCGCGAACACGCCGGGCACGCCGGTGCGCAGCCGCTCGTCCACCACGACGGCGCCGGTCCCGTCCAGCTCGACGCCGGAGCCCGCCAGCCAGGCGGTCGCGGGCCGGGCGCCGATGCCGACCACCACCTCGTCGGCGGGCAGGTGCGAGCCGTCCGCCAGCAGCACCGCGCCCGGCTCGACGGCGGCCACCCCGACCCCGCAGCGCAGGTCGATGCCGGCCTCGGCGTACCACGCGGCCATCGCCGAGCCGACCGCGGTCGGCAGCGCGCCGGGCAGCGGCGCCGGGCCCGCCTCGACGACCGTCACCTCGCAGCCCGCCTCGCGCGCCGCGGTGGACACCTCGGCGCCGATCCAGCCCGCACCCACCAGCACCAGCCGCACCCCGGGGCGCAGCAGCGCGCGCAGCGCCAGCGCGTCGTCCAGGGTGTGCAGCAGGTGCGCCCGCTCGGCGCCGGGCAGGGCGCGCGGGACGGCGCCGGTGGCGATCACCAGCGAGCCGTACGGGAGGTCGCCCTGGTCGGTGTGCAGCACGCCGGGGGTGAGGCCGGTGGCCCGGCGGCCTGTGAGGACCTCGATGCCCAGGTGCGCGTAGTCGATGTCCAGGGCGGTGCTGTCGCTCTTGCCGAGCAGCACGTCCTTGGAGAGCGGCGGCCGGTCGTACGGCGCGTGCGGCTCCTCGCCGACCAGCGTGATCCGCCCCCGCCACCCGCCCTGCCGCAGCTTCAGGGCGCACTGCGCCCCCGCCAGCCCGGCCCCGACGACGACCACCCGATCCGTTCCGCTCAGCTCTGCCACGCCCGTCACTGTACTCAGCACCGCCGCACCCCCCGGGGGCCGTCCACCCTTCGTACGGCCCTTCGGCTACGCCCGGCCCGGCGTTATGGTGGGGGCACCATCGCGGGAGCCCGGCGAACCGGGCTGAGAGGCGGGCTGACACGGCCTGCGACCGTCCGAACCTGATCCGGGTCATACCGGCGAAGGGAGAAGAGCAGCTGTGACACGCGTGCCATCGGACGCCGACACCGATGTCCTGGTGATCGGCGGGGGCATCATCGGCCTCGCCGTCGCCTGGCGGACGGCGCAGCGCGGACTGCGGACCGTCGTGGTCGACCCCTCCCCCGGCGGCGGGGCGGCCAAGGTCGCGGCCGGGATGCTCGCCCCGGTCACCGAGCTCCAGTACGGCGAGGAGCCGCTGCTGCGCCTCGGCCTGGCCTCGAACCAGCGGTACGAGGCCTTCGCCACCGAGCTCGGCGAGGCCGGCGGCGGCCGGGACACCGGCTACCGGCGGTGCGGCACCGTCGCCGTCGCACTGGACTCCGACGACCGCGAGGAACTGCGCGAACTGCACGCCTTCCACCAGCGGCTCGGCCTGGACTCGACCTGGCTGACCGGTCGGGAGGCCCGCAGGCTGGAGCCGATGCTGGCTCCCGGGGTGCGCGGCGGCCTGCACGTCGCCGACGACCACCAGGTGGACGGCCGCCGGCTGCTGACCGCGCTGCGGGCGGCCGCGGAGCGCGCGGGTGTCGCCGTCCGCCCGGCCGAGGCGGTGGAGCTGCTGGTCGCGGGCGGCCGCGCGGTCGGTGCCCGGCTGAGCACGGACGGGACGGTGACCGCCGGACAGGTCGTGCTCGCGGCCGGCCCGCACAGCCACCGGCTGGCCGGGCTGCCCGAGGGCGTACTGCCCGCGATCCGCCCGGTGAAGGGCCAGGTGCTGCGCCTGCGGATCCCGGACGCCTACCGGCCGTTCCTCTCCCGCAACGTCCGCGCCGTGGTGCGCGGTCAGCACGTCTACCTGGTACCCCGGGAGAACGGCGAGCTGGTGATCGGCGCGACCACCGAGGAGCAGGGGTACGACACCACGGTCACCGCCGGCGGAGTGTACGAACTCCTGCGCGATGCCCACGAGTTGGTACCGGGCATCACCGAACTCCCGTTGCTGGAGACCTCGGCCGGACTGCGCCCGGGCTCGCCCGACAACGCGCCGCTGCTGGGCCCGACGTCCCTGCCCGGGCTGGTCGCCGCCACCGGCCACTACCGCAACGGCGTCCTGCTCACGCCGGTGACCGCCGACCTGGTCTCCGAGTACCTGGCCACCGGCGAACTCCCCGCTCTGGCACAGCCGTTCACCCCCACCCGGTTCTCCTCCGACCGCTCCACCACGAAGGCCCTGGCATGACCGAGATCGCACCGCCCGAAACCACCGCTCCGATCACCCTGACCGTCAACGGCGAGCCCCGCGAGCTGCCCGCCGGGACGACCCTCGCCGACCTGGTGGCCACCGTCAGCCGGGCCGGAACCGGTGTCGCCGCCGCGCTCAACGAGGCCGTGGTGCCCCGCAGTTCGTGGTCCGCGACGCCGCTGCGCACCGGCGACCGGGTCGAGATCCTCACCGCCGTGCAGGGAGGCTGAGATGGCCGACGACCTGCTGACCATCGCCGGCGCGACCTTCTCCTCCCGGCTGATCATGGGCACCGGCGGCGCGCCGAGCCTGGAGATCATGGAGCGCGCTCTGCTGGCCTCCGGCACCGAGCTCACCACCGTCGCGATGCGCCGGGTCGACGCCACCACCCAGGGCTCCGTCCTGGACGTGCTGACCCGCAACGGCATCCGCGTCCTGCCCAACACGGCCGGCTGCTTCACCGCCGGCGAGGCCGTGCTGACCGCCCGGCTGGCCCGGGAGGCGCTGGGCACCGACTGGGTGAAGCTGGAGGTGATCGCCGACGAACGCACCCTGCTGCCCGACCCCATCGAACTGCTGGACGCCGCCGAGACCTTGGTCGACGACGGCTTCACGGTGCTGCCGTACACCAACGACGACCCGGTGCTCGCCCGCAAGTTGGAGGACGTCGGCTGCGCCGCGATCATGCCGCTGGGCTCGCCGATCGGCTCCGGCCTCGGCATCCGCAACCCGCACAACTTCCAGCTGATCGTGGAGAGCGCGGGCGTCCCGGTGATCCTGGACGCCGGCGCCGGCACCGCCTCCGATGTCGCGCTGGCGATGGAACTGGGCTGCTCCGCCGTGATGTTGGCCTCCGCGGTGACCCGGGCCCAGGATCCGGTGCTGATGGCCGAGGCGATGCGGCACGCCGCCGAGGCGGGCCGGCTCGCCCACCGGGCCGGCCGCATCCCGCGCCGCTTCCACGCCGAAGCCTCCTCCGCGATGGCCGGCCGGGCCGATCTGGACACCCGGGAGCGCCCGGCGTTCTGAATTCCGCGGCGCGCGTCGCGGCGACGGTCACGGACGCGTGTCACAAGCCGGGCACAGCCGGGCCCCGGGGCAGTGTCCTCCGGGTCCGGCGGCCCGGCCCGGCACTAGACTCGCCGGGTGGACATGGCACTGCACGACCCCCTGATCGGCGCGCTGCTCGACAACCGGTACCGGGTCGAGCAGCGCATCGCCACCGGCGGGATGTCCACCGTCTACAAGGGCACCGACACCCGGCTGGACCGGGTGGTCGCCCTCAAGGTGATGCACCCCGCGCTGGCCGGCGACGAGGGTTTCACCACCCGCTTCATCCGCGAGGCCAAGGCGGTCGCCAAGCTCACCCACCCCAATGTGGTCAACGTCTTCGACCAGGGCGCGGACGGCGGAAACGTTTTCCTCGCCATGGAGTACGTGCCCGGCCGCACCCTGCGCGACCTGCTGCGCGACCGCGGCGCCCTGTCCGTCCGGGCCGCGCTGGACATCCTGGAGCCGGTGCTCGCCGCCCTCGGCGCCGCCCACCGGGCCGGGCTGGTGCACCGCGACGTCAAGCCGGAGAACGTGCTGATCACCGAGGGCGGCCTGGTCAAGGTCGCCGACTTCGGTCTGGTCCGGGTGCTCGGCGCCGCCGACGGCGCGCCCACCTCGACCAGCACCGCGACCGGCGGCACGGTCCTGGGCACCGTCTCCTACCTGGCCCCCGAGCAGATCCTCCCGGACGCCCCCACCGACCAGCGGGTCGACGTCTACGCGGCCGGCATCCTGCTGTACGAGATGCTCACCGGCCGCCGCCCGCACACCGGCGACAACCCCGTCCAGGTCATGTACAAGCACCTGCACGAGGACGTCCCCGCCCCCTCGCTGATCTCCCCCGCCGTCGGCCCCGAGCTGGACGCCATAGTGGCCGACGCCTGCTGCCGGGCCGTCGAGGGCCGCCCGTACGACGCGGTCGAGCTGCTCGCCGCCCTCCAGCGGGTCCGCCGCACCCTCGCCCCGGCCGAGCTGGACGCCGAGCCGCCGGCCTCCACCCGGCCCAGCCCGCGCTACCCGACCAGCGAGCCCACCTCGGTGATCCAGCCGCTGCCGCGGCCGGCCGACGCCCCGCAGCCGGAGCGCACCAGCGTGCTGGACGTCCCGCCGGAGCTGATGGACCAGCTGCTCACCGAGCCGCGCCCGTACGACGAGCCGACGCCGGTGCGCGAGCGCCGGCCCGGCCCGCTGCGCCGGATCCCCCGCAAGGCGCTGATCTGGGCCGCCGCGCTGACCGCGCTGGTGCTGGCGGTCGGCGGCGTCACCTACGGGCTCTCCGAGGGGCTGTACGGCTCGGTGCCCGGGGTGCTCGGCAAGGACCGCGCCGAGGCCCAGCGGATCCTGGACAAGGAGGGCCTGCACGGCCGCTTCGTCGAGGTGTACAGCGAGTCCGTGCCCTCCGGGCAGGTGATCTCCACCGACCCCGGGGTGGGCGCGCGGACCCGCCGCAGCGACGACATCACCGTCACCGTCTCCAAGGGGCCCAAGCGGATCGCGGTGCCGGACCTGGTCGGCAAGAGCGCCGCCGACGCCGCGGCCGCGCTGGCCGGCGCCCAGCTGACCAGGGGCACGGTGACCGAGACCTACGACGACACCGTCCCCGAGGGCTCGGTGATCAGCAGCTCCCCGGCGGCCGGGCAGCAGCTGCAGGAGAACGCCGCGGTCTCGCTGGTGGTCAGCAAGGGCATGGTGCCGGTCCCGAACGTCACCGGGATGACCAAGGACGAGGCGCAGAAGGCGCTGCAGGCGGCGGGCTTCACCATGCAGACCACCGGCTGGGACGTGTTCGGCGCGGTGAAGGTGAACGGCCAGTCCCCGGCGGCGGGCGAGCGGCGGCCGCAGCGCAGCGCGGTGACGGTCAGGTTCTCGCTCTTCTAGGGTCGGCCCGGCTCGCCCCCGTCCGGTTCCCGTCCGTCCGGCACCTCTCCAGCCCGCTCGCCCCGTCCGGTGTCAGCGCAGCGGGCCGTCGCCCGGCTCCTCCTGGTAGGAGTAGCGCTGCTCCCGCCAGGGGTCGGCGAGGTTGTGGTAGCCGCGCTCCTCCCAGAACCCGCGCCGGTCGGCCCGCATGTACTCCACCGCGCGGACCCACTTGGGGCCCTTCCAGGCGTACAGCTGGGGCACCACCAGCCGGACCGGGAAGCCGTGCTCGGCGGTCAGCGCCTCGCCGTCGCGGTGGGTGGCGATCAGGGTGCGCGGGTCGGCGAAGTCGGCCAGCCGCAGATTGGCGCTGTAGCCGTACTCGGCCCAGACCATCACGTGGGTGACGCCGGGCGCCGGGGGCACCAGGTCGAGCACGGCGGCGGCCGACACGCCCGTCCAGGCGTTGCCGAGCACCGAGAACTTGGTGACGCAGTGCAGGTCCGCGACGACGGTGGTGCGCGGCAGGGCGTTGAAGGCCTCGAAGTCCCAGCTGTGCTTCTCCGCCGAGGCGGTGGCGCCGAACACCTGGAGGTCCCAGGTCAGCGGCTTGAAGCGGGGCACCGGCCCGTAGTGCAGAGCGGGCCAGCCGCGCTGTGCGCGCTGGCCCGGCGGGAGCCTCGGGTCAGACGGCGGAAGCGGTTCGTGAGTGGACTGACCCATGGATCCATGGTGACAGACGGCGGGCGGCCGCCGATGCGCGCCCCTTCGCACTCGGTTCACGCCCCGCCCGTACGGGCCAGGAGTCGATCGCCCGACCCGACAGCTCCGCCCAAATCGGATATTCCGACACATGTCCTAGTGAGTGTGAACTTACTGGAAATTCTTCCCGCCACGGTGCCAGGATGCCCAGCGCAGGCCCCACCCCAGGACGAGCGCAGGAGGCACCGCCATGCAGGGCGATCCCGAGGTCATCGAGTTCCTCAACGAGCAGCTCACCGCCGAGCTGACCGCGATCAACCAGTACTTCCTGCACGCCAAGATGCAGGAGAACTTCGGCTGGACGAAGCTCGCCAAGTACACCCGGCACGAGTCCTTCGACGAGATGAAGCACGCCGAGACGCTCACCGACCGGATCCTGTTCCTGGAGGGGCTGCCCAACTACCAGCGGCTGTTCCACGTCCGGATCGGCCAGACGGTCAAGGAGATGTTCGAGGCCGACCGCCAGATCGAGATCGAGGCGATCGACCGGCTCAAGCGCGGGATCGTGGTGATGAGGGCCAAGAACGACGTCACCTCGGCGAACATCTTCGAGGACATCCTGGCCGACGAGGAGCACCACATCGACTACCTCGACACCCAGCTGGAGCTCCTGGAGAAGCTCGGCGAGCCGCTCTACCTCGCCCAGCTCATCGAGCAGCCGGAGTCCTGAGGACCCGGGCCCCGGGCCTCAGGCCACGCGCAGCGGCAGCACCGGGGCGATCGGCGCGATCGGCACGGCGATCGCGGGCGCGGCCGGAGCCGTCGCGGGAGCCGCCGCCGGAGCGGGGGCGGCGGGCGCCTCCGGCGACTGCGGGTCGGTGAGGCCGAGCTTCGCGGCCAGCCGGGCGGTCGGGCAGGGCCGGGCGCCGTGCTCACCGAGCAGCGCCTGGATCCGGCGCACGCAGGACCCGCAGTCGGTGCCGGCCTTGCAGCCCTTGGCTATCTGGCGGGGGGTGTTGGCACCCCCGTCGATCGCCCGCTTCACCTGGTCCTCGGTGACCGCATGGCACATGCACACGTACATCGCGGACACTCCCGGGGTGAAGCGGAACGGATCTTGACTAAGGCTCGCCTTAGTTCACTAAGCCTCACCTTACCCGGCGATCCGGGTGTGAAAAAGCCCCTCCGGTGTCGGGAGTCCCGAAACCGGAGGGGCCTTCGTCACAGTCGCCCGCCCGCTCGCCTCCGGGCCGCTGCGGCCCGGTGCCGACGCTCGGGGCGGCGGGGAGTTCACTGGCTCCGGTACATCTCCGCCACCAGGAACGCCAGGTCCAGCGACTGGCTGCGGTTGAGCCGCGGGTCGCAGGCCGTCTCGTAGCGCTGGTGCAGGTCGTCCACCAGGACCTCGTCGCCGCCGCCGACGCACTCGGTGACGTCGTCGCCGGTCAGCTCCACGTGGATGCCGCCCGGGTGGGTGCCGAGCCCACGGTGCACCTCGAAGAAGCCCTTGACCTCGTCCAGGACGTCGTCGAACCGGCGGGTCTTGTGCCCGCTGGAGGCCTCGAAGGTGTTGCCGTGCATCGGGTCGCAGATCCACACCGGCTTGGCGCCGGAGGCGGTGACCTTCTCCACCAGGGTGGGCAGGTGATCGCGGATCTTGCCCGCGCCCATCCGGGTGATGAAGGTCAGGCGGCCGGGCTCGCGCTCCGGGTCCAGCTTCTCGATCAGCGCGAGCGCCTCGTCCACCGAGGTGGTCGGGCCGAGCTTGACGCCGATCGGGTTGCGGATCTTCGAGGCGAACTCGATGTGCGCGTGGTCCAGCTGCCGGGTGCGCTCACCGATCCACACCATGTGGCCGGACACGTCGTACAGCTCGCCGGTGCGCGAGTCCACGCGGGTCAGCGCGGTCTCGTAGTCGAGGATCAGCGCCTCGTGCGAGGAGAAGAACTCGACGGTCTTGAACTCCTCCGGCGCGACACCGCAGGCGTTCATGAACGCCAGGGCGTTGTCGATCTCCCGGGCGAGCTGCTCGTAGCGCTGGCCGGCCGGCGAGTTGCGGACGAAGTCCTGGTTCCAGGCGTGCACCTGGCGCAGGTCGGCGTAGCCACCGGTGGTGAACGCGCGCACCAGGTTGAGCGTCGCGGCGGACGCGTTGTACATCCGCTTCAGGCGCTCCGGGTCCGGGATCCGGGACTCGGGGGTGAACTCGAAGCCGTTCACCGAGTCGCCCCGGTAGACCGGCAGGGTCACGCCGTCGCGGGTCTCGGTCGACTTCGAACGCGGCTTGGAGTACTGGCCCGCGATCCGGCCGACCTTCACCACCGGCACCGAGGCCGCGTACGTCAGCACGGCGGCCATCTGCAGCAGGGTCTTCAGCTTGTTGCGGATGTGCTCCGCCGAGACGCCGTCGAAGGCCTCGGCACAGTCACCACCCTGGAGGAGGAACGCCTCCCCGCGCGCCACGGCTCCGAGCCGGGCGCGCAGCTGGTCGCACTCGCCGGCGAAGACGAGCGGCGGATACGAGGCGAGCTCGGCAAGGGTCTTGCGCAGAGCCTCTTGGTCCGGCCATTCAGGCTGCTGCGCCGCGGGCAGGGACTGCCAGGAGTGGGCAGCCCTCGATGTCTCAGTCGTAGCGGTCACACCGCAAGGCTACGGGGTGGCGCGAGCGATACGTGACCATTGCCCGAGTGGTGAGACACATCTCGGACAACACTCGTGACCCGGCTCACGCGTTCTGCCGGATCGGCTAGTCTCGACCCATGCACGCGCCCCACAACCTCTCCTGGTGGTGGGCCTCCCCCGAGGGTGGCCCACCGATCGCGCGTACCTAGACGCACACGACGGCCGCCCCTCGGGGCGGCCGTCGGCGTCTGCGCAGACGGCCCTCCGGGAGCGGGACCAGCACCGCCCCTCGCCATCCACCCCGGAAGGAAGCCGCACCCGTGACCACCGCCGCCGACCTGCTCGCCCGTCTCACCGCTCCCGGCGCCCCCGCCTTCGCCCTGCTGCACCGCCGCACCCCCCGCCTCGCCCCGGACACCGTCGAGGTCCTGCTCGGCACCGTCGACAGCTACGAGCGCCTCGCCGACCTCCCCGTGCGCAGCGGCGTGCCGGCAGGCGGCGCGCCGGTGCACGACCTGCTCACACTCGTCCCGTACCGGCAGATCCGCGAGCGCGGGTTCGAGGCGCACGACGACGGGACCCCGTTGCAGGCCCTCGCGGTGGCCGAGCAGCACGTGCTCCCCCTGGCCGAATTCACCACCGCACTGCCGCAGTCGCCCGTCTCGCTCACCGGCGGTGCGTTCGACGTGGACGACGACGCGTACGCCGCGATCGTCCGCCGGGTGATCGAGGACGAGATCGGCAACGGCGAGGGCGCCAACTTCGTGATCCGGCGCGACTTCCACGCCACCCTGGAGGACTTCGGGCCGGAGCTCGCCCTGACCCTGTTCCGGCGGCTGCTGGAGCAGGAGCGCGGCGCCTACTGGACGTTTCTGGTGCACACCGGTGAGAAGGTGCTGGTCGGCGCTTCCCCCGAGGTGCACGTCCGGCAGAGCGGCGGCACCGTCGTGATGAACCCGATCTCCGGCACCTACCGCTACCCGGCGGCCGGCTCCGACCTCGACTCGCTGCTCCGGTTCCTGCACGACCCCAAGGAGCTGGAGGAGCTCACCATGGTCGTGGACGAGGAGCTCAAGATGATGTGCACGGTCGGCGACCTCGGCGGCCAGGTGCTCGGGCCCCGGCTCAAGGAGATGGCGCACCTCGCCCACACCGAGTACGAGCTGCGCGGTCGCACCTCGCTGGACGTCCGCGAGGTGCTCCGCGAGACGATGTTCGCGGCCACCGTCACCGGCAGCCCGGTCGAGAACGCCACCCGGGTCATCCGGCGCCACGAGCCCACCGGACGCGGCTACTACTCCGGCGCGCTGGCCCTGATCGGCCGCTCCGCCAGCGGCGGGCAACTGCTGGACTCGCCGATCTGCATCCGCACCGCCGACATCGACCCGGCCACCGGCCGGCTGGTCGTCCGGGTCGGCGCCACCCTGGTCCGGCACTCCGTCCCGGAGTCCGAGGTCGCCGAGACCCACGCCAAGGCCGCCGGAGTGCTCACCGCGATCGGTGCCCGGCCGGTGCCCGGCCGGCTGCCCCACCCCACCGGCCCGCGGCTCGCCGACGACCACCGGGTGCAGGCCGCCCTCGACGCCCGCCGGGCCGGCCTGGCGCCGTTCTGGCTGCGGATGCAGGCGCCGAACCCGGTCACCGAGACCGAGCCGACCCTGGTCGTCGACGGCGAGGACACCTTCACCTCGATGCTCGCCCACCTGCTCGGCTCGCTCGGCCACCGGGTGACGGTCGCGCGCTACGACCAGCCGGGCCTGCGCGCACGGGTCGCGGCGCACCGCGGCCCGCTGGTGCTCGGCCCCGGCCCGGGCGACCCGGGGCTCGCCGACGACCCCAAGATGGCCGTGCTGCGGCCGATCGTCGCGGACGCGCTGGCCGCCGCCCGTTCCGGCGCCCGGACGGCCCCGCTGCTCGCGGTCTGCCTCAGCCACCAGCTGCTCTGCGCCGAACTCGGGCTGGCGCTGGGCCGCAAGGCCGTCCCCTACCAGGGGGCGCAGGAGTCCATCGACCTGTTCGGCACCAAGCGGACGGTCGGCTTCTACAACACCTTCACCGCGCGCTGCTCGGAGGCCGATGCCCTCCGGCTCGGCGCCGCGGGCGTCGAGGTCGCCCGGGACGCCGCCACCGGCGACGTCCACGCCCTGCGCGGGCCCGGCTTCGCCGGCCTGCAGTTCCACCCCGAGTCGGTGCTCACCCGCGAGGGCGTGGACATCGTGGCGGGCCTGCTGCGCGAGGCCGCGGCCGTACGGCGCTGACGCCCGGCCCGGCAGCGGGCCGACCGGAACCGGACACGCCCCGGGCGGACGCCCGCCGCCCGGGGCCGACCGGGTCACGTCCGGTCTCACGCCCCGTCGTCGAGTCCCTGCTCGATGGCGTACCGGACCAGCTCCACCCGGTTGTGCAACTGCAGCTTCCCGAGCGTGTTCTGCACGTGGTTCTGCACCGTACGGTGCGACAGCACCAGCCGGTCCGCGATCTGGCGGTACGACAGCCCCTTGGCCACCAGCCGGAGCACCTCGGTCTCCCGGTTGGTCAGCTGCGGGGCGGCCGGCGCCGAGGCCGGGGCCGGCTCGGCGGCCAGCCGGCGGAACTCGCCGAGCACCAGGCCGGCCAGACCCGGGGTGAACACGGCGTCGCCGACGGCCGTGCGCCGCACCGCGTCCAGCAGCTCCTCCCGCCCGGCCGACTTCACCAGGTACCCGGTCGCGCCGGACTTCACCGCCTCCAGCACGTCCTGGTGCTCGCCGCTGGCCGACAGCACCAGCACCCGCACCGCCGGGTCGTGCGCCACCACCTGACGGCACACCTCCGCGCCGGGCAGCCCGGGCAGGTTGAGGTCCAGCACGACCACCTGCGGGGTGCAGGCGCGGGCGCGGCGGACGGCCTCCTCGCCGTCGCCCGCCGTGGCCACCACGTCCAGACCGGCCTCGGCGAGGTCGCGCGAGACGGCGTCCCGCCACATCGGGTGGTCGTCCACCACCATCACCCGCACCGGCCGGTCGGTCGTCGGCTGATCGGTCATCGGCTGGTCGGTGGTCATGGCGTGGCCTTCCTCGGGACGCGCAGTTCGACCTCGACGCCCTCCCCGGGCGCCGAGTACAGCTCGGCGGTGCCGCCGAGATCCAGCAGCCGGCCGCGGATGGACTGGGAGACGCCCAGCCGGCCGGCCCGCTCCGCCTCGCCCAGCCGGTCGGGGGCGAAGCCCGGCCCGTCGTCACGGATGCTGACCGTGACAGCCTCCGGCTCGTCCTCGACCAGGATCCAGGCCCGGGCTCCCTCCCCGGCGTGCCGGCGGACGTTGTCGACCGCCGCGCCGACCGCCGCCGCCAGCTCGGCCGCCGCCGGGCCGGGCAGCAGCACCGGAGTGCCGGGGGCGGAGAGCGTGATCCGCTCGTCGGCGTACGGGCGGATCAGCGCGGTCAGGTCGCGCGGCTCGGCGGCGTCGGGCTCCGGCGGTCGCTGCGCCGGGATCGGACCGCCGGTCATCAGCGTGCGCAGGGCGCGCTCCTGCTCCCCGGCCAGTCGGCCCAGTTCGGCGAAGTCCGCGCCGCCGCCGGTGCCGCCGGCCGTCCCCCCGCCCAGCTCCGCGCCGCGCCGCTGGACCAGCGCGAGCACCTGCAGCACGCCGTCGTGGATGTCCCGGGAGAGCCGCTCCCGCTCCCGGGTGGCCGCCTCGACCTGGAGCGCCCGGGTGAGCGTGGCCTCACTGGCCCGCGCCAGCTCGATCACGTAGCCGACGGCGCACCCGGCGACCATCAGCAGCACGATGTTGTGGATGTTGTCGCCGGTCGGCCCGCCGTGGCCGAGGATGTTGGCGACGCCGATCACCGAGCCCGCGGCCGCCGCCGGGCGCCAGCCGCCCTTCGCGGCGCAGCCGAGCACCGTCCCGGCAGCCCAGATGGTGGGCAGGGTGGGCGCGCCGTGGCTGATCCGGGCCGGGGCGTCGGTCAGGCCGCTCATCACGATGCCGGTGACGGCGAGGGTGAGGTCGACGCCGAGGACGGGCCAGGTGCAGCGCTGGGGGTCGGCGAAGGCCCGGGTGGTCGCGAGGGTCCACAGGATCAGCGCGCCGAGGAAGATCCAGCCTGCCACCGGGTGCAGGAAGTGCAGGTACGAGTTGACGTACCGCAGCAGCGCGTAGATCAGCGCCAGCACCCGGAAGTAGGAGATGGCCCGCCACAGCGGGAGTTCGACGGACATCCCGCCGGCCGCCACCGTGCCGCCCACCGCGCCGGCTCTGCCGCCGCCGTCCGTCATCGACCCTCCCCCCGGGCCCGGCCGGGCCGTCAGGCCGAGCCGGTCTCCTTGTCCTTCTCCGCTTTCCCGGCCTTCTCGGCCTTCTCCGCCTCGGCCCGCTCCGCCTTCTCGGCCTTCTCCGCCTCGGCCCGCTCCGCCTTCTCCGCCTTCTCGGCGGCGCGGCGCTCGGCGTCGGCCTTCTTCTTGTCCTCGGCGATCTGCCGCTTGGCGGCGGTCGCGTAGATGTCCACGTACTCCTGGCCGGAGAGCCGCATGATCTCGTACATCACCTCGTCCGTCACCGAACGGAGGATGAAGCGGTCGTTCTCCATGCCGTGGTAGCGGGAGAAGTCCAGCGGGCGGCCGATCCGGATGCCGGGGCGGATGCCGAAGTTGGGGACCACCTGGCCGGGCGGCTGCACCTTCTCGGTGTCGATCATGGCGACCGGGATCACCGGGGCGCCGGTCGCCAGCGCGACGCGGGCCAGGCCGCCGACCTTGCCGCGGTACAGCTTGCCGTCGGGCGAGCGGGTGCCCTCGGGGTAGACGCCGAACAGCTCGCCCCGCTCCAGCACCGCGATGGCGCTGCGGATCGCGGCCTCGCCGGCGCCGCGCACGCCCGAGCGGTCCACCGGGAGCTGGCCGACGCCCTTGAAGAACGCGGCGGTCAACCGGCCCTTGAGGCCCGGGGTGTTGAAGTACTCGGCCTTCGCGATGAAGGTCACCCGGCGCTTGATCAGCGCGGGGAAGAAGAACGAGTCCGAGAAGGACAGGTGGTTGCTCGCGATGATCGCCGCACCCTCGGTGGGGATGTTCTCCTCACCCTCGATCCACGGCCGGAAGAAGATCCGAAGCAGTGGCGCGACGATCATCTTCATCAGTCGGTAGAACAACCCGGGCCTCCTGTTATGCGGACCGGTCGATCCTAATGCCCCGCGGCGGTCGGCTGTGCCCGGCCCCGCCGTAGGGGGTGTACGACCCCGCGCGGGGCGTGGGACGATGCGAATTCCTGCAGCTCCCCCTCCAGCGTCCCCTCCCCCAGCGCCACTCGCCCGCGAAGGAGTCCGCCATGCCGCTGCTGCCCGGTGCCGAACCGTACCGCCACCGCGGCGGACCGGTGGGGGTGCTGCTCTGCCACGGTTTCACCGGCTCGCCGCAGTCGCTGCGCCCGTGGGCCGAGGAGCTGGCCGCGGCCGGGTACACCGTCTCGCTGCCGCTGCTGCCGGGGCACGGCACCCGCTGGCAGGACATGCAGCTGACCCGCTGGGAGGACTGGTACGCCGAGGTCGAGCGGGAGCTGCTGGTCCTCGCGGACGAGTGCGAACAGGTCTTCGTCTGCGCGCTGTCGATGGGCGGCGCGCTGGCACTGCGGCTCGCCGCGCTGCACGGTCCGACGGTGTCCGGACTGGTGCTGGTCAACCCGTCGGTGCGCTCGGACACCCCCGCGAGTGTGCTGCTTCCGGTGCTGCGCCACCTCGTGCCGAGCCTGGCCGGGGTCGCGAACGACATCGCCAAGCCAGGGGTGACCGAACTCGGCTACGACCGGACCCCGCTGCACGCCGCCTGGTCGCTGAGCCGGCTGTGGCGGGAGGTCCAGCGCCTCCTGCCGGAGGTGACCCAGCCGGTGCTGCTCTTCCACAGTCCGCAGGACCACGTCGTCTCTCCGGCCAACTCGGACCTGGTGCTGGCCCGGATATCCTCGACCGACGTGACGGAGCGGTTGTGCCGACGCAGCTTCCACGTCGCGACGCTGGACCACGACGCGGCGGAAATATTCGCGGCCGCCCAGGACTTCATCCGACGGCTGACCCCCGCGCACGCGGCGGGCACGGCCCGGGTCGAATCGGACGATCACCATGGCTGAAGGGCCGGAAGTGCACGAGAGCAGCACGGCGGGCGGCGGGGACGAGGCTCCCCGCGAGGACGGCGCGACGAAGGACGGCGGGGCCGCGGCCGGTGCCGCCGCGGACGGTGCGCCGACGGACCGTACCGGCGCGGACGGCGCCGTGACGCCCCCGCCCGCGAAGGAGGCCGCCGCGGACGCCGCGGCACAGACCCCGGCCGAGCCCCGGCCGCGTCGCGCGCCCGAACGCAGCCAGGCCGAGCAGGACGAGATCTTCGCCGCCCTGGTCGCCCAGTTCGACGACCCGGTCGACCTCAACAACCCGAACTGGCCCGAGGTCGAGAACCTCCGCGCCCAGAACGAGCGCAAGGGCGGCTACAAGGACGGCCGCGGCGAGCCGGACGACCTCTCCGACCTCGCCCCGCAGCCCCGGCCCCGGTCCGGCCGCCCGGTCCTGCCGGCCGCCGGCGCGGGCCCGCGCGACTTCGAGCTGGCCGAGGCCTCCGACGAGGACCACTACGTCCCGCCGGAGCCCCCGCCGCTGCCCCCCGCCGACGTCACCGCCAAGTTCGCCTGGCTCGCCGTGCTCGGCGGCCCCGCGCTGCTGCTGGTCGACGCGGTGGTCTGGCGGGAGATCTCCGGCTGGCCCGCCTGGGTCGGGATCACCGCCTTCCTCGGCGGTTTCGTCACCCTGGTCGCCCGGATGCGGGACCGCGACGAGGACGAGCCGGAGGACCCGGACAACGGCGCGGTGGTCTGACGCAGGGCCTGGGGCGTGTCTGACAATTCCCGCCGGGCGCGCGACGCCGGGGCACGCACCTCGCCGCGTTGTCGTCGGTCGCCGATGTCCCCCAGCCTCCGGCCGGGAGGTGCCCCCACCGAATGGACTCTCCCCCAGCCTCCGGCCGGGAGGTACCCCCATCCTCCGCCTTGCGATGCACGCACCCCAACGCCGCGCGCTGATCCGACGCGAATTGTCAGACGCGCCCTAGCTCTCGGGCAGCTCCAGCACGGCGAGCACCGGCAGGTGGTCGGTCGCGGCCCGCAGGTCGGCCTCGGTGACCCCGGGCAGCCCGTGCGGCACCCCGCAGGCGAGGACGCTGATCCCGGGCGTGGCGAAGACGGCGTCGATCCGCTGGTAGGGGCGCTCCGGGACGGACGTGAACTCGCCGCCCCAGGGCGCGGTCGGGTACCCGTCCTGCAGCCGGGAGGCCAGCAGCCGCCAGCCCGGCCCGTCCGGGTGCTCGTTGAAGTCCCCTGCCACGACGCCGTGTTCGGCGATCGCGAGCTGGTCCAGCAGCAGCTCGAACTGCCCGTACCGCTCCTCGGCGTCCAGGCTCAGGTGGCAGCTGGTGAGGGTGAACGGCGCCGAGCCGGGCAGCCGCAGCAGCGCGGTGGCGAAGCCCCGGGCGTGCAGTCCGCGGCTCTTGGGCAGCAGCCGGTCGTGCACGCCGAGCGGCTCCACCGCGCCGGGCCGGCCGAGCAGCAGCGGGCCGGCGGCGGTGCGGCCCCCGCCGGCCAGGACGACCGTACCGGTGTGCCGGGCCAGCCACCGGGCCTGGCCCTCGGGGCGCCAGTAGCGCGGTGACTCCTGGATGCAGACCAGGTCGGGCGCGCAGGCCCGGATCACCCGGACCAGCGCCCGCCGGTCGTCCCGCAGCGAGCGGATGTTGTAGCTGAGCAGGCGCACCCGGCGCGGGCCGGACGGCGGCAGCGCCTCGGCGGCCGCGGTGTGCTCGGCCGCGGCGCGCTCGGCGGTGTGCTCGGTGGTGGTGTGCTCGGTCGCGGTGCTCATCAAGGCCCTCCCCGGTACGTCGTCACCCTGAGGACGGTAATGCGACGGCGGCGGCGCGTCCGGGATTGGTCGGGGCCCGGTCGCACCGCCGCCGGCGGGCTGGGAGGGGGGTGGAGTCCTCGGGGTGTGAACCTCAGGGGGTGCGGGCGAGGTCCGCCGCGCCGACGATGCCCGCGGCGGAGCCCATCGAGGCCAGCACGACCTCGGCGCGCGGGCGGTGCACCCCGCCGGTCAGGTAGTGCTCGAAGGCCTTGGCGACCGGGTCGAGCAGCAGACGGCCGGAGTCGGAGACGCCGCCGCCGAGCACGAAGACGCCCGGGTCGAACAGCGCCGCGAGGTCGGCCATGCCGCGGCCCAGCCAGTCGGCCAGCTCGGCGTAGCACTCCAGGGCGAGCGGGTCGCCCGACTCGGCGGCCTCGGTGATGTGGATGCCGCGGATGGTCTCGGCCACGCCGTCGTTGAGTTCCAGCATCCGGCGCCCGCGCACCGGCTCGGCGGCCGCCTTCTCCCGGCCGTAGCGGCGCAGCGCCCGCCCGGAGCCGTACTGCTCCCAGCAGCCCTTGCCGCCGCAGCCACACGGCAGGCCGTCCGGGACCATGTTGAGGTGGCCGATCTCGCCGGCCACGCCGAAGCGGCCGCGGTGCAGCCGGCCGTCCAGGACGATGCCGCCGCCGATGCCGGTGCCGACGGTGATCAGCACCATGTCCTGGTGGTCGGCGGCCGCGCCGAAGCGGAACTCGGCCCAGGCCGCGCAGTTGGCGTCGTTCTCGACCACCGCGGACAGGCCGGTGAGCTCTTCGATCCGGCCGCGCAGCGGCTCGTTCTCCCAGTCGATGTTGGGCGCGAAGATCACCGTGGAGCGGTTGCTGTCGACGAAGCCGGGGGCGCCGACGCCGACCGCGGTGACGCCGGGGTGCTGCTCCTTGAGTTCGCGCACGGCCTGCGCGATGGCGTCGACCGCCCACTGCGGGTCGGCCGGGGTGGGCACCCTGGTCCGGGCCAGGATCGCGCCCGCCTCGTCGACCACGCCTGCCGCGATCTTGGTCCCGCCGACATCGACGCCGATGGTCAGAGCCATGTGTCCCTCAGCTATTCACTCGTTCCCGCTGGACGGAACGGTACCGCCCAACCATGCCCCCGTACACAGCCTCGCATACATTATCCGAAGACAATCCTGGGACAACTGGGCCGCAATCCTTCAAAAGTCGTATCTAATCTCCTTCTTCGTGACGTATCGGAGCAACGCGATCACCCTCCGAAAGTTACGGTTTCATTGCTTGGCGGACGCCTCGTCAGGCCCGTCCAGGTCGATCTTCTCGGCGGCCGCACCGGGCCCGGCGGTCCAGCGGCCCTCGTGCCCGGCCACCGCGGCGCGGTAGGCGGCCAGCAGCTCGGCGCCCGCGGCGGCGATCCCGGAGCCGGCGGCGGCGAGGTGGGAGTAGACCTCCGGCTGCTGGGTGCGCAGGCGGTCGGCCAGGCCGGACAGGGTGATCAGGGTGGTGGCGCTGGTCTCCTGGGCCTTCTCGCCGAGCGCGGTGGCGAACCGGCGCACCTCGTCCACCAGCGGGCCGAGTTCCGGCCCGAACGGGTGATCCTGAGCCCCGGCGCGGTCCCCGGCGGGCTCGGTGCGGTCCCCGGCGGGCTCGGTGCGGTCGTCGGTGCTGGTCATCGCGGGCGCCTCCTCAGCCGTGGCCGCACCCCGCGGCCCTCCGGCCCGACGCTACCCGACCGCCCGCACGGCCCGTAGGGGCCGGAAAGCCCGGACCGCCCGGACCGCCCGTCCTCGGACGCCGACCGGGGGTGCCGACCGGGGCCCGGCCGGAGCGGCCCGGCCGGGCGGCACGTCAGCCCTGCGGCCAGAGCGCGGGGTCGGGCGCGAACCGCACCGAGAGCACGCCGGCCCGCAGTCCCGCCCCGGCCACCGTGCAGCGGCGCAGCGCGGAGGGCAGCGGGAGCACCCGGCGGTGGGAGCCGAGGCCGACGACCAGGTCGTCGCCCCGGCGGACGAGGTCCAGTTCGGCCCGGTCGGCGCCGGGCAGGTCGAGGTGCCAGACCAGCAGGCCGTCCGCGGCGAGCCGGTCCTCGACCGTCCACGGCGCGGGGTCGAGCCGCTCGGGCCCGGGGCCGTCCCCGTAGAGGCGGTCGGCGACGGCCTCCAGGGTGGCGTCGGCCAGGCCGGTGACCAGGACGGGCGCGTCGGTCTCGGCGGCGAGCCCGGCCAGTTCCTCCTGCCGCCGGTGGGCCAGCGCGGCCAGCCAGGGGTCGGGCGAGGAGGCGGCGGCCTCGGGCAGCGCGCCGTGCACGACCACGGCGTCCGGCCGGTGCCCGTACAGGGCGAGCCCGGCGCGGATGCGGCGCAGCCCCTCGTACGGGTGACCGTCGGCCGGGACGACGAGGCGGACGCTGGTGCCGGGGTCGGTGATCGCGGCCCGGGACTCGGCGAGCGCCGCGGCGGCCTTGGCGCGTCCCTCGTACAGCCAGTCGGCGGGCATCGGGACCCCGGCCAGGCCGGCCAGCAGCGGTCGCAGCGCCCGGGCGGCCTGCCGCTGCTCGGGGACGAGCCGGTCCAGGTAGCGCGTCAGCTGCTCGGGCAGGGCGAGGGTGGCGATCAGTTCGGCGGGCGGCGGGGCCAGCACGACCAGGACGTCCTGGTCGGCGGCGGGCAGGGCGCGCAGCAGGGCGAGCCGGGCGATGCCGGGGAGGGCGGTGAGTTCCTCGGGGTCGAGCTGTTCGGCGCCGAGCAAGTCGAGTGCGGGCTTGAGCCGGCCGGTGAGCTCGCCGACGGCGTAGCGGAAGGCGGCCTGCTCGTCGATCCGGGAGACGGTCAGGCCCGGCGCGTGGCGGAGCGGTTCGGGCTCCAGCCGGGTGCCGAGGACTGAGTCCAGCGCGCGGTGCGGGTCGTCGGCGGCCAGCAGCCAGGTGCGGTGGCCGCGCCGGGCGGCGTGCAGGGCGGTGGCGGCGGCCACCGCGGGCGCGCCCGTGTCGCCGCTGACCAGGATGGTGCGTGTCGCCGTCATGCCGTCGGCCCCCGTTCCGTGCCGTCAGCCCTCGGAGGGCGTCGTGCCGGAGGTTTCCTCGACCCGCTTCTTCAGCCCGGCCAGGGCCCGGTCGATGATGACCTTCTCGGCCTTGCGCTTGATCATGCCGAGCATCGGGATCTTGACGTCCACGGCGAGCTGGTAGGTCACCTCGGTGCGGTTCCCGGCCAGCGGGGCGAGGGTGTACGAGCCGTCGAGCGAGCGGAGCATCTGGCTGCGCACGAGGGTCCAGGAGACCTCGCGGTCGCCGTCCCAGGTGTAGGCGAGGACGTGCTCGTCGCGGATGGCGCCGGCGTCGAGCAGCAGCCGGACCTGGGCGGCGCGGCCGTCCCCGCCGGTCTCCAGGACCTCGATCTCCTTGACCTCGCCGGTCCAGGACGGGTACGCGGCGAAGTCGGCGATCACGGACATGACCGTGGCCGGGGTCGCGTCGATGGTGATGCTCGACCTGGTGTGCTCCGCCATGGAATGGCCCTCCGCGTCGTCACTCTGCCTGCCGGTCCGGCCGGGGCGCGCTCGGCCCGGTCCGCCCGGAGCAGGCTATCGCGCCCGGCGATCGGGTCAGCGGCGCGGGCCGTGCCCCGTGGGCGTCCGCGGGACTCCCGTCCAGGTCGGCCGAGCATGCTACCGACCGGTCACCGGGGGGCTGTCGTAGGGTGCCATTCGAACGACCCGGTCACGGCCTGGTCGGACCCGGCCGGGTGTGACACTTCGAACACCGGGGCCGACCCCCCTGGTCGAAGCTGCCTACCGGGCAGTAACGTCCTGCCGTCCCGCAGCGTCGCGAACGAGGAGCAGTCTTGCTCGACTTCAGCCTTCCGGCCCTCTACCAGGTACCGAGCGGCGGTAACCTCTCCGACCTCGTGCACCAGAACGCCGAGCGGCACCCGGACGTCGCGGTGCTCAGCCGCAAGGTGGACGGCCAGTGGCAGGAGTTGACCGCCGCCCAGTTCCTGGTCGAGGTGCAGGCCGCGGCCAAGGGCCTGATCGCCGCCGGCATCCGCCCCGGGGACCGCGTGGGCGTCATGTCCCGGACCCGCTACGAGTGGACGCTGCTGGACTTCGCGATCTGGTCGGCCGGCGCCGTCACCGTGCCGGTGTACGAGACCTCCTCGGCGGAGCAGGTCGAGTGGATCCTCGGTGACTCCGGCGCGGTCGCCGTGCTCACCGAGACCGACCAGCACGCCGCGGTGGTCGAGGAGGTCCGCGGCCGCCTGCCGGAGTTGAAGCACACCTGGCAGATCGAGCGCGGCGCGATCGCCGCGCTGGCCGAGGCGGGCCGCGAGGTCCCGGACGAGACCGTCGCCGAGCACCGCGCCACGGCCGGTTCCGACTCGATCGCCACCATCGTCTACACCTCGGGCACCACCGGCCGCCCGAAGGGCTGTCAGCTGACCCACGGCAACTTCCTGGCCGAGTGCGGCAACGTGGTGGAGCGCCTCGCCCCGCTGTTCCGCACCGGTGAGAGCTCCGTCCTGCTCTTCCTGCCGCTGGCCCACGTGCTCGCCCGGATCGCCGAGATCGCCCCGGCGATGGCCCCGATCAAGCTCGGCCACGTCTCCGACATCCGGGACGTCACCGCCGAGCTGGCGGCCTTCAAGCCGACCCTGATCCTGGGCGTGCCCAGAGTCTTCGAGAAGGTCTACAACACCGCCCGCGCCAAGGCCCAGGCGGACGGCAAGGGCAAGATCTTCGACAAGGCCGCCGAGACCGCGATCGCCTACAGCCGGGCGCTGGACGCCGGCGGCGCGGGCCTGGTCCTGCGGCTCAAGCACGCGGTCTTCGACAAGCTGGTCTACAGCAAGCTGCGCGCCGCCCTCGGCGGCCGGGCCACCCACGCCATCTCCGGCGGCGCCCCGCTCGGCGAGCGCCTGGGCCACTTCTACCGGGGCATCGGCTTCACCGTCCTGGAGGGCTACGGCCTGACGGAGACCTGTGCGGCCACCGCCTTCAACCCGTGGGACAAGCCGAAGATCGGTACGGTCGGCCAGCCGGTGCCGGGGGCCTCGGTCCGGATCGCCGAGGACGGCGAGGTCTTCTTCAAGGGCCCGCACGTCTTCACCGGCTACTGGAACAACCCGCAAGCCACCGCCGACACCCTCAAGGACGGCTGGATCGCCACCGGCGACCTCGGCTCGCTGGACTCCGAGGGCTACCTGACCATCACCGGCCGCAAGAAGGAGATCATCGTCACGGCCGGCGGCAAGAACGTCGCCCCGGCCGTGATCGAGGACCGGATCCGGGCCCACGCCCTGGTCGGCGAGGTCATGGTGGTCGGCGACCGCAAGCCCTTCATCGCCTGCCTGATCACCGTCGACCCGGACTTCTTCCCGAAGTGGAAGGAGCTCAACGGCAAGCCCGCCGACGCCACCGTCGCCGACCTCGCCGCGGACCCGGACCTGCTGGCCGCCCTGCAGTCCGCCGTGGACGACGGCAACGCGGCCGTCTCGCACGCCGAGGCGGTCAAGAAGTTCCGCCTGCTGGACACCGAGTTCTCCGAGGAGAGCGGCCACCTGACGCCCTCGCTGAAGCTCAAGCGCAACGTCGTGCTGAAGGACTTCGCCGCCGACATCGAGGCCCTCTACCAGAAGTGACCGGCACCGCGCGCCGGCCGCAGACGACGACGGGCCCCGCCTCCCCAGGAAGGAGGCGGGGCCCGTCGTGGCGCGGGCCGGGCCCGCGGCCCTCAGCCCTCCAGCAGTGAGGTGAGCCGTCCGGCCAGCAGGTCCCAGCGCCAGGAGCGCTCCACCCACCGCCGACCGGCCTCGCCCATCCGCCGGCGCAGTTCCTCGTCCCGCAGCAGCCGGACGATCCGCTCGGCCGTCGCCGGGGCCGAGCCGCCGGGCACCACGTACCCGGTCTCGCCCTCCAGCACCGCGTCCGGGGCACCCCCGGAGTCCCCCGCGACCACCGGCAGGCCGGTCGCCGAGGCCTCCAGGTAGACGATGCCCAGGCCCTCGACGTCCAGCCCCCCGCGCCTGGTCCGGCAGGGCATCGCGAAGACGTCCCCGGCACCGTAGTGGGCGGGCAGTTCCTCCCACGGCACCGAGCCGGTGAACCGGACCGAGTCCCGTACGCCCCTGGCGTCCGCCAGCTTCTCCAGGTCCGCCCGGTACGGGCCGCCGCCGACGATCAGCAGCACGGCGTCCGGCACGTCGGCGAGGATCTGCGGCATCGCCTCGATCAGGGTGTCCTGACCCTTGCGCGGCACCAGCCGGGAGACACAGACCACCACCGGCCGGTCCGCCAGCCCGAGCCGGCGTCTGACCTCGGCGCCCCCGGAGTCCGGGTGGAAGGCCGTCTCGTCCACCCCCGGAGGCAGCTGCACCATCCGGTCCGCGGCCTGCGGCCCCACCGCGGCGGCGATCCGGGAGCGGGTGTACTCGCCCAGGTAGGTCAGCACGTCGGTGCCCGCGCCGATCCGGCGCAACAGCTGCCGGGAGACCGGAAGCTGGGCCCACGCGGCCTCGTGCCCGTGGGTCATGCCGAGCAGCCGCCCGGCCCCGGCCCGGCGCAGCGCGGGCGCCATCAGGCCGAGCGGCGCGGCGGCGCCGAACCAGACCGAGTCGCACTTCTCGGCGCGCAGGATCTCGGCGGCCCGCCGGGTCACCCGGGGTGTGGGAACCATCACCTTCGTGCGGTCCCGGATCACCGGGAACGGCTGCTCGGCGTCGAAGCGCCGCACCTCGCTGCCGTCCCGCCAGGTCGAGGCGTACACCACCACGCTCCCTGCGGGCTGACGGACGGCCATGTTGTGGACGAAGGCCTGGATGCCCCCCGGACGCGGCGGGAAGTCATTGGTGACGATCAAGGTTCTGTGCATCGGGCCACGGCTCGCTCGGTCGGGGGGTGCGCGGTGTACCGCTGGGTGATCCGTACGATAGGTCAACACCATGACCCGCCGGGAACGGAACCGTGCACGGCAACCGTTTGACCCCCGGGTCAGTCCTAGTACCTAGGCCGCCGCACCAGAACGCGGCCCGGGCGTCCGTCGGTACGACGCCTCCGGTGGGGACGTCCGAGACGAACGAGGGAGCGCAGTGGAATTGGCCCCGGCCACCGAGCCCGGTTCTTCGCGCGGCCGTCTCGGCCGCCCGCTCGGGGCGCTCGCCGCTCTCGGCGCGACCTGGGTGGCCACCCGCACCCTGCTGGTGCTGCTGGTCACCGGCGTGCTGAAGCCGCCCGGCGGTGACGTCACCGCCGACGTGTGGATGATCTACCACGCCTGGTACGGGGTGCTGCAGACCGGCACCTTCCCGTTCGACGACGTCACCTGGCAGTACCCGCCGGGCGCCGCCCTGGTGATCCTGCTACCGGGCCTGCTGCCCTGGTCGTACCTGGTCTCGTTCTGGGTGATCTGCGGGATCGCCGACGCCGCCGCGGCCGCGCTGCTGGTCCGTACCGGCCTGCGCCGGGGCCGGGCGCTGACCGGCG
This sequence comes from Kitasatospora sp. NPDC053308, assembly GCF_055585785.1. Taxonomy (NCBI): domain Bacteria; kingdom Bacillati; phylum Actinomycetota; class Actinomycetes; order Kitasatosporales; family Streptomycetaceae; genus Kitasatospora; species Kitasatospora sp. NPDC053308. Next base: position 437,450 of record NZ_JBVJJY010000006.1, on the reverse strand, counting down.
CCTGGATGTGGGTGGTGGGCGTCCCGCTGCTCGGCCCGATGATCTACAACCGCTTCGACGTCATCGTCACCGCGGTCGCCCTGGCCGGGCTGCTGGCGCTGATCCGCCGCCCGGCCGTCGGCGGGCTGCTGCTCGGCCTGGGGGGCATCGTCAAGGTCTGGCCGCTGCTCGGCCTGATCGGCACCCCCTCCGGCCGCCGTACCCGCCGTTCCTGGACGCTCGCGGGGGCCACCGCGGTCTCGATCGGCTTCCTGCTCGCGGCGGGCATGAACGGCGCCTTCGACTTCCTGACCTTCCAGAAGGAGCGCGGCATCGAGGTCGAGTCGGTCGGCGCGCTGCCGCTGCACCTCGCCCGGATCGCCGGCGGCTGGGACGGCAAGGTCACCATGAACTACGGCTCCCCCGAGATGCTCGGGCCGTGGGTCCCGGTGGTCAGCAAGGTGATGATGGCCGGCACCGTGCTGGGCTTCCTCTGGCTGCTGCTGTGGCGCTTCACCTCCCAGCGCCGCAACGCGGCCACCATGTACGACGCGGCGCTCTGCGCGCTGCTGGTCTTCGTGGTGACCAGCCGGGTGATCAGCCCGCAGTACCTGGTGTGGCTGGTCGGCGTCGCGGCGGTCTGCCTGACCGTGCGCGGCACCAGCCAGCGGCCGGTGGCCCTGCTGATCCTGCTCGCCTGCCCGCTGACGCTGGTCGAGTTCCCGACCATGTTCACCCAGGTCCTGGCCAGCGACCCGGCCGCGATCGCCGTCCTGGCGGCGCGCAACCTGCTGCTGGTGGCCGCCACCGTGCTCTCCTGCCTCCGGCTCTGGCGCTCCACCCGCGGCGAGGCGCCGCTGCCGGCGACCGTGGTGCTGGACCGCGAGCCCGCCGCGCTGCCGGCCTCCGGCTACCCGGTGCGTCCGGGCATCGCGTACGAGCAGGACCTGCTGGACGGCATCGACCGTCCCGGCGCACCGGCCGAGCAGCGGCGCTGAGCCGGTCTCCCCGGGGGCGGCGGGGGGTGTCGGCAGGTCGGCGGGTTGGCGGTGCCAGGGGACGTTCGGTGGGCGTCCGGCGGGCGTCCCGGGGGCATCAGTCCTTCAGTGCCGCCACCTCGGCCAGCCACAGCCGGGTGAACTCGACCAGGCCGACGCCCAGTTCGACCCGCAGCAGCCGGTCCGTACGGCGCTCGCGGTCCTCGCCCGATCCGTCGGCCGCGCCGACCGCCCGGTAGAAGGCGACCAGCCGTTGCGGGCCGTAGCGGCGGGCGATCAGCTCGCAGGCCAGCCAGGACTGCTCGTAGGCCTGGGCGATGCCGGTGGCACCGGCGGCGAAGGCCCGGTCCTCCGGCAGGTCGGCGGGCAGCCGCCCGGCGGCCACGTCCCGGGCCAGCTCGGGGGCGATCTGCTGGGGGCCGCGGCCGGAGTCGCGGTAGGCGGTCCAGTCGGCGACGCCCTCGGAGAGCCACAGCGGTGTCCACGGCCTGGTGTCGGACCTGGTCGCGACATGGGTGGCCTCGTGCGTGACGACCACCTGCCGGCCGAAGCCGCTGAGCCGCCCGTACGCCTCGGGGTTGACCAGCACCCGGTCCGCCGGGGTGTGCCGGGGCGCGCCGGGGGCCGCCACGGTGACCGCCGCCATGCCGGACCAGGCGGCCGGGTCGCCCTCCAGCAGCCGGGCGAACTGCTCCTCGGTGGCAGGCAGTTCGAGCAGCAGTCGGCCGGCCCAGGCGTCACCCCAGACCTCCTCGACCGCGGGCACCGCCCGGTCCCCGACGGCGACCAGCCCGGCCGGGTCGGGGCCGTCGGCCGAGCCGAGCACCAGGCAGCGCTCGCCCGCCGCCGACCGCGCCGGCCCGAAGTCCCACAGCGCCGGCGGCCCGCTCGCGCTTTCCTCGCGCTCGACCCGCCAGCCGTCCCGGGCCCGGGCCAGCTCGATCCGGCGCGGGTACACCACGGGGTCGTCGTCGTACCCGGCGATCCGCACCGCCAGGTCGGCCGCGGCGGTCAGCCGGTCCGGCCCGCCGCCCGCGTCGAGCACCACCAGGTTGCGGTACGCCGCCGAGGCCACCGGCAGCCCCGACCGGGCGGCCAGCGAGCGCGCCCGCTCCGCGAGCACCGCCGCCGCCTCCGTCCGCCGGTCGGCCTCCTGCCGGGCCGGTGCCGCCGCCGGGGCGAGCGGCGGCAGCGACAGCTGGGCCAGCCCTCCGGCGGCGAGCAGCAGCGCACCCCGCCGGGACAGCCCGCGGCGGGGTATGGGCACGGGGTCGGGTCCGGCGGTGCCGGACGGCGACGCGCTCAGAGCCGGACCACCCCCGAGACCGGCATGGCGTTGACGCTCTCGTAGCGCACCTTGGCGCCCGGGTAGGGGGCGTGCACGATCACACCGCCGCCGGCGTACATGCCGACGTGGTGCATGTCCCGGTAGAAGATCACCAGGTCTCCCGGTCGCGCTTCGGAGAGGTTGACCCGCTGGCCGGCGTACGCCTGGGCCTGCGAGGTGCGCGGCAGGGTCACTCCGGCCTGCCGCCAGCTGTAGTACATCAGACCGGAGCAGTCGAACGAGCGGGGCCCGGTGGAGCCGTAGACGTACGGGGAGCCGATCATGCGCACCGCGGCGGCCAGCGCCGCCGCGCCGCGCTCGGAGGCGGGCGGGGTGGTGCCGAGGTCCAGCCGGTCGAGGCCGCGGGTGGCGCGCTGCTCGGCCTCCCGGGCGTCCTGGGCGGCCATCCGGGCCCGCTCGGCGCTGCCCAGGCTGTTGAGCAGCTTCTGCGCCGCGGCCAGCCGCTGCTGGATCTGCTGCTTGCTGTCGGCGAGCGAGCGGCGGGCCTCCTCCAGCTCCGCGAGCTTGGCGGTCGCCTCGGTGCGCCGCTGGTCGAGCCGGCGCTGGCGGGTGACCAGCTCGTGCAGCGTCTCCTGCTGCCGCTCCGAGGCCTGGCTCATCGTCCGGGCGCGGGCGAGGTAGCCCTCCGGGTCGGGGGACAGCATCAGCTGGGCGGTCTGGTTCATCCCCCCGCCGCGGTACTCGGCCCCGGCCACGGTCGCCAGGTCGCCGCGCAGCTCGTTGAGCTGGTCCTGGGCGACGGCGATCTCGCCCTGCAGGATCGTGGTCTCGCCCTGGAGCCTCCGCTGGGCCTCCTGGGCGGCGTTGTACTTCTCCGACGCCTGCTCGGCCTCGTCGTAGAGCTGCTCGACCTGCGCCTTGACGTCCTTGCGGTCCGCCGGGTCCGGGCTGCCGGGGGCGGCCTGGGCGCTGCCGCTGGTCGCCACGCCCAGCGCGGTGGTGGCTGCCGCCGTCAGCACCAGCGCACGGGCGAGCAGTTGGGAACGGCGGTGCACGGGCATGGCGGCAGCGGCTCCAATCCTGCGGCGCGGTCCCGCCGCCGCACCACTGCGCGCGGTCCTCAGCGGGAGTCCGGTGGCAGACGTTAGCGAGTCCGGGCAAGCGAGTCCAAACCCCTCCGGACCCGAATATTCGACCCCTAATCGGACATCAGCCCGAGCCGCCGGCAAAGCCGCAGGCCCGGCCTTCCGTGACGGAAGACCGGGCCTGGTGGCGCGGAGCGGGGGTCAGACCCGCACGATGCCGGACAGCGGCATGTTGGTGACGGCCTCGTAGCGGACCGACGCGCCCGGCTTGGGCGCGTGCAGCACCTGGCCGCCGCCGGCGTAGATGCCGACGTGGTGGGCGTCCGAGTAGAAGATCAGCAGGTCGCCGGGCTGGGCCTGGGACAGGTCGGTGCCGATCCGGGTGCCGGCGTGGGCCTGCTCCTGCGAGGTGCGCGGCAGCGAGACGCCGACCTGGTTGAACGCCCAGACCATCAGGCCGGAGCAGTCGAAGGAGCTCGGGCCGGTGGCGCCCCACACGTACGGGCTGCCGATCTTGGACGCGGCGGCGGACAGCGCGGCGGCACCGCGCGAGCTGCCGGGCGCCGGCGGCTTGGCGACCGGCGTGGAGGTCGGCGTGGAGAGGTCGCTGCGGCCGTTGTCGCGCGAGGCGCGGTCGGCGGCCTGCTGCTGCGCCTTCGCGGCGTCGGCCTGGGCCTTGGCGTCGGCGGCGGCCTTCTCCTCCGCCGCGCGCAGCGCCTGGCGCTCCTGCTCGGTCAGGGTGTTGAGCAGGTCCTGGGCGGCCTTCAGCTTGTTCTGGACCTCCTCCTTGGAGGCCTTCAGCTGCTGGGTGGTGGACTCCAGCTCGGCGAGCTTGCCCTGGGCCTCGGTGCGGTCCTGGTCGAGCTTGCGCTGCTGCTCCTGGAGTTGCTTCAGCTGGTTCTTCTGGGTGTCCCCGGCCTGGTTCAGCGCACCGGCCTGGTTGAGGAAGTTGTCCGGGCTGGACGAGAACATCAGCTGGACGGTCGGGGATATCCCGCCGTTGCGGTACTGCTCCCCGGCGATCTCGGCGAGGCCGCCCTGCAGGTCGGTCACCTGGGCCTGCTGACGGGCCACCTGGTCCTGCAGGCCGGCGACCTGCTTCTCCAGGGCCTGCTGCTTCTCCTGGGCGGCGTTGTACTGCTCGGTCGCCACCTCGGCCTGCTCGTTGAGCTGGTCGACCTGCTCCTTGACCTGGTCCTTGGTCGGCTGCGGGTCGGCGTGGGCGCCGGACTGCGCGGAGAGCGCGACGGCTGCCGCGGCGACGCCGGTCAGGATCGAGACGCGGGCACGACTCGCGGGCTTGGGACGACGATGGGACGCCACGAAGGCGGACTCCTTCTTCCTACGTCCGCCTACCGGGTGAGCTGACGGGTTCGGGCCGGAAGCATGCCCTACGACGCCTCACGGCCGTTCCACCGGCCGACCTGGCGCCGATTCACCCCGGAGGAACGTGGTTCCCCGGCTCCGCTCCGCAGCGCCCCCGACCACTGGGCTCCCCTGTCGGCAGTCGCTTCGACCTGCCCCGCTGCCTTGCGAACTCGGCGGTAACCACCGCCGCCACCCCTTGCTGGGTGATCGACAGTGCGGTGGTTCGGGGCACGACCCTAGTAACTGAACCGTGATCGGTTCAAATCCTTGTCAGAAAAAAGACGGAAGATTACCCAAGTTCTTTTGTGAAAATGACCGATGGTGACCGCCGCCGCACGCAAGGCTGATCAGGCCTCACCCCGGAGCCGTGAAACGCTCGAAAACCCGGACGCCACCCCCTGCGGAGGGTGGCGCGGATCACAGCCCCCGGACAGCGGCCCGGCGGCGTGTCGGGGTGTCAGACCCGGCGGATCGTGTTGATGGGCATCGCATCGGCCTTCATCACCTTCACCACGTCACCGGTGTGCGGCGCGTGGACCACCATGCCGTTGCCGATGTACATCCCGACGTGGTGCATGTCGGCGCCGTAGACGACCAGGTCGCCGGGCTGGGCCTGGTCCAGCGAGGGCACCCGGGTGCCGTAGTGGCCCTGCTCCTGGGAGGTGCGCGGCAGCGAGACGCCGGCCTGGCCGTACGACCAGACCATCAGGCCCGAGCAGTCGAAGGTGGTCGGCCCGGTGGCGCCCCACACGTACGGCGACCCCTGCTTGCTCATCGCCTTGGCCACGGCCACGGCCGCGTAGCCGCTGGCCGGCGGCAGGCTGCTCAGGTCGACCCGGTCGCTGCCGCGCGAGGCGCGGTCGTCCTGCGCCTGCTGGGCCTTCAGCGCGGCGCGATCGGCGGCGCTGAGCGAGTTCAGCAGGTCCTGGGCCGCCTTCAGCTTGGTGTTGACGTCCGCCTTGGCCTGGTTCAGGTCCTTGGTGGTCGCGTCCAGCGAGGCCAGCACGGCGGCCGCCTCGGCCTTCTCCTGGTCCAGCCGGCGCTGCTGGTCCAGCAGGCCCTTGAGCGCCTCGGCCTGGGTGGTGCTGGCCTGCTGGACGGTGGAGGCCTTGTCCAGGTAGCCGGACGGGTCGGAGGAGAGCATCAGCTGGACGGACGGGTCGATGCCGTTGGTGCGGTACTGCTCGCCCGCCACCTCGGCCAGACCGCTCTGCAGCTGGGCCATCTGCTCCTGGCCGCGGGCCACCTGGTCCTGCAGCTGGTCGGCCTGCTTGCGCAGCTGGTCGGCCCGCTCCTTGGCGCCGTTGTACTTCTCCGCCGCCTGCTCCTGCTCCTCCTGGAGCTGGTCGATCTGCGCCTTGACGTCCGTTTTGTTCGGCTGCGGCGCGGCGTGCGCCGCCACCTGGGCGGAGAGGGCGACCGCGGTCGCAGCGGCAGCGGTGAGCACGGAGATCCGCGCGCGGCTCGGCTGCTTGGGACGGCGGTGGGAGGCCAAGGACCGGCTCCTTCTTCCATCGGACTCACCCGATTGGATGAGATTCCGGAAAATAGGTTTGACGCCAGACCCTAGTGAAGATCTACCCGTTTTGCCACTCCCCCGAAGGCGTGAACTCGGTTTCCCACACTGACTTCACGGGACCCGCACACGACCGCGAACCCGCTTCTGACCAGGCGTCATGCCGCCCCCGACACTCAGGGCCGGGCCAGCCGGTTCAGCAGCAACACCGAGGCCACCGGGCGCGCGCCCGCCTTCCGCACGCCCTCCGCGACCTCCCGGTCGGCGGACACCACCACCACCGGACGCCCCTGCGGCTCGGCCCGCACCAGACGGCGGATCAGCTCGTCCGCGGTCTCCCCGGTCCGGCTGAACCGCACCCGCACCCCGCGCGGCGGCGCCATGATCACCGGCACGTCCAGGTCCTGCCCGTCGAACACACAGGTGACCTCCGCCTGCGTGCGCTGGGCCAGCATCGCCAGCCCACCCAGCAGCCGGATCCGCTGCTGCTCCAGCGGAAGCGTCGGATAGCCGGTCTTGGTCACGTTGTAGCCGTCCACCACCAGGTGCACCTGCGGGATCGCCAGCAGCTGGTCCAGCAGCGCCGGGTCGTCCTCGGCCAGCCCCCGCCGCGCCACGTCGTGCGGCGAGGCCGCCCCCGGCACCACCGCCTCCACCAGGTCCGCGGGGCGGATCTGGGACACCGGCAGCGCCAACTCCCGCTGCAGCCCCTGGGCCGACTGCAGCACGGTGTCCAGCAGCAGCCGCAGCCGCATGTCCTCCACGCTGCGTCCCTCGCGGGCCGACCGGCGGCCCTGCTCGGCGGCGTTCTCCAGCTCGGAGACCCGGTGCCGTAGCCGGCGCGCCTCGGTCTCGGCCGCGGAGCGCTCCGCCGCGCCCTGGGCCTTCGCGGCCTCCAGCTCGCCGGCCAGCCGGCGCGTCTCGGCCTGCGCCCGGCGGGTGTCGCTCTCCAGCGAACGCACCTTCTTGCGCAGCGACTCGGCCTCCCGCCGGACGCCCTCGAACTCCGCGCGCTGCCGCTCCAGGTCCGCGCGCGCGGCGGCCCGCACCTCGGCCAGCTCGGCCTGCAGCTTCTCCACCAGCCGGGCCGCCTCCGCGGCGGCGTCCTCGGCGCCGGCCCGCTCGGCCTCCTCGCCCGCCTCGGCGACCAGCCGGCTCCAGCCCGCCGAGCGCACCAGGTAGGCGGCGGCCGCGACGTCCATCGGATCGGCGGCCCCCGGGACGGTGCCCGACTCCAGGGCGCGCACCAGGTCCGGCTGCCCCAGCCGCAGCCGCTCCGCTATCCGCAGCCGGAAGGCCGGCTCCGCCTCCAGCGCCGCCGCCAGCGCGGTCGCCGCGTACTTGGCCCGCCGCGCGGGGGTGAACTTCACGTACTGACGCAGGCTCTGCGGGAGCTCCCCCGGCGGCAGCCCGCCCAGCGCGTCCGAGGCCAGCCCGACCACCCGTCGGCGCACGCCCTCGGGCAGCGGCCGGTCCAGCTTCTCCACGGCCCGCTCGGCCGGGACCCCCGCGGAACCCTCGGAACTCTCGGAACCCTCGGGACCCTGGGAACCCTCGGAGCGCCCGGAGCGCTCGGAGCGCTCGGACCCGTCTGCGCCCGCGGGCTCGACCGCTCCGGACGCGGCGCTCTCCGTCGGGCCCGTCCCCGGGTCCGACGCCTGCGCCTGCGCAGCGGGCGGAAGTCCCTGCGCTTCGCCGGGCTCCTTCGCTGCGTCCACCACGTCCTCGGCTCCGATCCTGTTCCGGCGGGGTACGGCCGCGACCGCCCCCTGTCGTCACGCTCCGTGCGTCTTGTCTGTTCTGTATTGTCCCGTGCGGCGGACGGGCGCGCCGCGCACCGCCCACCGCCCGTACCGGGATCAGCCCTGCTCGGCAGGGGCCTCCACGTCCTCGGCACCCGGCCGGGCCACCAGCTCGACCTGGTCCACGGCGTTGCACCAGCGGCACCGGACCGACTCGACGGTCTCGCTCAGCACCTCGGTCTCCTCGACCTTGGAATCACCGGCCAGGTCGAAGTGCAGGAACTCCGTCACCCGCGCGGTGCGGGTCACGTCGAACCGGGTCAGGTTGCCGCACAGGGTGCAGCGCCAGCGCGTCTCGGGGGTCAGGGCGGGGACGGTCATCGGGGGTCCTCTCGGGTGGTCCCTGCGTGGGCGAGGCGCTCCCCCCGGAGCCCCGGCGTCGGCGGCGGGAGGCGGGAATGCCCGGCCCAAGCCTATTGCCTGGGGCAACCATCACGACCACCGGTCAGCGGAATACCGGGGCTAGTCCACCTGCCGTAAACCGCCGTGTCACCTGCGGCGCCCCGAGGGATGCTTGGCCGCATGGCGCTCGCGGCCCCCGACCACACCGCCGAGCGGGGCGATCGGCCGCAGGCGCCCGCCCCGGTGGTCACCTACGGCCTCATCGCGGTCAACACCCTGGTCTTCCTGCTCGGCCCGGCCGCCGGGCTCAACCCGCTGTACGGCACCGGCCAGGCCCGGGTCTGCGCGGAGCAGCGGTACGAGCAGCGCTGGGGCGCCGTCCCGGCCGAGCTGCTGACCGGGCGGGCGCTGACCGCCGCACAGCTGGCCGAGGCCCCGGAGCCCGTCCCCGGCTGCCCGGCCGCCCCGACCCCGGGCAAGCACCCGGCGCTGTCCGCCCTCACTGGCCTCTTCCTGCACGCCGGCTGGCTGCACCTGCTGGGCAACCTGCTCTTCCTCCACGTCTTCGGCCCCACCGTGGAACGGCGTGTGGGGCGGGCCCGGTACGCCCTCTTCTACCTGGCCGTCGGCAGCCTGGCCGCGTACGGCTTCGCGCTCGCCGAGGCGCACTCGCCGGATTCCACCCGGGTGCTCATCGGAGCCTCCGGCGCGATCTCCGGCGTCCTGGGCGCCTACCTGCGCTTCCATCCGCGCGCCCGGGTGACCACGCTCGTCCCGCTGCTGTTCTTCCTGCCGCTGCGCTTCCCGGCCTGGCTGGTGCTGGGCCTCTGGTTCGCCCTGCAGTGGTGGTCGGTGCACGCGGCGGGCCCGGGGGTGGCCTACCTGGTCCACGTGATCGGCTTCTCGGCCGGTTTCCTGTACGCCTGCACGGTGGTCCGCCACCCCTCGAGACGACCGGGCTGACGCCCGATACGCTGGCGGCACCCCACGAAGGAGCCCGAACAGTGATCACCGCCATCGTCCTGATCAAGACCAGCGTCGACCGCATCCCGGAGATCGCCGAAGCCATCGCCGCCATCGAGGGCGTCAGCGAGGTGTACTCGGTGACCGGCGGCTACGACCTGGTGGCGATGGTCCGGGTGCGCCGTCACGACGACCTGGCGGAGGTCATCCCGGGCCGGCTCAACAAGGTCCCGGGCGTGGCCCACACCGAGACCCAGATCGCCTTCCGCACCTACTCCCAGCACGACCTGGAAGCCGCCTTCGCCCTCGGCCTGGACGAGTGACGACGAGCAGCGGGGCGGCTCAGCCCTCGCGGCGGCTCAGTCGGCGGCTCAGCCCTACCGTCGGCTGTCCGCGACGCAACGGCCGCCCTCGTTGCGGTAGTTCCACGCCGCGCCGTCCGTGACCAGCTCCCGGACGGCGGTCAGGAAGCGGTCGACGTGCTCGTCCGGCGTCCCGGCGCCGAAGCTCACCCGGATCGCGTTCAGGCTGCGCTCGCCCGGCAGCGACGGCTCCGGCGCGCCGCACTCGGACGGGGCGACGTCCTCGTCCCCGAGCAGGGTCCGCACCAGCGGGTGGGCACAGAACAGGCCGTCGCGCACCCCGATGCCGTACTCGGCGGACAGCGCGGCCGAGAAGTGCGAGCTGTTCCAGCCCCGGACGACGAAGGACAGCACGCCGACCCGGGCCGAGCCCTCCCCGAACAGGTTCAGCACCTTGACCTCCGGGATCCGCGCCAGCCCGGCGGTCAGCCGCTCGACCAGCTGCCGCTCCCGCGCCTCCAGCGCGTCGAAGCCGGCCTCCCGCAGCGCCCGGCAGGCCGAGGCGATCGCGTAGGCGCCGATGACGTTCGGCGAGCCGGCCTCGTGCCGGGCCGGGCCGGTCTGCCACTGCACGGCCACCGAGCCGTCGGCCTCCCGGGCCACCGTCCGGGTCGCCCCGCCGCCGGCCAGGTACGGCTCGGCCGCGTCCAGCCAGTCCGCCCGGCCGGCCAGCACCCCGGCGCCGAACGGCGCGTAGAGCTTGTGGCCGGAGAAGGCGATCCAGTCGACGCCGAGCTCGCGCACCGAGACCCGGTGGTGCGGGGCCAGCTGGGCGGCGTCCAGCACCACCCGGGCGCCGTGCCGGTGCGCCGTCCCGGTCAGCTCGGCGACCGGCCACAGCTCGCCGGTCACGTTGGAGGCGCCGGTGACGCAGAGCAGCTTCGGCCCCTCGGGCGCCCCGGCGAGCGCGGCGTCCAGGGCGGCCACCGCCTCGGCCCGCGAGCGCGGGGCCCGCAGGTAGGTGACGTCCAGTCCGGCGTGCGCCCAGGGCAGCAGCGAGGCGTGGTGCTCGGTCTCGAAGGCGAACACCCGGGTGCCGGCCGGGACGGCGGCGGCCAGCAGGTTGAGCGAGTCGGTGGTGGCGCGGGTGAAGACCACCTGGTCGCCCTCGCGCAGGTCGAGGAACTCGGCCACGGTGCGGCGGCTCTGCTCGAAGAGGTCGGTGGACAGCTGCGACAGGTACCCGGCGCCGCGGTGCACGCTGCCGTAGTACGGCGCGTACGCGGCGACGTCGTCCCACACCCGCTGCAGCGCCGGCGCGCTGGCCGCGTAGTCGAGCGCCGCGTAGCCGACCTTCTCCCCGCTGGCGAGCGGGACCTGGACGTCGGCGCCCAGCACGGCGAGCGGGGCGAGGACCTCGGTGGAGGCGGAGGTGGAGAGGGAGAGGGACATCGGGATGCACTCCTTCACGGGGTAGGGGACCCCGGGAGTGCAAGTCGTCGGGCGTCCGCGCTTGTCGCACGGACGGTTTGCCGTGGCGACCCGGTCCTCACCCAGGGCACCCCGCCACGGACGGAGGGTTGCCGGACAGCAAGCTGGGGCTTGTCGCTGCCACTCATGACCTGGCGATGACTCTAGGTCGCGTCCGCCGGGTGGTCAAACGACCATCCACCATCCGGACAGCTGCCACTCGCCCGCTCGCCCCGCCGGTGGCTCCCCGCTCTCGGCACCGGCGCGACCCTTCGACTCCAGGCAGCGCGGCCGACAGCCCGGGGGCCCGCACCGGCGCACCGGCACGGGCCCCCGACGACCGCGTCAGTTCCGGCTGGTGGCCTCCGACCAGCGCCGCAGCAGCTCCTGCGCGGCACCCGAGTCGATGGCCTCGGCGGCCCGCGCCATGCCCGCGGCGAGCTGCTCCGCCAGCGGTGCCTCGCCCAGGTCGAGCGCGACCAGCGCGGCCGCCGTGTTGAGCAGGACGGCGTCCCGGACCGGCCCGTGCTCCCCCGCCAGCAGCCGGCGCGCGACCTCGGCGTTGTACGCCGGGTCCCCGCCGCGCAGCGACTCGATGCCGACCAGCTCGATGCCGACGTCGCGCGGGTCGAAGGAGGTCTCGGTGACCACGCCGTCGCGCACCACCCACACCTGCGAGGTGGTGGTGATGGTCAGCTCGTCCAGCCCGTCGTCGCCGCGGAAGACCAGCGCCGTCGAGCCGCGCCGGGCGAGCACCCCGGCGATCAGCCCGGCCAGCCGGGTGTCGAAACAGCCGATCGCGTGGGAGGTGACCCTGGCCGGGTTGGTCAGCGGGCCGAGGATGTTGAACGCGGTCGGCACTCCGAGGTCGCGCCGGGCGGTGGCGGCGTGCCGCATCGAGGGGTGGAACTTCGCCGCGAAGCAGAAGGTGAGCCCGACCTCGTCGGCCACCTCGGCGACCCGCCGGGCGGAGAGGTCCAGCGCCACGCCGAGCTTCTCCAGCACGTCCGAGGAGCCGCTGGACGAGGAGGCGGCCCGGTTGCCGTGCTTGACCACCTTGGCGCCGGCCGCCGCGGCGACGATCGCCGACATCGTGGAGATGTTGACGGTCTTCGCCCGGTCGCCACCGGTGCCGACGATGTCCACCGCCGGGCCGGGGATGTCCAGCGGCTCGGCGTGCGCGTACATCGCGTCCACCAGACCGGTGACCTCGTCGACCGTCTCGCCCTTGGCCCGCAGCGCGACCATGAAGCCGGCCACCTGGACGGGGGACGCCTCGCCGCTCATGATCCGGTCCATCGCCCACGCGGTGGACGAGCGGTCGAGGTCCTCCCCCTTCAACAGCGCCGCAAGGAGGTCCGGCCAGGAGCGGACCACCTGCGCGGGGTCGCTACCGCCGTTCGCAGGGTTCACGTTCACCATGGCTGACTCCAGCTGTTGTCGGTTCCCCCGGGCTCCGGAGGACGTCCGTACGGATGGAGTCAGCCTATCGAGCGGCGCGGCCCCTACGGCCCCGTCTTCTCTGGATCTGAGACGCCCCTGCTCAACGGGCCGTCGGGCCCGCTCCGCTCAACGGGCCGTCGGGCCCGCTCCGCTCAACGGGCCGCCGGGGCCCGCTTCGCCAGCCGCGCCCGCAGCAGGGTGGCGACCGCCTCGGCCAGCGCCACCGGCTCCACCGGGTGGGAGATCGCCGCGTCGGCCCGGCTCCAGGCGGCGAGCCAGGAGTCCTGCGGCCGGCCGATCAGCACCAGCACCGGGGGGCAGCCGTAGATCTCGTCCTTCAACTGGCGCCCGAGCCCCAGTCCACCGGCCGGCACCGCCTCGCCGTCCAGCACGCAGAGGTCCACGCCGCCCTTCTCCAGTGCCTTGAGCACCGCGGGGGTGGTCGCGCACTCCAGGTAGGACAGCTCCGGAAGATCCTCGGCGGGCCGGCGGCCGAGCGCCGTCAGCACCTGCTCGCGGGTGTTGCGGTCGTCGCTGTAGACGAGGACGGTGAGCGTCTCATCGGTCGTGTACGCCATGGACCCTGCTCCCTCAAGTGTGATCCGGACCACGTTCGCCTGATCCGGATGCTACTCCCGATCACCCGCCGCCGAGCCCCCCTCGCGCACCTTCCTCCTCAAGCCGCCGCGCCCGGCGCTCACCCGGCCGGCGGAGGGCCCGTCACCCGGAGCCGCGCGGTCCACCCGTACGGCCGACCCGGGCGCCGCTCCCCTACCTCTCCCGGCTACTCCGACCGTGCAACGACGCGCCGGGCAACGGGGTCGCGGGCCGCTCCGAGGAACCGTCAGAAAAGGGACACGCCGCTGCTCAGCCCCCGTCCGGGCACCCCGCCGCCCCCCAAGCGGGCATACCGCACGCACCGGACACTCCGAGGGACACCCCCCGGCGTGAAGACGGAATAAGGGACCGACATAATGTCCGTCGTGGCGACAGCAACAGCAGTAGAAACCGGGCACGCGCACGGATCGGTCAACCGGCCGAACATGGTCAGCGTCGGAACGATCGTCTGGCTCAGTTCCGAGTTGATGTTCTTCGCGGCCCTCTTCGCGATGTACTTCACGCTCCGCTCCGTCAAGGGAGCCGAGTTCTGGACCGAGAAGGCCCACGCCCTCAACGTGCCCTTCTCCTCGGTCAACACCACGATCCTGGTGCTCTCCTCGCTCACCTGCCAGCTCGGTGTCTTCGCTGCCGAGCGCGGTGACGTGAAGAAGCTCCGGGCGTGGTTCATCCTCACGTTCGCAATGGGCGCGATCTTCATCGGCGGCCAGGTGTACGAGTACACCGACCTGGTCAAGGAGGACGGCCTGTCCCTGTCCTCCGACCCGTACGGCACGGTGTTCTACCTGACCACCGGCTTCCACGGCCTGCACGTGACGGGTGGTCTGATCGCCTTCCTGCTGGTCCTGGGACGGACGTACGCAGCCAAGCGCTTCACGCACGAGCAGGCCACCGCCGCGATCGTCGTGTCGTACTACTGGCACTTCGTCGACGTCGTGTGGATCGGCCTGTTCGCGACCATCTACCTGATCAAGTAACCAGCTGATCAGGTCGCTGGCCACCGGCTGCGGCCCCCGCCCTCACCGGCGACGGGCCGCTTCTGCCGGTGCCGACGCTCCCACCGACCGACCGCGCGCGCAGCCCTAGACAGGCCGCCTCGTGCCGGCCAGACCGGCCGCCGGGTGCACCCACCAGTCGACCAGATCCTGACACCGGGGTTATTCCGTGAAAAAGCTCTCCGCACGACGGCGCCACCCATTGGCGGCGCTGGTCGTCCTACTTCTCGCCCTGGCGGCAACCGGGGGGCTGTACGCCGCGTTCGCGCCCGCCGACAAGGCGCAGGCCGACGTCGCCGCGCAGTCGCTCGCGATCGATGAGGGCAAGAAGCTCTTCGCCGTCGGTTGCTCCTCCTGCCACGGCCTGAACGGCCAGGGCAGCAGTGACGGTCCGAGCCTGGTCGGCGTCGGCTCCGCCTCCGTCGACTTCCAGGTCGGCACCGGCCGCATGCCGGCCCAGCAGCCCGGCGCCCAGGTGCCGCGCAAGAAGAACATCTACTCGCAGGCCGAGATCGACCAGCTCGCCGCCTACGTCGCCTCCCTCGGTCCCGGCCCGGTGACCCCGAAGGAGGAGCAGTACACCTCGACCAACCCCGAGGACATCTCCAAGGGTGGCGAGCTGTTCCGCACCAACTGCGCCCAGTGCCACAACTTCGCCGGCCAGGGCGGTGCCCTGACCAAGGGCAAGTACGCCCCGTCGCTGGAGGGCGTGGACGCCAAGCACATCTACGAGGCCATGCAGACCGGCCCGCAGAACATGCCGTCGTTCCCGGACACCACCATGCCCGAGGAGCAGAAGAAGCAGATCGTGGCCTTCGTCCGCCACACCACTAGCGAAGAGCCCAACCCCGGTGGTCTCACGCTGGGCAGCCTCGGTCCGGTGACCGAGGGTCTGTTCGGCTGGATCTTCGGTCTCGGCACGCTCATCGCGGTCGCGATCTGGGTCGCCGCCCACACCACCAAGGCCAAGAAGTCATGAGCCACGACATGTCAGAAGAGAAGCTCCCGGAGTCGCACGGCTCCGCCGGCGAGGTGGCCGAGCACGGCAACCCGTTCGCCGACCCGGGCCTGCCGGCCCACGAGCCCCGTCGCACCGACATCGACGAGCGGGCCGCCAAGCGCGCCGAGCGCCAGGTCTCGCTGATGTTCGTGGTCTCGATGATCGCCACCGTCGGCTTCATCGCCTCGTACGTGGCCATCGACCCGGACAAGATCGTCTACATCTTCCCGCTGGGCCACGTCAGCGCGCTGAACTTCGCGCTCGGCCTGACCCTGGGCGTCGCCCTCTTCATGATCGGCGCGGGCGCGGTCCACTGGGCCCGCACCCTGATGTCGGACGTCGAGCTGCCGGCCGAGCGTCACCCGATCGAGGCCTCCGACGAGGTCCGCGCGGACGTCATCGACCAGTTCAAGACCGGTGCCGCCGAGTCCGGCTTCGGCCGCCGGAAGATGATCCGCAACACCCTCATCGGGTCGATGGCGCTGGTCCCGCTCTCCGGCGTGGTCCTGCTCCGCGACCTGGGCCCCCTCCCGGAGAAGAAGCTCAAGGAGACCGGCTGGAAGGAGGCGACGGAGACCAAGCCCCTGCAGCTCGTCAACATGAACACCATGCAGCCGATGAAGCCCGAGGACGTCCTCGTCGGCTCGCTGACGTTCGCCATGCCGGAGGGCCTGTCCACGCACGACGAGGACTTCCAGCAGCGGATCGCCAAGGACGCCCTGATGCTGGTCCGCATCGCGCCGGAGGACATCAAGGACGAGAAGTCCAAGGAGCTGGGCTTCGAGGGCATCCTCGCCTACTCCAAGATCTGCACCCACGTCGGCTGCCCGATCAGCCTGTACGAGCAGCAGACCCACCACGCGCTCTGCCCCTGCCACCAGTCGACCTTCGACCTGGCGGACGGCGCCCGCGTCATCTTCGGCCCGGCCGGCCACCCGCTGCCGCAGCTGAAGATCACCACTGACGAGAAGGGCAACCTGGTCGCCACCGGCGACTTCGAGAAGCCCGTCGGCCCGAGCTACTGGGAGCGTGCTCGATGAGTAGCGCGAGCAGCACCAAGACCGGTGCCGCCAAGCCCTCCAGCACGCGCGCCAATCCCGCCAACAAGTGGGAAGCGGCTGCTGACTGGACGGACGGCCGGCTGGGGATCTACTCCCTCGCCAAGGCCAACCTGCGGAAGATCTTCCCGGACCACTGGTCCTTCATGCTGGGCGAGATCTGCCTCTACTCGTTCGTCATCATCATCCTGACCGGCGTCTACCTGACGCTGTTCTTCAAGCCCTCCATGGGCGAGGTCATCTACAACGGCTCGTACGTCCCGCTCAAGGGCATCGGCATGTCCGAGGCGTACGCGTCGACGCTGGACATCAGCTTCGAGGTCCGCGGCGGTCTGCTGATCCGTCAGATCCACCACTGGGCCGCCCTGGTCTTCGTGGCCGCGATGCTCGTGCACATGATGCGCGTGTTCTTCACCGGCGCGTTCCGCAAGCCGCGCGAGATCAACTGGGTCTTCGGCTTCCTGCTGCTGGTCCTGGGCATGTTCGACGGCTTCTTCGGCTACTCGCTGCCGGACGACCTGCTGTCGGGTACCGGTATCCGCTTCATGGAAGGCGCGATCCTCGCCGTCCCGCTGGTGGGCACCTACCTGCAGATGTTCCTGTACGGCGGCGAGTTCCCCGGCCACGACATCATCCCGCGGTTCTTCACCATCCACGTGCTGCTGATCCCGGGCATCATGCTCGGCCTGCTGGTAGCGCACCTGATCCTGGTCTTCTACCACAAGCACACCCAGTGGGCGGGCCCGGGCAAGACCGAGAAGAACGTCGTCGGCATGCCGCTGATGCCGGTCTACATGGCCAAGGCCGGTGGCTTCTTCTTCCTGGTCTTCGGCATCATCGCCGCCATCTCGGCGATCGCCTCGATCAACCCGATCTGGGCCTACGGCCCGTACCGTCCGGACCAGGTCTCCACCGACGCCCAGCCCGACTGGTACATGGGCTTCTCCGAGGGCCTGATCCGCGTCATGCCGGGCTGGGAGATCAGCCTGTGGGGCCACACCCTGAACCTGGGTGTCTTCGTCCCGCTGATGATCTTCCCGCTGGTCCTGGTCGCGATCGCGGTCTACCCGTTCATCGAGGGCTGGATCACCGGCGACAAGCGCGAGCACCACATCCTGGACCGTCCGCGCAACGCCCCGGTCCGCACCGCCCTGGGTGCCGCCTGGATCAGCCTGTACCTGGTGCTGCTGATCGGTGGTGGCAACGACCTGTTCGCCACCCACCTGCACCTGTCGATCAACTCGATCACCTACTTCGTCCGCGTCGGCTTCTTCGTGGTCCCGGTCGTCGTCTTCATCGTCACCAAGCGCTGGTGCCTCGGCCTCCAGCGCCGTGACAAGGAGAAGGTGCTGCACGGCCGCGAGACGGGTGTCATCAAGCGCCTGCCGCACGGCGAGTTCATCGAGGTGCACGCGCAGCTGCCGCAGAAGGACCTGTACAAGCTCACCGCGCACGAGCAGAACCAGCCGATCGAGCTGCCGGCCCAGACGGACGAGAACGGCGTGGCCCGCAAGGCCGGCGTCCTCACCCGCACCCGGGCCAAGCTCTCCCGCGGCTACTACGGCGAGGGCGGCCAGATCCCCAAGCCGACCGCCGAGGAGCACCACGAGATCACCAGCGGCCACGGCCACCACTGATCCCGTACCGCGTCACCCCGAGGGCCGCCGACCAGAGTTCACCTGGTCGGCGGCCCTCGGGCTTTCCGCATCCGCCAGCCCCGTACCAGCCCGCGCCCCAGGAGCCTCCCGTGCAGCTCTCCGTCGACCCCGCGTCCGCCACTCCCCCGTACGAGCAGATCCGCGCCCAGATCGCCGAGCGGGCCCGCAGCGGGGAGCTGCCGGCCGGGCTGAAGCTGCCCACCGTGCGGGCCCTGGCCGAGGAGCTGGGGCTGGCCGCCGGCACCGTCGCCCGGGCCTACCGGGAGCTGGAGGCCGACGGCGTGGTGGAGACCCACGGCCGGCGCGGCACCCTGATCGCCGCCGCCGGGGACACCGCGCACCGGCTGGCCGCGGCGGCCGCCGGCGAGTACGCCGAGCGCGCGACCCGCCTCGGGCTCTCCCACGCGGACGCCCTGGCCGCCGTGGTCACCGCCCTGGGGCTGGCCTACCCCGAGGCCTGACGGGGCCGGTGGGGCGGCGCCACGCCCGCCACCCCTCCGGGCTCACACCTCCGGACGGATCATCCCCGCGGCGGGGGCCTGGGAGGCCGGTGCGGTGGTGCTGACGGGCTGTCCGACGGCGCTGTGCTTGACCCAGTCCGTCCAGGCGACGTTCCAGTCCCCGAAGCCGTTGCCGAAGGGCTCCATCGCGGCGCCCTGGCTGTTCACCACCGTCACCAGGTCCCCCACCCGGGTGTTGTCGTAGAACCACTTGGCGTTCTCGGTGCTCATCCCGGTGCAGCCGTGGCTGACGTTGGCCACGCCCTGCGAGCCGACCGACCAGGGCGCCGCGTGGACGTACTCGCCGCTCCACGTCACCCGGGTGGCCCACTGCACGTCGAGGTCGTACGCCTCCGAGCTGCCGGCGGCGATCCCGATGGTCTCGCCGCTCATCCGGACGGACCGCTCCTGGCCGAGCACCACCTTGACGCCGTTGCGGGTGTCGAAGCCGGGCTTGCCGGTGGTGACCGGGATGGTCCGGACCACCTCGCCGTCGCGCTTCAGGGTGAGCTCATGGGCGGCCGCGTCGACCACCGACTCGACCCGCGGGCCGATCCGCAGCTTCAGCGAACTGCGGTCGCCCCCGTACAGGCCGTCCGCGATCCGGCTGCCGGTGCCGTCGAAGGCCAGCGAGACGGTCGTCCCGGCCGGCCAGTACTCCTCCGGGCGGAAGTGCAGGTTCTTGTCGTCCACCCAGTACCAGGCGCCGGTGACGGCGGGCTGGGAGGTGACGGTCAGGTCGCGCTCGACCTCCTGACGGGCCTGCGGGTCCTTCACCGCCTCGGAGAGCTGCACGGTGAGCGGCTGGCCCACCCCGTAGACGCCGCTGCCGGAGGAGTCCGGGCCGAGCTTGGCGGTGAGCAGGCGCTGGGCCTCCAGGGTGCTGAAGCCCCGGGTGGTGTCGCCGCGGCCGCCCTTGCCGTCGTCGGCGGATATCCGGACGGAGTAGGCGGTGGCGGCCTTCAGCCGGCCGGTGGTCTGCCAGCTGCGCTGGTCGTCGGCCAGCCGGCCCGCGACCACCCGGCCGTCCGGGCCGACCACGGTGACGTCGGTGAGCCGGCTGCCCTCGACGGCCGTCACGGTGACCGGCTGGGAGGGGTCGACCTTGCCGTCGGCCGAGAGGCGGACCAGCGGGCCCGCGTCGATCCGGTGCGGCCCGGCGGACTCGTCCTCACCGGACGAACAGGCGGCCAGCGGGGCCAGCACTGCGAGGGCCAGCGAGATGCTGCCTATACCAGCGATTCCGCGCCTGTCGGCCATGACCGCCTCCGAGGGTTCGCACGATTGATCAGATCGTAGGAACGCCTGGCGGCGAAGCGACATCCGAGCGGCCCGGCCTTCACCCGGCTGAGTGAGTCCGTCACCCCCGGAGACGCAGCAGGGCCGGTCCCCCGTGCGGGGGGACCGGCCCTGTGGCTGAAGCGGAACCTACTGGTTCTGGTTCTCGCCGCGGTAGAACTCGAAGACCCATCCGAAGATGCCGATCATGATGATCGGGGCGGCCCAGAACATCAGCCACCAGCCGAAGATCACGCCCAGGAAGGCGAGCGCGCCACCGAGCGCCAGCGACAGCGGCTGCCAGCTGTGCGGGGCGAAGAAGCCCAGCTCGCCGGCGTCGTCCACGACCTCGGCCTCGGGGTTGTCACCCGCGCCGCTGTCCACCCGGCGGGCGGTGAAGGCGAGGTAGTACCCGATGAAGGCGCAGAGGCCGAAGGCCAGGAACAGCGCGGTCGTGCCGGCGGCCTCCAGGCCGGGGCCCGAGTTGTTGGTCCACAGGCCGTAGGTGATGGCCATGGCCAGCACGAAGACCGACAGGCCCAGGAAGATCTTTCCCTGTTCCTTCATCAGGCGTCACCCTCCTGCTTGCCCTTGCCCAGCTTCGGGGCGTCGTACTTCGCCGGGGTCACACCGGCGAGGTGCTTGGCCGGCTCACCGTGGTTCTCCAGGTAGTCCAGCGCGGCGATCTCCGGGTGGTGGAGGTCGAAGGCCGGGGATTCGGAGCGGATCCGGGGCAGGGTGAGGAAGTTGTGCCGCGGCGGCGGGCAGGAGGTCGCCCACTCCAGCGAGCGGCCGAAGCCCCACGGGTCGTCCGCGGTGACCTTCTCGCCGTACTTGGCGGTCTTCCAGACGTTGTAGAGGAACGGCAGGATCGACAGGCCGAGCACGAAGGAGCCGATGGTCGAGACGGTGTTCAGCGTGGTGAAGCCGTCCGCGGCCAGGTAGTCGGCGTAGCGGCGGGGCATGCCCTCCGCGCCGAGCCAGTGCTGCACCAGGAAGGTGGTGTGGAAGCCGAAGAACAGCGTCCAGAAGGTGATCTTGCCGAGGCGCTCGTCCAGCATCTTGCCGGTCATCTTCGGCCACCAGAAGTGGAAGCCGGCGAACATCGCGAAGACGACGGTGCCGAAGACCACGTAGTGGAAGTGGGCGACGACGAAGTACGAGTCCGAGACGTGGAAGTCGATCGGCGGGGAGGCCAGCAGGACACCGGTCAGACCACCGAAGAGGAAGGTGACCAGGAAGCCGACCGTCCAGAGCATCGGGGTCTCGAAGCTCAGCGAGCCCTTCCACATGGTGCCGACCCAGTTGAAGAACTTCACACCGGTCGGGACCGCGATCAGGAAGGTCATGAACGAGAAGAACGGCAGCAGGACCTGTCCGGTGACGTACATGTGGTGCGCCCACACCGTCACGGACAGACCGGCGATCGCGATGGTGGCCGCGATCAGACCGGAGTAGCCGAACATCGGCTTGCGGCTGAACACCGGGATGATCTCCGACACGATGCCGAAGAACGGCAGCGCGATGATGTACACCTCGGGGTGGCCGAAGAACCAGAACAGGTGCTGCCACAGCATCGCCCCGCCGTTGGCCGGGTCGAAGACGTGGGCGCCGAACTTGCGGTCGGCCTCCAGGGCGAACAGCGCGGCGGCCAGGACCGGGAAGGCCAGCAGGACCAGCACCGAGGTCAGCAGGACGTTCCAGACGAAGATCGACATCCGGAACATCGTCATGCCCGGGGCGCGCATGCAGATGATCGTGGTGATGAAGTTGACCGCACCGAGGATCGTGCCGAAGCCGGAGAAGGCCAGACCCATGATCCACATGTCGCCGCCGACGCCGGGCGAGTGCACCGCGTCCGACAGCGGGGAGTAGGCGAACCAGCCGAAGTTGGCGGCGCCGTTAGGGGTCAGGAAGCCCGCCACCGCGATGGTCGAACCGAAGAGGTACAGCCAGTACGCGAACATGTTCAGACGCGGGAACGCCACGTCCGGGGCACCGATCTGCAGCGGCATGATCCAGTTCGCGAAGCCCGCGAACAGCGGCGTCGCGAACATCAGCAGCATGATCGTGCCGTGCATGGTGAACGCCTGGTTGAACTGCTCGTTCGACAGGATCTGGGTCCCGGGACGAGCCAGTTCGGCGCGCATGACCAGGGCGAGGATGCCGCCGATCAGGAAGAAGGCGAACGACGTGCCCAGGTACAGGGTGCCGATCGTCTTGTGGTCAGTGGTGGTCAGCCACTTGATGATGGTCGAACCCGGCTTGCGGGTCCGCTGCGCCCCGACCGTGACGGCACCGGCGCCCCCGCCGGCCGCGGCGGGCTCGTTGAGGATGGTCACTTCTCTTCACTTCCCATGCCGATGAGGCCGGAGGGCACCGCACCGTTCTGGCCCTTGGCGCGGAGTTCGGCCAGGTGCTTGTCGTAGTCGGCGCGGTCGACGACCTTGACGTTGAACAGCATGCGCGAGTGGTCGGTGCCGCAGAGCTCGGCACACTTGCCCACGTAGTCGCCCTTGACGGTCGGGGTGACCTCGAACTTGTTCACCACACCCGGCACGACGTCCATCTTCATCATGAAGTTGACGGGCCAGAAGTCGTGGATGACGTCACGCGAGGTGAGACGGAACTGCACCGTCTCGTTGACCGGCAGCCAGAGCGTCGGAGCGTCCTTGGGCGTCCCGACCTCGTACGCGGCGTCCTTGTTGGCCGGGTCAGGGGTCTCGGTGTTCTCGTAGTTGAACGCCCAGCTCCACTGGAAGCCGACCACGTTCACGTAGTGCTGCGGCTTCTCGGAGACGTGCGTCAGCTTGTTCTCGTCACGGGCGACGAAGTAGAAGAGCACCGAGACGATGATGATGGGGACCGCGGTGTAGAGCGCCTCGATGGGCACGTTGTACCGGGTCTGCGGGGGGACCTCCACGCCGGTGCGCTTGCGCCGGTGGAAGATCACGCTCCAGATGATCAGACCCCACATCAGTACGCCGACCACCAGCGCCGCGATCCAGGACCCCTGCCACATCTGGAGGACCATCGGCCCTTCCTTGGTGACGGGGCTCGGGAGGCCAAGCCTGGGGAGGTCGTTGGCCGAGCAGCCGGTGGCGGTCGCGATGACGAGGCCCAGTGCCAGCGCCTGAGGCAGCTTCCGCCGCATCGTGCGCCGCGGCGAGCGGTCGGAGCCGTTGGGACTCACGTAGCGCCTTCCCGAAGTCTCGCCCGCCTTCGCGTCGCCCCGCGGAGGATTGTGAGCCTCCCCGGCGACCCGTCCACGGGCACGGTTTGAATGCTTATGCGGGCCAAACCCTACTCCAGCCTTATGCGCTCCTGACGGGCAGCCCCCGGTAACGCGCCGCCCGGTCGCCCGATCAGGCCCGGCAGGGGCTGCGTCGCAGGTCATCGTAGGCATTCGAGGTCCGTACGCCCGATCGGGGGATGACCTCGGACAACGCCCGTGACGGCCCGTCGGACGCGGACGAAGCGGACATTCGGGGTGATCGACTGACGGGGGGTGAGCCGAACGGCCGGGCCGGAAAGGCCGCCGGGTGTGTCGTTAAATGTGACCGTGTACTTCGACGCGGCCTCCACGGCCCCTCTGCACCCCGTCGCCCGGCAGGCGCTGACCGCCGCCCTGGACGAGGGCTGGGCCGACCCGGCCCGGCTGTACCGCTCCGGCCGCCAGGCCCGGATGCTGCTGGACGCCGCCCGCGAGACCGTGGCCGCGGCGCTGGGCGCGCGGGCCGACGAGATCGCCTTCACAGCGAGCGGGACGCAGGCCGTCCAGCTCGGACTGCTCGGCGCCCTGGCCGGGAACCGGCGGCGCGGCGGCCACCTGGTGCACTCCGCGGTCGAGCACTCCAGCGTGCTGCACGTCGCCGAGCGCCACACGGGCGCGGGCGGCGAGGTCTCCGTGGTGCCGGTGGACCGGGGCGGCCGGGTCGACCCGGCCGCCTTCGCCGCGGCGCTGCGCCCGGACACCGCGCTCGCCGCGCTGCAGAGCGCCAACCACGAGGTGGGGACGGTCCAGCCGGTCGGCGAGGTCGCCGAGCTGTGCGCCGCGGCCGGCGTCCCGCTGCTGGTGGACGCGGCGCAGAGCGCCGGGCGGGTGGACGTCCCGGCGGGCTGGTCGCTGCTGACCGCGAGCGCGCACAAGTGGGGCGGCCCGCCCGGGGTCGGGGTGCTGGCGGTGCGCAAGGGCGTCCGGTACGCCTCGCCGCTGCCCGCCGACGAGCGCGAGGGCGGCCGGGTGCCCGGCTACGTCAACGTCCCGGCGATCGTGGCCGCGGCCGCGTCGCTGCGCGCCGTCCGGGCCGAGGCCGAGCAGGAGAACGCCCGGCTGCACGCGCTGGTGGAGCGGATCCGGGCGCGGGTGCCGCAGCTGGTGCCCGAGGTCGAGGTGGTCGGCGACCCGGTGCGGCGGCTGCCGCACATCGTCACCTTCTCCTGCCTGTACGTGGACGGCGAGGTCCTGCTGACCGAGTTGGACCGGGCGGGCTTCGCGGTCTCCTCCGGCTCCTCCTGCACCTCCTCCACGCTGACGCCCAGCCATGTGCTGGCGGCGATGGGGGTGCTCACCGAGGGGAACGTCCGGGTCTCGCTGCCGCCCGGAACGGCCGAGGCCGACGTGGACCGCTTCCTCACGGTGCTGCCGGAGCTGGTCGCCGGGGTCCGGGCCCCGCTGGGGCTGGACCTGCCGGCTCCTGAGGTACGGGGGGAGACCCTCGTCATCGACGCCCTGGGCAAGCGCTGTCCGCTGCCGGTGATCGAGCTGGCGAAGCGGATCGGGGAGGTGCCGGAGGGCGGCACGGTCGCCGTGCTGGCCGACGACGAGGCGGCGCGGCTGGACATCCCGGCCTGGTGCGAGATGCGCGGGCAGGAGTACGCGGGCGAGGCCCCGGCCGCCGACTACGGCGGCGACCGGGGCTCGGCCTACCTCGTCGTGCGGCGGACTACTTGACCAGGTGCGCGCGGATCTCGGCGGCCGCCTCGGCGCCGTAGTTGTCCTCGAAGCGCTTCAGGAAGCCGCTCGGACGCAGCTCGTACTCCTGGGTGCCGACGGTCTCGATGACCAGGGTGGCGAGCATGCAGCCGAGCTGGGCGGCGCGCTCCAGGTCGAGGTCCCAGGACAGGCCCGCCAGGAAGCCGGCCCGGAAGGCGTCGCCGACGCCGGTCGGGTCGACCTTGGCCTCCTCCCGGGCGCAGCCGACCAGGATCGGCGCCTCGCCCTTGCGCTCGATCCGGACGCCGTTGCTGCCGAGGGTGGTGACCCGGGTGCCGACGCGGGTGAGGAGCTCCTCGGCGTCCCAGCCGGTCTTGGTCTCGATCAGCGCGGCCTCGTACTCGTTGGTGAAGAGGTACGCGGCGCCGTCCACGATCTCGCGGATGTCGTCGCCCTCCAGGCGGGCCAGCTGCTGGGAGGGGTCGGCGGCGAAGGCGTAGCCGCGGGTGCGGCACTCCTGGGTGTGGCGGACCATGCCCTGCGGGTCGTCGGCGCCGATCAGGACGAGGTCCAGGCCGCCCACGCGGTCGGCGATCGGCTTCAGCTCGATGTTGCGGGCCTCGGCCATGGCACCGGTGTAGAACGAGGCGATCTGGTTGTGGTCCTCGTCCGTGGTGCACATGAAGCGGGCGGTGTGCCGGGTCTCGGAGATGTGGACGGACTCGCAGTCCACGTTGTTGCGCTCCAGCCAGCTGCGGTACTCCGCGAAGTCCGCGCCGGCGGCACCGACCAGGATCGGGCGGAGGCCGAGCACACCCATGCCGAAGGCGATGTTCGGGGCGACCCCGCCGCGGCGGATGTCCAGGGTGTCGACCAGGAAGGACAGCGACACGGTGTGCAGCTGCTCGGCGACGAGCTGGTCGGCGAACCGGCCGGGGAACGTCATCAGGTGGTCGGTGGCGATCGAGCCGGCGACGGCGATACGCACGGAAGGTCTCCTCAGGGTGCTGCGGGGCCAGCGGACAGGCGCGGACGAACCCACCTACGGTACCGGGCCGGGGAGGGCGACCAGGCAAGGCCGCCGCAAGTGGGCGCCCCGCACGGCCATGGTGGCACTCGTCGCCGTCGAACGTGTACTACCTCCGGGTAGCACTGGTGGGCGGGAGGGGGCCCGCCTAGGGTCGGCCACAGGAGGCCCGCCGCGCGGGCGGGCCCGACGTCGACCGTGGCAGTGCCGCCACGGATCCGGATCGGAGCGATGCCCGATGACGACCGACCACTCCACCCTGCCCTCCTGGCGGGCCGAGGACGGCGAGACCCTCGACGCCCTGGTGGACTCCTCCCGTCGGCTGCGCCGGTTCTGGCCGCTGCTGGCGGCCCGGCCCGAGCCCGCCGCCCCCGTGTCCGCCGGCTTCCGCGTCCCCTCCGGGGCGCAGCGGGTGGTCGCCGGGATGGCCGAGTACGGCTTCTGAACCGCTGCCCGGCCGCTCGAACCCCTGCCCGACGGGAGCGGAACCGGATCCGTCCGGGCCACGTCACATCCGCGCGGAGCGGCCGAGGAGGCGGCGCCGTTGAGCTCTCGGGAGGATGTGCAGATGGTTCTGGAGACGATGCCCCGGCGTGGTCGGCGGGTGGTGGCCCTGGCGGGCCTGGCGCTGGCGGCGGTGGTGACGGTGGCCGGCTGCAACGGGGACGGCAAGCCCGCCTCGGACTCGGCGGCGGGTGGCGCGGCCACCGGCTCGGCCTCGGCGAGCGCCTCCCCGCAGGCCCCGGTGCCCTCCGGTGGCGCCTCCGCGGCGGCTCCGACCGGGAGCCCCGCGGACCCCGGTCAGCCGACGAAACCGCCGACCGGTACGGTGCCCGACCCGGGCGCGCCCGCCCCCGCGCAGCCCGCACCGGGCACTCCCCCGGCCAACGGGATCGCGCCGGGTGAGCCGAACCCGAACGGTTCGGGTGCCCCCGCGCGCCCGCCGGTGTCCTACCGGGTGGACGGCACCACCAAGCTGACCGTGTACTTCTTCGGCGGGGTCTGCACCCAGTACGCGCTGAAGGCGGACGAGTCGCAGCCGGGCCGGGTCGGCGTCACGGTCGTGGCGGGGCCGCCCACCGTGGGCCCCGGGCAGGTCTGCAACGCGCTGGCCAAGCGGCAGTCGGTGTCGGCCGATCTGCGCTCCCCGCTGACCGGGCGGACGGTGGTCGACAGGACCAGCGGCCAGGAGGTCCCGCTGGACGCCGACCCGCACGCCGGGCCGGACCCGGTGACCCCGGACGTCGCCGGGCAGTAGCCGCACGGCGGGGGGAACGACGAAGAGGCGGCCCCGGGAGCTCCCGGGGCCGCCTCTTCGCAGCGGGCTTAGCTGAACGAGTCGCCGCAGGCGCAGGAGCCGGTGGCGTTCGGGTTGTCGATGGTGAAGCCCTGCTTCTCGATGGTGTCGACGAAGTCGACGGTGGCGCCGCCCAGGTACGGGGCGCTCATCCGGTCGGTGACGACCTTCACGCCGTTGAAGTCCTTGATCACGTCGCCGTCGAGCGAGCGCTCGTCGAAGAACAGCTGGTAACGCAGGCCGGAGCAGCCACCGGGCTGGACGGCGACGCGCAGCGCCAGGTCCTCGCGGCCTTCCTGCTCCAGCAGGGCCTTGACCTTGGCCGCGGCGGCATCGGTGAGGAGGATGCCACTCTCGACGGTGGTCTCGTCCTGGACGGTCATCTGCTTTCTCCCGGTCTTTGACGACGGTCTACCGCCAGTGCCAACCAACGGCCGTCCGGATTCATTTCCCGGGCGGCGATGGATTTCTGCGGCCTGTTCGCGGCTGGTTTTCCGTGGACCGGGTGTGCCACCCGCGTCCCATACGCTCCCCATGCTCGCACAACCCGGGAGGACCGGTCACCGCCCGAGCCGTGGATCCGGGTGAACCGGCCCCGCGGCGGGCCGTCGGGCGCCAGGATGGTCGGCATGATCCTTCGCCCGGTCAGGGACACCGCCGCGGACGCGGAGGCCGTCCAGGAGCTGTCCGCCGCCGCGTTCGCCGACCCCGCCGGGGCCGGGACGCCGGAGCCGCCGACGCCGCTGCAGCTGGCCGGGACGAGACACCTGGCGCGCACCGACCCCGGGGGCTGCTGGCTCGCCGAGAGCGGCGGGGAGCCGGTCGGAGTGGTGCTGTCGATGCGCCGGGAGGGCCTGTGGTCGCCGTCCCTGTACGCGGTCCGGCCGTCCGCGCAGGGCAAGGGGGTAGGACGGCTGCTGCTGGAGCGGGCGGCCTCGCACGCACGGGGCTGTCTGCGCGGGATGGTCTGCGCCGCGGACGCCCCCGCGGCGGCGCGCCGCTACCGGCTGGCCGGGTTCACCCTGCACCCGGCGATGCGGCTGGCCGGGCGGGTGGACCGGGGCGGGCTGGTCGATCCCGGGGACATCCCGGTGCACCGCGGCAACGCCACCCACCTGCACCTGCTGGACTCGGTGGACCGACGGCTGCGCGGCTCCGCGCACGGGCCCGACCACGAGCTGATGCTGGGCCACTTCGAGGAGCTGCTGATCGCCGACGCGCTGGCCGGCAGCGGCTACTGCTACCGGGACGGCGGCGCGGTGCGGCTGCTCGCGGCCACCAGCAAGCGGATCGCCGCCCGGCTGCTGCGCGAGGCGCTGGCCCGGGTGCCGGACGGGGTCGAGGCGCGGGTGGACTTCCTGACCGCCGAGCAGGAGTGGGCCCTGGACGTCGGGTTGGAGGTCGGGCTGACGCCGCGGGCCGGCGGCTTCGTCGGGGTGCGCGGCATGCGGCCGCCGACGCCGTACCTGCCGAGCGCGGCGTTCCTGTAGCGCGGGCAGGACGACCGCTACGACCGGGACGACGGGACGACCGGGGCGGCGCGTGCGGAGACGCGCACGGCCCCACCGGGAGCCGGTGGGGCCGTGCGCGGGAGCCTCGGTCAGACCATGGTGTCCAGGATCTCCTTGACCATCTCCAGGGTGGTGCCCGGGTGCAGGAAGGCGAAGCGGGCGACCGTCTCGCCGTCCCAGCCGGTGGGGGTGACGAAGCCGATCTGGTCCGCGAGCAGCTGCTGCGACCAGCGGTAGTAGTCGTCGTTGGTCCAGCCCTTGCGCTTGAAGCAGACCGCCGAGAGCTGCGGGTCGAACAGCAGCTCCAGGTGGTCGCTCTCGCGGATCAGCTGCGCGGTGTCCCGGGCGAGCGTCAGGCCGGCCTCGATGGCGTCGGTGTAGGCCTGGACGCCGTGCACGGCGAGCGAGAACCAGAGCGGCAGGCCGCGGGCGCGCCGGGTGAGGTGGTAGGCGTAGTCGGTGGGGTTCCACTCGTCGCCCTCGGTGTGCAGGACGTCCAGGTAGGAGGCGTCCTGGGTGTGCACGGCGCGGGCCAGCTGCGGGTTGCGGTAGATCAGCGCGGCGCAGTCGAAGGGGGCGAACAGCCACTTGTGCGGGTCGACCACGAAGGAGTCGGCGTGCTCGATGCCGTTGTAGCGCTCGCGCACCGAGGGGGCGAAGAGGCCCGCACCGCCGTAGGCGCCGTCCACGTGGAACCACAGGTCACGCTCGCGGGCGACCTCGGCCAGGCCGGCCAGGTCGTCGACGATGCCCTCGTTGGTGGTGCCGGCGGTGCCGACGACGGCGATCACCGTCTCGGGGTGGGGGTCGGCGGCCAGCGCGGCGCGCAGCGCCTCACCGGTGAACCGGCGGTTCACGGTCGGGACCTTGAAGGCCTCGACGCCGATGATGTTGAAGGTGTTCTTGACCGAGGAGTGCACCTGGTCGGCGACGGCTATCCGCAGCCGCGCCTCCGGGCCGACGCCGAGGCGGCGTCGGGCGGTGTCGCGGGCGACCACGAGCGCGGAGAGGTTGCCCGCCGAGCCGCCGGAGACGAAGGTGCCGCCGGCCGTCTCGGGCATGCCCGCGCGGTCGGCGATCAGGCGCAGCACCTGGTTCTCGGCGGCGATCGCGCCGGCCGCCTCCAGCCAGGAGATGCCCTGCAGCGAGGCGCAGGAGACCACCATGTCGAACAGCAGCGCGGCCTTGGTCGGGGCGCACGGGATGAAGGACAGGTAGCGCGGGCTGTCGGCGGAGATGACCGCGCGGGACAGCTCGTGGTCGTAGAGCTTGAGCACGTCGACCGGGTTGTTGCCGTCCTGGTTCAGCAGGCCGGACAGCTGGGCGCGCAGGTGCTCGCCGTCACCGGGGTGGTCGAGCGGGACGGGGTCGTACTGCAGCCGCTCCCGCATGTAGTCGAAAACCAGGTCGACCAGTTCGTTGTCGGGCCGGTGCATGCGGTCGGGGGCTGCGGACACGGCGGGTCCCTCTCGGCTGTGGGTGTCGGGTATGAGATCCGGCCCGGTCGGCGGGGGCTTCACCGCAACGACCGGACGTGATCAGCGTAGGCAGCCGGAGTGCTTCGCCGCGCGTCGGAACGCGGCTGGTCAGGCAGGTTTCGAGCGTCTTCGGGCCGGTACGCGCAGGATTCCTGCGCACGCGTCCGGGGTCAGCCGATGAGCTGGGAGAGGACCACCGAGGAGCGGCTGCGCTGGACGCCGGGCTCCCGCCGGATCCGCTCGATGACGGCCTCCAGGTGGCGCGTGTCGGCGGCCCGCAGGTGGACCAGGGCGTCCGGGTCGCCGGTGACCGTCCAGGCGGCCACGACCTCGGGGAACTGGCGCAGGCTGGCGAGGATCTCCTCGGGGCCGGTGCGCTCGCGGCAGTAGACCTCGACGAAGGCCTCGGTCTGCCAGCCGAGCACCGCGGGGTCGAGCACCACGGTGAAGCCCCGCACCACGCCGCGCGCCCGCAGCCGGTCGATCCGGCGGCGCACGGCGGTGGCGGAGAGGTTCACCTGCACACCGATCTCGGCGTACGAGGCGCGGCCGTCGCGGCCGAGCCGGGCGAGCAGCAGCCGGTCGGTCTCGTCCAGGTCGGCCCCGATCACCTCGTGCGCTCGGCTGCTGCTCATCGGTGCGGGGCTCCACGGGTCGTGCGAGGGTTCGGCGGGGCGTCGCGGCGGCGGCCGCCGGTGCCGAAACGGTTCGCCACCATTCTGGCGGATGACCTGAACGAGTTCACCGCAGATGGATGACGGACCGGCGACCGAGAGGCCCTCACTCCACCAGGAGGACGATCTTGCCCCGGGTGCGGCCCTCGGCGCTGAGCGCCTGGGCGGAGGCGGCCTGGGCCAGCGGGAAGGTCGACGCGACCGTGACGGTCAGCCGGCCGTCGTCGGCGAGCGCGGCCAGCTCGGTGAGGCCCTCGGCGTCCGGACGGACCCAGACGTACCGGCCGCCGAGGGCCTTGACCCCGTAGTCGGCGACCGAGGCGATCCGGCCCGGGTCGGCCACCAGGCCCGCCGAGACCTGCACGGCGCCCCGGCCGACCAGGTCCAGGGCCGCGTCCACCCCGCCCGGGGCGAGCGCGCGGACCCGCTCGGCCAGGCCCTCGCCGTGGGCGACCGGCTCGGCGCCCAGGCCCCGCAGGTAGTCGTGGTTGCGCTCGGCCGCGGTGCCGATCACCCGGGCGCCGAGGGCGCGGGCCAGCTGCACCGCCAGGTGGCCGACCCCGCCGGCCGCGGCGTGCACCAGGACCGTCTCCCCCTCGGCGAGCCGCAGCGCCCGCAGGCCCTGCAGCGCGGTGAGCCCGGCCAGCGGCAGACCGCCGGCCTGCGCCCAGTCCAGCGCGGCCGGCTTGCGGGCCAGGGTGCGGACCGGGGCGGAGACCAGCTCGGCGTAGGTGCCGTGCTCGACGGCGTCCTTGCGGACGTAGCCGTAGACCTCGTCGCCCGGTGCGAACTCGGTGACCCCGCCGCCGACCGCCCGGACCACGCCGGCCACGTCCCAGCCCATGACCAGCGGGAAGTGCGCGTCGAGCATGCCGTCCAGGGCGCCGTCCCGGACCTTCCAGTCCACCGGGTTCACCCCGGCCGCCCGGACCTCCACCAGGACCGAGTCGGGGCCGACCTTGGGGTCGGGCAGCTCGGTGTACTCGACCACCTCGGGCCCGCCGTAGCGATTGATCGCGATTGCTTTCATGGCTCAGCCATACCCTGGAGCTTCGAAATATCGATTCGGCCACGCCCGGACTCCCCCAAACCGGGCATCGGGCGCCGCAAGGGTCCGATCCGGCGAGCGGTTCTCGTCACATCGACAGGATGGCCATCGTCACTCTGACACTAAGCGGTTATCATAGATAGTGTCAGTTAGACGAAAAGGCTTCACCGCTCGATCGGCCGCACAGAAGGGCACCCGCCCGTGACCACCACCATCACCGAGACCTCCGGCGTCGACCCCACTCCGACGCCGCTCGCTCTGCTGCTGCTCGGCCGTGAGGCCGACCCGAACAGCGAGCGCGGCGTCGAGTGCCCGGGTGACCTCCCTCCGGCCTCCGACCCCCACCTCGTCGAGCGCGCCCGGGCCGCCAAGGCCGCCCTCGGCGACCGCGTCTTCATCCTCGGCCACCACTACCAGCGCGACGAGGTGATCGAGTTCGCCGACGTCACCGGCGACTCCTTCAAGCTCGCCCGCGACGCCGCGGCCCGCCCCGAGGCCGAGTACATCGTGTTCTGCGGCGTGCACTTCATGGCCGAGTCGGCGGACATCCTCACCACCGACGCCCAGCAGGTCGTCCTGCCGGACCTCGCGGCCGGCTGCTCGATGGCCGACATGGCCACCGCCGAGCAGGTCGCCGAGTGCTGGGACGTGCTGACCGACGCCGGCATAGCCGACGTGACCGTCCCGGTCTCGTACATGAACTCCTCCGCCGACATCAAGGCCTTCACCGGCAAGCACGGCGGCACCATCTGCACCTCCTCCAACGCCAAGCGCGCCCTGGAGTGGGCCTTCGAGCAGGGTCAGAAGGTCCTGTTCCTGCCCGACCAGCACCTCGGCCGCAACACCGCGGTGCGCGAGATGGGCTTCTCGCTGGACGACTGCGTCCTGTACAACCCGCACAAGCCGAACGGCGGCCTGACCGCCGAGCAGCTGCGGGACGCGAAGATGATCCTCTGGCGCGGCCACTGCTCGGTGCACGGCCGGTTCAGCCTGGACTCGGTGAACGACGTCCGCGAGCGGATCCCCGGCGCGACCGTCCTGGTCCACCCCGAGTGCAAGCACGAGGTCGTCACGGCCGCCGACATGGTGGGCTCGACCGAGTACATCATCAAGGCGCTGGACGCCGCGGAGCCCGGCTCCAAGTGGGCCATCGGCACCGAGCTCAACCTGGTCCGCCGCCTGGCCAAGGCGCACCCGGACAAGGAGATCGTCTTCCTGGACCGCACGGTCTGCTTCTGCTCGACCATGAACCGGATCGACCTGCCGCACCTGGTCTGGGCGCTGGAGTCGCTGGTCGAGGGCCGGGTGCCGAACGTGATCACCGTGGACCCGGAGACCGAGAAGTACGCCAAGGCGGCGCTGGACCGGATGCTGGCCCTGCCGTAGCCGGGCCGGTCGGGACCACCGCGACCGGATCACCCGACCGGACGGCCCCGACCGACCAGCACACGAAGGGCGGGCCCCCTCCCACCGGAGGGGGCCCGCCCTTTCGTCTGGCGGCAGCCGCAGGGCTACTCGGGGAAGCCCGGGATCACGCCCTCGCCGTCGGCCATCAGCAGCTCGCGGACCTCGTCGATCGTCGCGTCGGCGCTCGGCAGGATCAGCTCGGACGGCTCCAGCGAATCCAGCGGCACCGGGGTGCCGTACTGCTTCACCGCGTCCAGCAGCTTGCCGTAGGCCTGGCGGAAGAGCTCCTCGTCCCCCGAGTCCACTGCGGTGACGAGCTCGGCGTCGAGCTCGTTGAGCAGGTTCAGGTGGGTCTCGCCCACCTCGAACTGCCCTTCACCCATGACCCTCATGATCATGCCGTGCGTCTCCCTGGTTCGTGGGGTCGAGCTCAGATCACTTGTTGTAGTTGATGCGCGGGGTGTCCTGCTGCTGCTGCGGCTGGGCCTCCGGCTTGCCCTGCTCGATCGCGGCCGGGCCGGACGACGACGGGCCGCCGGTCAGCTCCGCCTTCATCCGGGCCAGCTCCAGCTCGACGTCGGACCCGCCGGCGACGCGCTCCAGCTCGGCCTCGATGTCGTCCTTGCGACCGAGACCGCTGGCGTCGTCGAGCGCGCCGGAGGCGAGCAGCTCGTCGATGGCCCCGGCACGGGCCTGCATCTGGGCGGTCTTGTCCTCGGCCCGCTGGATGGCCAGGCCGACGTCGCCCATCTCCTCCGAGATGCCCGAGAAGGACTCGGCGATCCGGGTCTGCGCCTGGGCGGCGGTGTAGGTCGCCTTGATGGTCTCCTTCTTGGTGCGGAAGGCGTCCACCTTGGCCTGCAGCCGCTGGGAGGCGAGGGTGAGCTTCTCCTCCTCGGCCTGCAGCTGCTGGTACTGCGTCTCCAGATCGGTGATCTGGGACTGCATGTTGGCCTTGCGGGTCAGTGCCTCGCGGGCGAGGTCCTCGCGGCCGAGGGACAGCGCCTTGCGGCCCTGGTCCTCGTACTTGGCCGACTGCTGCTGGAGCTGGGTCAGCTGGAGTTCGAGGCGCTTGCGCGAGGTCGCGACGTCCGCGACGCCACGGCGTACCTTCTGCAGCAGTTCGAGCTGCTTCTGGTACGAGTAGTCGAGCGTCTCACGCGGATCCTCCGCCCGGTCCAAGGCCTTGTTCGCCTTGGAGCGGAAGATCAGCCCCATACGCTTCATGATTCCGTCGCTCATGGGCCTCGGGTGCCCCCTTCTCCGGCCTGCGGTCTCTATCTCGTTACCAGACACGACGAGTGTATGTGCAGCGAGCCCGTCGCCGCAGTGCACCTGCCTGCAACAAGACTGCTACAGCGACCAGTGGCGTTTCCTCCTCCCCCGGGTGGATCCGCCCCTCATCCCCCTCATCGTCCATCCGACTGATCCCCTACGGGAAGCCCCCGGGAAACCCGGTTCGGGCGGCTGCCCCGCGGTATCGATATGCGCTCGGTTCGGAGGGCACCCGTGGAAGCGGCTCCGCACCCCGTACGCTGGTGGTGTGTTCCGACGCCGTTCAGATGATGCCGCCGCCTCCGCCACCGTGCTGGAGAAGCAGGACGAGACGCCCCAGGCCCGCCACCCCGAGGCCAAGAAGGGCCGCCCCACCCCCAAGCGCAACGAGGCCGAGGCCCACCGGCGCACCCGGGTGACGGTGCCCAAGGACCGCAAGGAGGCCGCCCGCCAGGGTCGTGAGCGGATGCGCGTCGAGCGCGAGAAGCAGCGCCAGGCGCTGATGAGCGGCGACGAGCGGCACCTGCCGGCCCGGGACAAGGGCCCGGTCCGCCGGTTCGTCCGCGACTACGTCGACGCCCGCTGGTCGCTCGCCGAGTTCTTCCTGCCGGCCGCCGTGGTCATCCTGGTGCTCAGCATCATCAAGGTGAGCCAGATCCAGCTGCTGTCCACCCTGCTGTTCCTGCTGTTCTTCGTCTTCGTGATCCTGGACTTCGTCCGCCTGGGCTTCGGCCTGCGCAAGGCGCTCGCCGGACGCTTCCCGAACGAGGACACCCGCGGCGCCGTCGCCTACGGCATCATGCGCACCCTGCAGATGCGCCGGCTGCGCCTGCCCAAGCCGCAGGTGCGGCGCGGGGAGAAGCCCTGACCGCCGAACCGGTCGACTCCGGCTGGGCCCCGCCTTCCTGGGAGGGGCCCGGCCTGTACGCGCTGCCGGGGCAGGGTGACGGCGGCCACGACCGGCTCGCCCAGGAGCGCCGGCTGCCCTCGCGCAGCGGCTCCTTCGCCGGCGGCACCGGTGCCTGGCTGGACCGGCTCGGCGGGCTGCGCAACTTCGTCCGCCAGGAGCTCGTCACCCGCCAGCTCGCCGAACAGCTCGCCGGGCGCAGCGCGCAGCGCGTCCTCGACATCGGCTGCGGCCAGGGCACCCAGGCGCTGCGGCTGGCCCGGGCCGGCCACTACGTCACCGGGATCGACTCGGACCCGGTCGCGCTCGGCGTCGCCCAGGGGGCGCTCGCCGCGGAGCCTCCAGAGGTCCGGGGCCGGCTGCAGCTGCTCAGCGGGGACGGCCACCAGTGCGGCCGCTGGTTCGGCCCGCGCAGCTTCGACGTGGTGCTCTGCCACGGCGTCCTGATGTACCTGCCCGACCCGGACCCGATGATCGCCTCGCTGGCCCGGCTGCTGGCGCCCGGCGGGCTGCTCTCGCTGCTGGTCCGCAACCGCGACGCGCTGGCCCTGCGGCCCGCCGCCGCCGGGGACTGGCGGGCCGCCCTGCACGCCTTCGAGAGCGACCGGTACTACAACCGGCTCGGGCTGGCCGCCCGCGCCGACCGGCTCGCCGACCTCTCCGTGACCCTCTCCGAGGTGTCGGTGCCGATCAGGCACTGGTACGGCGTGCGGGTCTTCACCGACAACGCCCCCGACGACGCGGCCCCGCCGGTGGACGGGCGGCAGCTGGCCCAGCTGCTCGAGGCCGAGGACCGGGCCGGCCGCACCGACCCGTACCGGCAGGTGGCCGCGCTGCTGCACGTGATCGGGGCCAAGTAGGCCCGAGGGCGCGGCCCCGATCCGGGCTCAGCCCTCGTGCAGGCTCATCGCGTAGACGACCCGGTCGTCCTCCAGGAGCACCGCCGTGTCGACGCCGTCCTCGGCGAGCTGCTTCCAGCTCTCCCCGATCCAGGTCTCGGCGTCCCCCTGGCCGGCGAACTCCTCCTGGCCGCCGCCGGGCGTCACCACGCTGCCGTCCGCCTTCTCGTACCGCCACGTCCACGCCATGCCCGGCTCCTCCCGCCGACGACGCCGCCTGTGTTGCTGCGCACCTTAGCCTGCCCGGCCCGATCTTCCGTATGCCTGTCCGGCAGGATGGGCGGCATGGCGACCCACCCCCCGTTCCCCCGCACGCTGCTGCTCGGCGGCGCCCGCTCCGGCAAGTCCACCCGCGCCGAGCAGCTGCTCGCCGACCGGCCGGACGTCCTGTACGTGGCCACCGGCGGCACCCGGGACGGCGACGCCGAGTGGGCCCAGCGGGTCGCCCTGCACCGGGAGCGCCGGCCGGCGAGCTGGCGCACCGCCGAGACCTGCGACCTGGAGGCCGTCCTGGCCGACCCCGCCGACCCCGCGCCGGTGCTGGTCGACTGCCTGGCCCTGTGGCTGACCACGGTGATGGACGAGTGCGGCGCCTGGGACGACGGGGTCTGGGCGGGCGGGGGCGAGAGCGCGGTGCAGCGGCGCTGCGAGGCGCTGGCGCGGGCCTGGGCGGCCACGCCGCGGACGGCCGTCGCGGTGAGCAACGAGGTCGGCATGGGTGTCGTCCCGGGCACCGCCGCCGGGCGGCGCTTCCGCGACACCCTGGGCCGGCTCAACATGGCCGTGGCGGACGCCTCCGAGCGCGTCCTGCTGGTCGTGGCCGGGCAGGTGCTGACCGTCAAGCCAGCCGCGGGCTGAACATCCGCGGCGTGTAGCCTTCCGGACGATGGACACCACCGTGGATCTCGATACGTTCTCCTCGCTCGTCGAGCGCCCCGACGAGAGTGCCCGGCGGGCCGCCGAGGAGCGCTGGCAGGCGGCCGACCGCCCGCGCGGCGGGCTCGGCAAGTTGGAGGAGCTGGGCAGCTGGCTGGCCTCCGTGCAGGGGCGCTCCCCGGTACGGCCGGTCTCCGCGCCCAAGGTGCTGCTGTTCGCCGCCGACCACGGCGTCGCGGCGCTCGGCGTCTCCCGGATGCCCGCCCGCGGCGGCACCGCGGCCCGGGTGCGGGACGTGTTGGACGGCACCGCACCGGTGGCCCGGCTGGCCGCGCGCTACGGCGCCGGGGTGCGGGTCGTCGACGTCGCGGTGGACGCGGACCCGGCCGACTTCCCGGAGGAGGTGGTCGCCCACCGGATCCGGCGCGGCTCCGGGCGGATCGACGTCGAGGACGCGCTCACGCCGGAGGAGACCGCCCGGGCCTTCCGGGCCGGCATGGCCGTCGCCGACGAGGAGGCCGACGCCGGCACCGACCTGGTGCTGCTCGGCGACCTCGGAGTCGGTGCCACCACGGTGGCCGGCGTCCTGATCGGCGCGCTCTGCGGAACGGACGCGGCGGCGGTCACCGGGCGCGGCTCGGGGATCGACGACCGGGTGTGGATGGTCAAGTGCGCCACCATCCGGGACTCGCTGCGGCGGGCCCGGCCGGTGCTCGGCGACCAGCTGGCGCTGCTCGGCGCCACCGGCGGCGCCGACTTCGCGGCGATCACCGGCTTCCTGCTGCAGGCGGCCGCCCGACGGCTGCCGGTGGTGCTGGACGGCGTGGTCTCGGCGGCCTGCGCGCTGGTCGCGCAGCGGATCGCCTTCCGGGCGCCCGAGTGGTGGCGGGCCGGGCAGTCCAGCGGCGAGCCCGCGCAGGCGAAGGCGTACGACCGGCTGACCCTGACACCGCTGCAGGACCAGGGGATCACCATGGGCGAGGGCGTCGGCGCGCTGCTGGCGCTGCCGCTGCTGCAGGCGGCGGGCGACGCGCTCGCGGACGAGGCTCCCAAGCCGTACGTGCCGGCCGCACCGCGGGAGCCGCAGGAGCAGCCGAAGCTGCCCTCGGCCGCGGACCTGCTGCGCAAACTGTAGGCGCGGCGCCCCGCGTCCCCGCGGCGGCCGCCCGACCCGTCCGGGAACGCCCCTGCGAAGGGGCGTTCCCGCGTTCGGACCCGTGGTGAGAGGAACGCGTTCATGACGGACCGCGGTGAGCGGGCCACCTGGGGGGACGGGCTGCGGTTCGGCTTCGGGACCCTGTCCGTCCTGCGGGTGCGGGTGGAGCGGTGGGACCGGGCGGCCGGCGCGCGCGCGATGGTGACGGCCCCGGTGGTGGGGCTGGTGCTCGGGGCGGTCGCGGCCGGGGCCGGGGCGCTGGTGGCCTGGCGGGCGGGCGGACCGCTCGGGGCGGTGGCGGCGGTGGGGGCGCTCGCCGCACTGACCCGGGGACTGCACCTGGACGGCCTGGCGGACGTCGCGGACGGGCTGGGCAGCGGGAAGCCGGCCGAGGACGCGCTGCGCATCATGAAGCAGTCCGACATCGGCCCGTTCGGCGTGCTGACCCTGGTCCTCGTGCTGCTGGCGCAGGTCGTCGCGCTGGCCGGACAGTTCGGGCACGCGCCGCTGCGCGGCGCGCTCGCGGTGCTCGCCTCGGCGACGGCCGCCCGGTGCGCGCTCGCCTGGGGCTGCCTCCGGTCGGTGCCGGCCGCCCGGCCGGGCGGGCTGGGCGCCGTGGTGGCGGGCACCGTGACGCCCGTCGGCGCGCTCGCCGCCACGGCCGGCGCCGCGGTCGTCCTGGCCGCGCTCGGGGCGTCCGACGGTTGGTCAACTCTCCGCCTGCCGCTGGCTCTCCTGATCGGGCTGGGCTGCGCCCGGTTGCTGCTGGCGCGGTGCGTGCGACGTCTCGGCGGCATCACCGGCGACGTGCTCGGGGCGACGGCGGAGACGGCCGCCACGGGCACGCTGTTCGCCCTGGCGTTGCTCGGCTGACACCGGGCGGCGCGTGATCCCACCATGCGGACTACCATGCGTGGAGCACCGCAGCCCTGCACCGTGGCAGGTCCTGCCCGCCCGGCGCGTACCCGAGGAGCCGGGGCCTCTGGTGTGCGCGACCGCTTCCGGTCGGCGCGCGCGCCAGGGGGCCCGGACCCGGGGCCCGCCGGCGGACGGCGCCTGCGACGGCGGGCTGCGCCGGTGCGGCATCCGCGCCGTGACCGGCCGTGGACCGCGAAAGAACAGGACGCATTACGTGACTGCATTGTCTGTGAGCACCTCCTCCGCCGCCTCGCTGCGCGCGGAGGCCCTGGTGATCGGTGTCGCGAAGGGCCCGAAGGGGGTCGTGCTGGCCCCCGGCACCGAGGCCGTGAACGAGGCGTTCGAGGGCAAGCTGGCCGAGATCCTCGGCACCCTGGGCGCGACCGGTGCCGAGGGCGAGGCCGTGAAGGTCCCCTCCCCCGCCGGTGTGAAGGCCGGGTTCGTGCTCGCGGTCGGCCTCGGCGAGGGGGGCGACGAGGGCTTCGAGGCGGAGGCGCTGCGCCACGCCGCCGGTGTCGCCGCCCGTACCCTGGCCGGCGTCAAGAAGGCCGCGCTGGCCCTGCCGGCCGAGTCCGCGACGGAGGTCGAGGCGGTCGCGCTGGGCGGTCTGCTCGGCTCGTACGCCTTCGGCACGTACAAGGGCAAGGGCAACGGCAAGGAGCCGGTCGGCGAGCTGGTCGTGCTGGCCCCCCGCAAGGGCAGCAAGGACGCCAAGGCCGCCGTGGAGCGCGCCGCCGCCGTCGGCGAGGAGATGAACCGCGCCCGCGACCTGGTCAACCTCGCGCCGAACGACCTGACCCCGAAGAGCTTCGCCGCGACCGTCCAGGCCGTCGGCAAGGAGCACGGCCTCAAGGTCGAGGTGCTGGACGAGAAGGCGCTGACCAAGGGCGGCTACGGCGGCCTGATGGGCGTCGGCGGCGGTTCGGTGAACCCGCCCCGCCTGGTGAAGGTGGCCTACACCCACCCGAAGGCCAAGAGCACCCTGGCGTTCGTCGGCAAGGGCATCACCTACGACTCGGGCGGCATCTCGCTGAAGCCGGCCGGCTACAACGAGACCATGAAGTGCGACATGGCCGGCGCCGCCGCCGTGTTCGCCGCCGTGGTGGCCGCCAAGCGCCTGGGCCTGGCCGTCAACGTGACCGGCTGGCTGGCGCTGGCCGAGAACATGCCGTCCGGCTCGGCCGTCCGCCCGGGCGACGTCCTGCGGATCTACGGCGGCAAGACCGTCGAGGTCCTGAACACCGACGCCGAGGGCCGCCTGGTGCTGGCCGACGCCCTGGTGCGGGCCGGTGAGGAGAACCCGGACGTCATCGTCGACGTGGCCACCCTGACCGGCGCCATGGTGATGGCCCTGGGCACCCGGACCTTCGGCGTGATGTCCAACAGCGACGAGCTGCGCGCGGACCTGCACGCCCTCGCCGGCGAGGTCGGCGAGGACTCCTGGCCGATGCCGATGCCCGCCCACCTGCGCAAGGGCATGACCGAGTCGACCATCGCCGACCTGGCCAACATGGGCGAGCGGATGGGCGGCGGCCTGGTGGCCGGCCTGTTCCTGCAGGAGTTCGTGGCCGAGGGCACCGACTGGGCGC
The DNA here is from genome assembly GCF_055585785.1 of Kitasatospora sp. NPDC053308. Lineage (NCBI taxonomy): Bacteria > Bacillati > Actinomycetota > Actinomycetes > Kitasatosporales > Streptomycetaceae > Kitasatospora > Kitasatospora sp. NPDC053308. The sequence continues at coordinate 396,789 of NZ_JBVJJY010000006.1, read as the reverse complement.
ACCTGGACATCGCCGGTCCGGCGTACCACGAGGGTGCTCCGTTCGGTTACACCCCGAAGGGCGGCACCGCGAGCGGGGTGCGCACCCTGCTCGCCTTCGCCGAGCGGACGGCGAACGGCAAGGCCTGACGGAGCCACCCGCTGCGACGGGGCCCGGCGCGCGTGCGCCGGGCCCCGTCGGCGTTCCCAGGGGGTTACCTGCGGGTAAGCCCGCCCGGCGGGCCGCACCCCTGTTCGCTGCGGGCGAAACTTTGTTCCACACTGCGGAACAGGGGGCCGCGGACCGCGCGGAAGGTTCCCGTCCGGCGGCTGTCAATACCGCGTTGAGCTGCGATGATGCCCATCCGTGGGGGGTATTCCCGCCCCGGTGACCACGCTGCGGGACACCCCCGCGGTGGACCCGGACATCAGCCACCGCGAACAAGTGCGAAGATGTATTTCCGGCACGACTGGGCGCCCCACAAAGGCTTCCGACCCACCGGACCGCGACCGGCCCGGCGACCCACCCCATGCATGGAGGACGTGACGTGGCGAACGACGCCAGCACCGTTTTCGACGTAGTCATTCTCGGAGGCGGAAGCGGCGGTTACGCCGCGGCGCTCCGCGCCGCTCAGCTGGGCCTGAGCGTGGCCCTGGTCGAGAAGGGTGAGCTGGGCGGCACCTGCCTGCACCGCGGCTGCATCCCGACCAAGGCGCTGCTGCACGCCGCGGAGATCGCGGACGAGACGAAGGAGGCCGCCGAGTTCGGCGTGCTGGCCACCTTCCAGGGCATCGACATCAACGGCGTCCACAAGTACAAGGACGACGTCATCGCCGGCCTGTACAAGGGTCTGCAGGGCCTGGTGGCGTCCCGCAAGGTCACCTTCATCCAGGGCGAGGGCAAGCTCTCCTCGCAGACCTCGGTGGACGTCAACGGCCAGCGCATCGAAGGCCGCCACATCGTCCTGGCCACCGGTTCCGTGCCGCGCTCGATCCCGGGCCTGGAGATCGACGGCAACCGCGTGATCTCTTCGGACCACGCCCTCAAGCTGGACCGCATCCCGAAGTCGGCCGTCATCCTCGGTGGCGGCGTCATCGGCGTCGAGTTCGCCTCCGTCTGGAAGTCCTTCGGCGTCGAGGTCACCATCGTCGAGGCGCTGCCGCACCTCGTCCCGCTGGAGGACGAGAACTCCTCCAAGCTGCTGGAGCGCGCGTTCCGCAAGCGCGGCATCAAGTTCGAGCTGAAGGCCCGCTTCTCCGGCGTCGAGTACACCGAGACCGGTGTCCGCGTCTCCACCGAGAACGGCAAGCAGATCGACGCCGACCTGCTGCTCGTCGCCATCGGCCGCGGCCCGGTCTCGGCCGGCCTCGGCTACGAGGAGAACGGCGTCGCGATGGACCGCGGCTACGTCCTGGTCGACGAGTACATGCGCACCAACGTGCCCACCATCTCCGCCGTCGGCGACCTCGTCCCGACCCTGCAGCTGGCCCACGTCGGCTTCGCCGAGGGCATCCTGGTCGCCGAGCGCCTGGCCGGCCTCAAGCCGGTGCCGATCGACTACGACGGCGTCCCGCGCGTGACCTACTCCAACCCCGAGGTGGCCTCCGTCGGCATCTCCGAGGCCAAGGCCGTCGAGCTGTACGGCAAGGAGAAGGTCGTCACCCTCAAGTACAACCTGGCCGGCAACGGCAAGAGCAAGATCCTGAAGACCGCCGGCGAGATCAAGCTCGTCCAGGTCAAGGACGGCGCCGTGGTCGGTGTCCACATGGTCGGCGCCCGCATGGGCGAGCAGGTCGGCGAAGCCCAGCTGATCTACAACTGGGAGGCCCTGCCGGCCGAGGTCGCGCAGCTCATCCACGCGCACCCGACCCAGTCCGAGGCCCTGGGCGAGGCGCACCTGGCGCTGGCCGGCAAGCCGCTGCACGCGCACGACTGATCGCGCCCCACCCCACCTTTTCCGGTACTTCCCGTACGCAAGTACTTCCGTACGCAAGACTTGATAGGAGTCGCTGAAACCATGGCGGTCTCAGTAACACTGCCCGCGCTGGGCGAGAGCGTTTCCGAGGGCACTGTCACCCGTTGGCTGAAGGCCGAGGGTGAGCGTGTCGAGGTCGACGAGCCGCTGCTCGAGGTCTCGACCGACAAGGTCGACACCGAGATCCCGGCCCCGGCTTCCGGCATCCTCTCCTCGATCAAGGTCGGCGAGGACGAGACCGTCGAGGTCGGCGCCGAGCTGGCGATCATCGACGACGGCTCCGGCGCCCCCGCCGCCGCCCCGGCCCCCGCCGCCGAGGCAGCGCCCGCCGCCGCCCCGGCTCCGGTCGCCGAGGCCCCGGCCGCCGCTCCGGCTCCGGCCGCTGCTCCGGCCCCCGCCGCCGCCCCGGCCGCTCCGGCCGGCGACGCCACCCCGGTGCTGCTCCCCGCCCTGGGCGAGTCCGTCACCGAGGGCACCGTCACCCGCTGGCTGAAGGCCGAGGGTGAGACGGTCGAGGTCGACGAGCCGCTGCTCGAGGTCTCCACCGACAAGGTCGACACCGAGATCCCGTCGCCGGTCGCCGGCACCCTGGTGAAGATCCTGGTCGGCGAGGACGAGACCGCCGAGGTCGGCGCGCAGCTCGCGCTGATCGGCGCCGCGGGTGCGGTCGCCGCCGCCCCGGCCCCGGCCGCCGCTCCCGCTCCGGCCGCCGCTCCGGCCCCGGCTGCCGCTCCCGCTCCGGCTCCGGCGGCTCCGGCTGCCCCGGCTCCGGCTCCGGCTGCCGCCGCTCCTGCCCCGGCTCCGGCCCCCGCCGCTGCCCCGGCTCCGGCCGCCGCTCCGGCCCCGGTCGCCCCGGCTGCTCCGGCCGCCCCCGCCGCCGACAACGGCGACGCCTACGTCACCCCGCTGGTGCGCAAGCTCGCCGCCGAGCACGGTGTCGCGCTGTCCTCCGTCGCCGGTACCGGTGTCGGCGGCCGCATCCGCAAGCAGGACGTCATCGCCGCCGCGGAGGCCGCCAAGGCCGCTCCGGCCCCGGTCGCCGCCGCCGCTCCGGCCGCCGCGCCGAAGGCCGCCGCCGCGCCGTCCGCCCTGCGCGGCCAGACGGTCAAGATGACCCGCATGCGCAAGGTCATCGGCGACAACATGATGAAGGCCCTGCACGAGCAGGCCCAGCTGACCAGCGTGGTCGAGGTGGACGTCACCAAGATCATGTCGCTGCGGGCCAAGGCCAAGGACTCCTTCCTCGCCCGCGAGGGCGTGAAGCTGTCCCCGATGCCGTTCTTCGTCAAGGCCGCCGCCCAGGCGCTGAAGGCCCACGCGGTCATCAACGCCCGGATCAACGACGCCGAGGGCACCATCACCTACTTCGACACCGAGAACATCGGTATCGCGGTGGACTCCGAGAAGGGTCTGATGACCCCGGTCATCAAGGGTGCGGGCGACCTCAACATCGCCGGCATCTCGAAGAAGACCGCCGAGCTGGCCGGCAAGGTCCGCGACAGCAAGATCACCCCGGACGAGCTGTCCGGCGCCACCTTCACCATCAGCAACACCGGTTCGCGCGGTGCGCTGTTCGACACCGTGATCGTGCCGCCGAACCAGGCCGCCATCCTGGGCATCGGCGCCACCGTCAAGCGTCCGGTGGTCATCGAGGCCGACGGCGGCACCGCCATCGGCATCCGTGACATGACCTACCTGTCGCTCTCCTACGACCACCGCCTGGTGGACGGCGCCGACGCCGCCCGCTACCTGGTCGCGGTCAAGGAGATCCTGGAGGCCGGCGAGTTCGAGGTCGAGCTCGGCCTCTGACCCCTCCACGGTCCTGCGGAACCCCGCGTCGTCCCCGGACGGCGCGGGGTTCCGCCGTTTCGGCATCCGGGCACGCCGGGTCGTGGCATGCGCGCGGGCGGCCGAACGGGGATGCTTGAGCGGTGATGGACGAGACGGACTTCTGGCAGATCATCGACGAGACCCGGGACGCCGCCGAGGGCGACCCCGACGAACAGGCCGACCGGCTGGTGGAGCGGCTCGTCCAACTGACCCCGGACGACGTGATCGACTTCGCCCGGCTCTTCGAGGCCCGGTTCCAGCGCGCCTACCGCTACGACCTCTGGGGCGCGGCCTACCTGCTGCTGGACGGCGCCTCCGACGACACCTTCGACTACTTCCGCTGCTGGCTGATCGGCCAGGGCCGGGAGGTCTTCGAGGGCGGGCTGGCCGAGCCGGACGACCTGGCGGACCTGCTGCCCGAGTTCGACGAGGAGGAGGACGGCGAGGCCGAGGACCTCGGCTACGCCGCCGACGAGGCGTACGAGCAGCTGACCGGGCTGCCGCTGCCCGAGGTCGGCGGGCGGCAGGCCGGCCGGCCTGCCGGGGCCGCGCTGGACTTCGACGACCCGGACGTCATGGCGAAGCGCTTCCCCAAGCTCTGGGAACGCTACGGGGACTGAGCCGGGCCCACGGCGCGTCCCGCGGACCCGGCGAGGTCCTGCGGGGCGCGCCGTGTGCTCGGGGCGCGCCGTGTGCTCGGGACGCGCCGTGTGCTCGGGGCGCGCCGCGTGCTCGGGTGGAGCCAACGTGCTCGGGTGGAGCCGCTCAGGTGGAGCTGCCGGACGTGCTGTCCTGCTTGACGCCCTTGAGGATCTGGTCCAGCACCGAGGCGTCCGGCGCCGACGGGTGGTCGTCCACGCCGCCCTCGAAGACCACGTAGCCGCCGCCCTTGGCCGGCACGGCGGCCAGCAGGACGTAGCCCTGGGTGCCGTCCGAGGTGAGGACGTGCCAGCGGGTGGCGTAGCCGGACACCCCGGCGACGCTCACGGACCCGGAACCGGCGTCGGTGTGCGAGGTGATCCCGGTGAAGATCTGCGCGGCGTACGTGGGCATCGCGGTGTCGGCGGCCGCCTTGGCGGTGCTGCCCTGGACGGTGTCCTTCTCGACCGAGAACTGACCGCGGATGCAGGAGTTGCCGTCCGGGCAGGTGTAGCGGCCGGTGCCGAGGAAGACCGTGGAGTGCGCGCCGTCGGTCGTCGCGTCCCAGCCGTCGAAGACCGGGACGGTGATCGCGTGCTGCGGGTCCGGAACGGTGCTCTTGAGGACCGGCGCGGGCTTGGGCGCGGGCGCCGTCGGGCTGGTGGTGGGCCCGGTCGGGGTGGGGCTGGGCGAGGGGCGGTCGCTCTGGGTGACGGTCACCGTGGGGGTCGGGTCCGCCTTGGGGTCGCCGCCGTCGCCGCTGAGCACGATCCCGGCGATGGTCCCGCCCACGGCCAGCACGGCGATCGCGATGCCGATGATCATGCCGGACCTGTTCCTGGCCGGGGCCGGCGGGTAGCCCTGGCCGGGGTACCCGTAGTTCGGCGTCGTCGGGTAGCCGGCCTGGCCGGGGTACCCGCCCTGGCCCTGGTAGGCGTCCTGGCCGGGGTACCCGCCCTGGCCCTGGTAAGCGTCCTGGCCGGGGTAGCCGTAGCCGGGCGCCGGGGAGGCGTCCTGGCCCGGGTAGCCGTACGCCGGAGGCGGGGCCGCGGCGCCGCCCGGGTAGCCGTAGCCGGGCTTCCGGTCGGTGGGCTGCCAGGTCTGCGTCGGGGCGTCGGGGAGCCCGCCCGCGACGCCGCCCTGGAGCGGCCGGACCTCGCTGGTCCAGGCGTTGCCGTCCCACCAGCGCTCGTGACCGGGGGTGCCGTCCGCACCCGGGACCGGGTACCACCCGGGAGGCGTCGAGTTGCTCACGGCCGTACGGTACCCGGCGTGGCGGCGGTCGAGACAGGGCGGGACTGTCACGACTCTGCACCGCCCCCGGCCTGACGGAGCACCGGCGAAACGGCCTCAGCCGGCCAGTCGGCGGGCCATCCAGATGTCGTCCACGTAGCGGCCGTCGATCAGGAACTCCTCGGCCAGCGAGCCCTCGACGACGAAGCCGCAGCTCTCGTAGAGGCGGCGGGCGGGGGCGTTCCAACCGAGCACGCGCAGGGTCATCCTCCGGGCGCCGTCGGCGCGGGCCGCCTCGCAGGCGGCCTCGACCAGGCGTCGGCCGACGCCCCGGCCGCGGGCGGCGGCGTCGACGGCCAGCCCCTGGATCTGGCGGACGTGCCGGTTGGCGGCCAGCGGGGTGGGCGGCACCTGGCGGACGTAGCCGACGATCCGGCCGCCCAGGACGGCCAGCAGGAACTGCTCCGGGGTGTGGCGTTCGTCGAAGACCACGTCCTCGACGGGCGGCTGCGGGGAGACGTCGGACAACGGGGACCAGGCGGCGCGGTTGAGGGCGGCCAGTTCGCGCTCGTCCTCGGGCTGCGCCGGACGGATGATCAGATCGTCGGCGGACATGCGCGACATGCTAATGAGGCGGATGCGCACGCGACAGGGAGATGTGGGCTGCGAGGATGGACGCATGCGCATCGCTGTCACGGGTTCCACGGGTTTGATCGGTTCGGCGCTGGTCCGCTCCCTGCTGGCGGACGGCCACGAGGTGGTCCGGCTGGTCCGGCACCGCTCCAGGACGGGCCCGCAGCCCGACGGCAGTACGGCCATCGGCTGGAACCCGCTGCTCGGCGAGGTCGACCGGGACGGGCTGGCCGGCGTCCGGGCCGTGGTGCACCTGGCCGGGGCCGGGGTCGGCGACCACCGCTGGACGGACTCCTACAAGCGGGAGATCCGGGAGAGCCGGGTCTACGGCACCGAGACGCTGGCCGTCGCGCTGGCCGGGCTCAAGGAGCCGCCGGAGGTGTTCGTGAGCGCCTCCGCGGTCGGCTGGTACGGACAGACCGGCGACGAGGTGGTCGACGAGGACTCCCCCGCCGGCGACGACTTCCTGGCCGAGGTCTGCCTGGAGTGGGAGGCCGCCGCCCGGCCGGCCGAGCGGGCCGGGATCCGGGTCGTCCACCCCCGCACCGGCATGGTGCTGTCCGCGGCCGGCGGGGCCGGCGGGCGGCTGTTCCCGCTCTTCAAGCTGGGCCTGGGCGGGCGGCTCGGCAACGGGCGGCAGTACTGGAGCTTCATCTCGCTGCACGACGAGGTGGCCGCGCTGCGCTTCCTGCTCGACCACGACGACCTCTCCGGCGCCTTCAACCTGACGGCGCCGAACCCGGCGACCAACGCCGAGCTGACCACCGCGCTCGGGCGGGCGCTGCGGCGCCCGACCCCGTTCCCGGTGCCGGAGGCGGTGCTCAAGGTGGTGCTGGGCGAGCTGGCGGTCGAGGTGGTCGGCAGCCACCGGGTGGTGCCCAAGCGGCTGATGGACGCGGGCTTCCGGTTCACGCACCCGGACGTCTACTCGGCGGTGCTCGCGGCGCTCTGACGCTGCGCACGGGGAGCGCGGGCGGGAGCGCGGGCTCGGGCGGGGAGCGGGGCGGTTCCGGCGCGGCGCTCCGCCGTAGCGCGGACAGCTACGGGAGCGGGGCCGCTCGACCGGGCCCGGCGTACGCGCGCGCGGCCCGGTGCGTACCTCGGGCTACGGCATCCGCGCTGGCCAGGGGCATATGCCGGGCGGGGGTCGGACGGGGCTCCGGAAGGGGGCGCACGGGAGCACACGGCGGGCGCGTCGCACGCCCCCGGTGACCGTGCGCGCCCGTCGACCCCCGAACCCGGCCGCCACGGCGCACTGTCCGTGACCGCGCCCCGCCCGTTGCGGCACAACCCCAGCCGAGTCTCGAATCAGGCTCGATGCGCTTGTCTGATGCTCACACTGACTGGGCATCACCCTCCTCGGACCGTGTCCCGGCACCCCGCTGCCTGCGTCGGCCGGAGCCCCGGGACCAGGGAGGGAGCACGCCAGTGCCCACGTACGACTTCACCCGCCGTGCCCGTCGGCCGTCCGACCCGGACGTCGTCGTGGTCGGCGCCGGACTCGCGGGCCTGGCCGCCGCCCGCGCGCTCACCGGCCACGGCCTCACCGTTCAGGTCCTGGAGAGCACCGACCGGATCGGCGGCCGGATGGCCACCCGCGAGCTGGACGGATTCCGGCTCGACGACGGCAGCCACCTGCTGAACACCGCCTTCCCCGAACTGCGCCGCACGCTCGACCTCGACCGCCTCGACCTGCGCCCGCTCGCGCCCGGCGTACTCGTGCACAGCGGCGGCCGCCGGTACCGCGCCGGGGACCCCCAACTCACCGCCGCCCGGCAGGCCGCCACCCGCGCCCCGCTCGGCAGCCCGCTGGACAAGGCCCGGCTCGGCAGTTGGCTCGGCCGGCTCGCCGCCACCCCGGTCAGTCGGCTGCAGGCCCGGCCGGAGACCACCGCCGCCCGCGCGCTCACCGGCCACGGCCTCGCCCCGCGCACCGTCGACGGCTTCCTGCGCCCGCTGCTCAGCGCCCTGCTCGCCGACCCGGCACTCGGTACCAGCAGCCGGGTCGCCGACCTGGTGCTGCGCTCGTACGCCCGCGGCCGGCTCTGTCTGCCCGCCGGCGGGATCGCGGCGGTACCGGCCCAACTGGCCGCCGCCCTGCCCGCCGGCACCGTCCGTCCCGGGGTGCGGGTCACCGCGATCGCCGCGGACGGCGTGGAGACCCTGGCGCACGGGCGGATCGGCGCCCAAGCCGTCGTCGTCGCCACCGACGCCCGCTCCGCCGCCGAGCTGCTGCCCGGGCTGCGGCTGCCGGACTTCCACCCCGTCACGACCTTCTACCACACGGCCGACCGCACCCCCTTGGGCGAGCCCGTGCTGCTGCTCGACGGTGACCGGCCGAACGGACACCCGCCGCTGGTCTCGCAATCGCTGGTGCTCAGCGAGCTGCACCCGTCCTACGCACCGGCCGGCCAGGCACTGGTCGCCACCACCGTCCTCGGGCGGCGCTCTTTCGACGCGGGCGGCCCGGCCGGGCTGGAACCGGCCGTCCGGGCCCGGCTCGCCGAGCTGTACGACACCTCGACGACGGGCTGGCAGTTCCTCAGCGTGCGGCACGTCCCGGACGCGCTGCCGGCCATGCCCCCGCCGCACAACACCCGGCGCCCGGTGCGCCTGCTGGCCGGGCTGTACGTCGCCGGGGACCACCGGGACACCAGCACCGTGCAGGGCGCGCTGGTCTCCGGGCGGCGGGCGGCACAGGCGGTGCTGCGCGACCTCGGCATCCGGGCCGACGCACGGGAGGCGGAGGCGGCGGCCTGAGGGCTCGCGGGCTCGGACCTCGGGCTCCGGGCTCCGGGCTCGGGCTCCGGGCTCGGGCTCCGGGCTCCGGGCTCCGGGCTCCGGGCTCCGGGCTCCGGGCTCCGGGCTCCGGGCTCCGGGCTCCGGGCTCGGGCTTCGGGCTTCGAGCTGGGGGCTCGCGGGCTTCGCACCCCGCCGTGTCGGCCCCCGTCCGGCGGTGTCCGGACACGCCAGCGGTCTGCCGGGGTGACAGACCGACGGCGTGCCAGGATGCCCGATGTGACCGATCTGACCGCTCATCGGATGATCTCGACCCCTCGGACGGCTCCGGACTCCCGGGAGGCGCCGACCACCCGACAGGCTCCGGCCTCCCGGGTGGTGCCGGCCTCCCGGGTGGTGGTGCCGGCCGCGCGGCCGCTGGTCGTCCGGTGAGCGCCGGGGCCCCCGATCCGCTGACGCTGGTCCTGATCCCCGCCGCGGCCGTGGCCGCGCCGCTGCTCGCCGACCGGCTGCTGCGGTGGATCGCCGTACCGACCGTGGTGGTCGAGATCGTGCTCGGAGTGCTGATCGGCCCGGACGTCCTGGGCTGGGCGCACGTCGACACCCTGGTCGACGCGCTCTCCCAGTTCGGCCTGGCCATGCTGATGTTCCTCGCCGGGTACGAGATCGACTTCGGCAAGCTGCGCGGCGGCCCGCTGAAACGGGCGGGCGCCGCGTGGCTGGTCTCGCTGGTCGTGGGCCTCGGGGTGGGCGCGCTGGTCAACCGGAGCCCGCTGGACGGCGCCTTCGCGGGGCTGGTGCTCACCACCACGGCGCTCGGCACGATCCTGCCGATCCTCCGCGACTCCGGTGAACTGCCCACGCCCTTCGGCTCCCTGGTGATGGCCACCGGGGCGGTCGGCGAGTTCGCGCCGATCATCGCGATCGCCGTGCTGCTCAGCGGGAACTCGCCCGCCCGGACGGCGGTCATCCTCGGCGCCTTCGCGGTGATCACCGCGGTCGCCGTGTTCGGCGCTCGCCGGCCCCGGCCGGCCTGGACAACCCGGCTCATCGAACGGACCCTGCGCACCTCCGGGCAGTTCGCGATCCGCGCGGTGATCCTGGTGCTGGCCGCCATGGTCGCCGCCGCGCTCTGGCTCGACCTCGACATGCTGCTCGGCGCCTTCACCGCCGGGATCGTCTCCCGGCTGCTGCTCTCCGACGTCCGGCGGGCCGAGGAGGAGGTGATCGAGGCCAAGCTGGAGAGCATCGGCTTCGGCTTCCTGGTGCCGGTCTTCTTCGTGGTCAGCGGGATGAAGTTCGACCTGGACGCCCTGCTGGACGACCCGGGCACCCTGCTGCTCGTCCCGCTGTTCCTGCTGCTCTTCCTGCTCGTGCGCGGACTGCCGGCCGGGCTGCTCGCCCCGGCCGGGCTCGGCCGGCGCGACCGCGCGGCGCTCGCCCTCTACGGGGCGACGGCGCTGCCGCTGGTCGTGGTGATCACCACTATCGAGGTGGACGCCGGGCACCTGGCGTCCTCGACCGCGGCGGCGCTGGTCGGTGCCGGGATGCTGTCGGTGCTGCTGTTCCCGCTGGCGGCGCAGCGGGTGCGCGCCGACGTCCGGCCGCCGGTGGCGGACGAGGCGGGGAAGCCGAGGGTCCGGGCCGAGAGCTGGTGAGGGGCCCGGCCCGGAGCCCGGCGGGTCGGATCGCCGCCCTGGTCAGATCACCCCCGCCTGACGGGCCGTCTCCTCGAAGGCGCGGGCCACCGGGCTGCCGCGGTAGGGGGTGAGGCGGCGGTGGAAGTCCCGGACGTACTCCAGCGAGCGGGCCGAGCGCATCTCCCCGGCCGCCCGCAGCGCGTCGGTGGCCATGGTGCAGGCCTCGTCGAGGTCCCCCATGCCGAGCCGGGCGGTGGCCAGCACCAGCCGGCAGAAGATCCGGCTGCGCGCGTAGGCGGGTGAGCGCAGCCGCAGCGACTTCTCGGCGTGCTGCGCGGCGGTGCGCCACTGCTGCAGGTCGCGGTAGCAGTGGGCGAACTCGTCGGAGAGCTGCGCCTCGTCGAAGTAGCGCGCCCAGGAGGGCAGTTCGTCGCCCGTGCGGGACGCCGCGAGCGCCCGTTCGGCGCGCACCAGCGCGGTGGTGCAGGACCGGACGTCGCCCAGCAGGCCGTGCCCGCGGGCCTCGGCGGCGTGCATCAGCGACTGGACCACCGGCGGGACGGCGGTGCCCACGCCCTGCTGGGCGACCCGGGCGAGCTGGACCGCCTCCCGGCCGTGGCCGAGGTGGACGGCCTGCTGGCTCATCGTCACCAGCACGTAGCCGCCGAGCGCGCGGTCCCCGGCGGCCTGGGACAGCCGCAGGGCCTGGACGAAGTAGCGCTGGGCGAGGCCGTGCGCGGCGATGTCGAAGGACGTCCAGCCGGCCAGCCTGGTCAGATCGGCGACCGCGCCGAACAGGGCCCGGCCGATCTGCTCGCCGTAGCGGCCGCGCAGCATCGGCTCGGCCTCGCTCTCCAGGTAGCGGACCAGCGCCTGGCGGGCGTGGCCGCCGCCGTAGGCGTGGTCGAGCGCGCGGAAGAGGTCGCCGACGGCGCGGATCGCCGCGATGTCGCCGCGGCCGACCCGCAGGGCCGGACGCGACTCGCGGGCCGGGTCGGTGTACGGCGGCTCGACGGCGACCGGCGGGCGGCGGCTCTGAGTGGGCACCCGGCCGATGGTGGGGGCGGTACCGGTCGTCCCGGCCGTGCTACGCGCGGTGGGCGGTCCGCCGGTGCTGTGCGGCCCGGGGCCGCCGTGCGCGCCGGGGGCGCCGCCGGCCGGGCCGCGCGCCGGGCCGGCGGGGGACGCCCCGGGCGCACCCTGGGCGGAGGTGCCGGAGCCGGCCCCGGCCGGCGGGGGGCCGGTGGCGGTGTCCGGGCGGACCAGGGTGGAGCCGTCCCGGGCGACCCGCTCGTCGGTGCGGCCGATCAGCCAGTCCCGGCTGGGGACGACCAGGCCGGCCGGGGTGAAGGCGATCCGGCGCAGCTCGGACTGCGGGCCGTTGTCCTTGCGCCACATGCTCGCCACGATGTCCACCGCTTCCTGCGGGGTCTCGGCGAACTCCAGTCCGGCGTAGACCGGGGCGCAGGCGTCCAGGCCGAGGTCCTGGGCGGTGAGCCGGCGGCCGAGGCGGCGGGTGAAGACCTCGGCGATCAGGGCCGGGGTGGCGCCGCGGGGCTGCTGGCCGCGCAGCCAGCGGGTCACCGAGGTCTTGTCGTAGCGCAGGTCCAGGCCGTGCTCCAGACCGAGCTGGTCGACCCGGCGGGCCAGGCCGGCGTGCGAGAAGCCGGCCTCCTCGATCAGCGCGGCCAGCTGGGCGTTCTGCGGCGCCGGTCCGGAGTGGCCGGTGGTCCGCGCGGGCGCGGGGGTGACGGGGGTGACGGGGGTCTCGTGCCGGTCGGGTGTGGCCTGCGCGGGCAGCCGCAGTTCGTCGGCGGTCGGATCGTCGGCGGTCAGCGTGTCGCCGGTCAGGGCGTCGGTAGCCAGGGCGTCGGGGGCGTCCGGAACGGTCCGGCCGACCGGACCTCGGTGCTGGCCGAGCGGGTCGAGCGGTCCGTACGCCGGGCTGTCGGTTGCAGGCCGTTGGGGCATGTCTGTCAACACCTCTCGGACGTCGCACCGGGCTCTACCAGCACTTCGGCGGCCTGGGGCGGCGCCCCCTGTCGGGAATCGGCGTGAATGTAGCGAGCATTCGGGCGCTATGGGTGGATCTGACCGAGCAATCCTCCGAACGGGTGAAGCAACCGCGCCCATTGTGGGGAAGCACGGTCACCATGGGTTTGGCCTTCCGCGGTCGAACCGTCGATCGAGGGTCGTAGTGGTTGGCGCCACAGTCCGGCGGGATGCTGTGGTGCCCCGCCACATGGGAGCCGGACCGCCGGATTCCTACCGTTCTCGGCCATGGACACCACTACAGCCCGCCCGCTCGACGGCCGCACGGCCCTGGTGACCGGAGCCGCCTCGGGCATCGGCCGGGCCTGCGCCGAGGCCTTCGCCGGGGCCGGCGCCCGGGTCTACGTCGTCGACCTCGCGGCCGGTCCGGCCGAGGAGCTCGCCCGGCGCATCGGCGGACGCGCCATCGTCACCGACCTCTCCGACCCCGAGGCCGTGGACGCCCTGCCGGGCGACGCCGACATCGTGGTCAACAACGCCGGGCTCCAGCACATCGCGCCGGTGCACGAGTTCCCGCCCGACCGCTTCACGCTCATCCAACGCGTCATGGTCGAGGCCCCGTTCCGGATCCTGCGCCGGACCCTGCCGCACATGTACGAGCGGGAGTGGGGACGGGTCGTCAACGTCTCCTCCGTCCACGGCCTGCGGGCCAGCGCCTTCAAGTCCGCCTACGTCACCGCGAAGCACGCCCTGGAGGGCCTGAGCAAGACCGTCGCCCTGGAGGGCGCCCCGTACGGCGTCACCAGCAACTGCATCAACCCCGGCTACGTCCGGACCCCCCTGGTGGAGAAGCAGATCGCCGCGCAGGCCCTGGCCCACGGCATCCGCGAGGACGAGGTCGTCGAGCGGATCATGCTCGACCGCACCGCCGTGAAGCGCCTCATCGAACCCGACGAGGTGGCCCAACTCGCCCTCTGGCTCTGCTCCCCCGCCGCCTCCTACCTCACCGGCGCCAGCCTCCCGCTCGACGGCGGCTGGACGGCGCACTGACCGACCTGACGGGTCATGGTTCCGGACGCCACGAAACGACCCGCTGCTGTATGGCCCGGCCACATGGGCCTCCGCCCCGCGGATTCCTACCTTGTGGCGACATCGTCTCCCCCGGCCCTGGAAGTGGTGGCACATGAACGCCTCTGCAAGCGGTACGGCTGCGCGCGGTGCGCGCCCGAGCTCCCTCCCGAGAGTGGTGGCAGCCAGCCTGATCGGCACGACCATCGAGTGGTACGACTACTTCCTCTACGGGACGGCGGCGGCGCTGGTGTTCGGGAAGCTGTTCTTCCCGCACAGCGATCCGCTGACCGGGACGCTGCTGTCCTTCCTGACCTACGCGATCGGGTTCGCCGCGCGACCGCTCGGGGCCCTGGTGTTCGGGCACTTCGGGGACCGGGTCGGGCGGAAGAGGCTGCTGGTGGTGAGCCTGCTGCTGATGGGCGGCTCGACCACGGCGATCGGGCTGCTGCCCACGTACGACACGGCCGGGATCGCGGCGCCGGTGCTGCTGACGGCGCTGCGGCTGGTGCAGGGCTTCGCGCTCGGCGGTGAGTGGGGCGGGGCCGTCCTGCTGGTGTCGGAGCACGGGGACCGGCGGCGGCGCGGTTTCTGGGCCTCCTGGCCGCAGGGCGGCGCGCCGGCCGGGAACCTGCTGGCGGCGGGGGTGCTGTCGCTGATGACCTCGGTGCAGTCGGACGCGGCCTTCCTGTCCTGGGGCTGGCGGGTGCCGTTCCTGCTGTCCGCGGTGCTGGTGGGGGTCGGGATGTGGATCCGGCTCGCGGTGGAGGAGTCCCCGCTGTTCCGGCAGGCGGTGGCGAACCGCCCGGAGGCCGAACGGGCTCCGCTGGTCGGGGTGTTGAGGCACCACTGGCGGGAGGTGCTGGTGGCCATGGGGGCGCGGATGGCGGAGAACATCTCCTACTACGTGATGACGACCTTCGTGCTCGCCTACGCCGTCGGCCACGCGCACTTCGGCAAGCAGAGCGCGCTGAACGCCGTCCTGATCGCCTCGGCCGTCCAGTTCGCGCTGATCCCGCTGTTCGGCGCGCTCTCGGACCGGGTCGGGCGCAAGCCGGTGTACCTGGCGGGCGCGATCGGGGTCGGGGTCTGGGCGTTCGTCTTCTTCGGGATGGTGGACACCCGCTCCTTCGGCTCCCTGGTCCTCGCGGTGACCGTCGGGCTGGTCTTCCACAGCGCCATGTACGCACCCCAGGCCGCCTTCTTCTCCGAGCTGTTCGCGACCCGGCTGCGGTACTCGGGCGCCTCGATCGGCGCCCAGTTCGCCTCGGTCGCGGCCGGCGCCCCGGCGCCGCTGATCGCGACCGCGCTGCTCAAGGACTACGGCACCTCGACGCCCATCTCGGTGTACGTGGCCATCGCGGCGGCCGTCACCGTCCTGGCCGTCCTGTGCGGACGGGAGACCAGGGGGCAGGACCTCGCCGGGATCGAGGAGCGGACCGGCCCGCAGGAGCAGCCGCAGGACGCCTCGGCACCCGGAAAGCCCGCCGTGGCCTGAGGGTTGAGCCGCTACCATCGCGAGTCCCCGGAATCGACGGACCGACGCCGATTGGCGGCACGCACCATGGACCACCCCCACGAGGGCGCCGCGCCCGCGCTGCGGCGGCTGCTCGACTTGCTCGCCTCGGGAGCCGCCACCGAGGACTTCGCCGAGGTGCTGGCCGACGCCCGCCGCCGCGGGGCGCCGGCCGCCGTCCTCGCCGAGATCGACGACGCCACCTGGCAGGCCCTGCGGGTGCACCGCACCCTGCGCCAACACCGGCGCCGCGAGGCCGAGTTGACCGCCCTGTTCGACACCGCCGGGGACCTCGCCGCCTCCCGGGACCTGGACACCGTGCTCCAGGCGATCGTCCGCCGGGCCCGGATGCTGCTCGGCACCGACACCGCGTACCTGACCCTGCCGGACGAAGCCGCCGGCGACACCTACATGCGGGTCACCGACGGCTCGGTGTCCGTCCTGTTCCAAGCCCTGCGGCTCAGCCTCGGCGACGGCCTGGGCGGTCTGGTCGCACAGACCGCCCGGCCGTACGCGACCCCCGACTACCGCACCGACGACCGCTTCCACCACACCGGCACGATCGACGCGGGCGTGCTGGACGAGGGCCTGGTGGCGATCATCGGGGTGCCGCTGCTGCTCGGCGGGAAGGTCATCGGGGTGCTGTTCGCCGCCGACCGCTCGCCCCGCGCCTTCTCCCCCGACGAGGTCGCGCTGCTCTGCACGCTGGCCGCGCACGCCGCGATCGCCCTGGACACCGCCAAGTCGCTGGCCGACACCCGGGCCGCGCTCGCCGAGCTGAACGCCGCCAACGAGCTGGTCCGGGCGCACTCCGCCGCCGTCCAGCGCGCCGAGCAGGCGCACGACCGGCTCACCGACCTGGTGCTGCGCGGCGCCGAGGTCCCGGACGTCGCCGCCGCCGTCGCGGCGCTCCTGGACGGCGAGATAGCGGTCCTCGACGCCGAGGGAGAGCCACTGGCCGGACGCTCCGCGCCCGCCGCCGAACTGGCCGCGGCCGTCGCCGCCTCCCGTACCGAAGGACGGTCCGTACGGCACGGCGAGCTGTGGGTCTGCGCGGTGCTCGCCGGGCACGACACCCTCGGCACCCTGGTGCTGCGCGGCCGGCCCGACCTCGACGACGCCGACCGGCGGCTGTTCGAGCGGGCGGGCGTGGTGACCGCGCTGCTCCTGCTGCTGCGCCGCTCGGTGGCCGAGACCGAGAACCGGGTCCGCGGCGAGCTGCTCACCGACCTGCTGGCCGCGCCCGGCCGCGACCCGGCCGGACTCACCGCACGCGGCCGCCGGCTCGGCGTGGACCTCGCCCGGCCGCACCTGGTGCTGGTCGCGGAACCCGCCGGTCCGACCGGCTCCGCCGACGTCGACCGGGGCCGGCTGGCGGGCGCGGCCCGGCGGTACCTGTTCGGCTCCCGGGGCGTCAGCGCCGAGCACGCCGAGGCGGTGGTGCTGCTGGTGCCGGTCGAGACCGGCACCAGCGACGACCCCGAGGAGAGCGCCCGGCAGGCCGCCGAACGGCTGGCCGGGCTGGCCGGGTTCCCGGTCACCGTCGGCGCCGGCCGCCCCTGCGCCGGACCGACCGCGCTGGCCGCCTCCTACGCCGAGGGCCTGCGCTGCGTACGGGCGCTGCGGGTGCTCGGCCGCGCCGGGGAGGGCGCCTCGGCCCGCGCGCTCGGCTTCCTGGGGGTGCTGCTCGGCGACGGCCACGACGTGGACGGCTTCGTCGGGGCGACGCTCGGCCCGCTGCTCGCCTACGACGCCAGGCGCGGCACCGAGCTGGTCCGCACCCTGCGCGCCTACTTCGACTGCGGCGGCAGCCTCACCCGGGCCAAGGACGAGCTGCACGTCCACGTGAACACGGTGGTCCAGCGGCTGGACCGGGTCGAGGCACTGCTCGGGCGGGACTGGAACCACCCGGAGCGCTCGCTGGAGCTCCAGCTCGCCCTTCGGCTGCAGCTCCTCGCGGACGGCTGAGCGGAGCCGGCCCGCTCGCGGGCGGCTGAGGCGAGACGGCCCCGCACGGGCGGCTGAGGTGGGACGCGCACGGGCGACTGGGCGGCGCCGGCCGCTCGCGGGCGGCTGAGGGGGACGGCTCGGGCTGGGCGTACAGTGGCGAGGTTGGTCTCGAACGCCTGGCAAGGAGCGAAGACGGTGAGCGAGCGGAGCGAGCGAACGATCGGGGGCAGCGCGTCTCGCGAAGCGGCTGCCGAGCGCGGCGAGGCGGGCGCATGAGCGAGAACGTGCGGTTCGTGCGCATGGGCATAGGCGAGCGCCACGTCCCCTACCAGGAGGCGTGGGAGGAGCAGCAGCGGCTGCACGCGCTGCGGGTGGCGGACGAGATCCCCGACACCGTCCTGCTGCTGGAGCACCAGTCGGTGTACACCATGGGCAAGCGCACCAACCCCGCCGACCTGCCGCTGGACGGCACCCCGGTGGTCGAGGTCAACCGGGGCGGCGAGATCACCTGGCACGGCCCCGGCCAGCTGGTCGGCTACCCGATCGTCAAGCTGCCCGACCCGATCGACGTGATCGCCTACGTCCGCCGCCTGGAGGAGGCCCTGATCCGCACGGCCGCCGAGTTCGGCGTCGAGACCACCCGGGTCGAGGGCCGCAGCGGGGTGTGGGTGCTGGGGCGGTCCATCCCGGACGCCGTGGTCGACCCGGCCCAGGTGGTGGACATCGGCAAGCTGACCCTGCGGATGGGCCTGCCGCTGGGCATCGACCCCCGACTGGCCGGCCCCGAGTACGCGCCCTCCAACGCCGGGCAGCGCGGCGACGACCGCAAGCTCGCCGCGATCGGCGTGCGGGTCGCCCGCGGGGTGACGATGCACGGCTTCGCACTCAACTGCGACCCGGACATGACCTGGTTCGACAAGATCGTGCCGTGCGGCATCCGGGACGCGGGCGTGGCCTCGCTCTCCGGCGAGCTGGACCGCGGGCTCCCCGTCGCCGAGGCGGCGCCGGTGGTCGAGCGGCACCTGGCCGAGCTCTTCGCCGAACTGCCCGAACCGGCGCTCAGCCGCTGACGCTCCGGTGCCGCCGACGCCCCGAGGGGGCGGGAATCCGGCCGCGCACTGGGAATCTACTGACCGGTAGCCGCGTTGCCCTGCGATTGCAGGGCGGCAGGCCCGGCGAAGGCCGTACAACCACAGGCGTACCCTGGGGGTACCCCGTCTAGTTCTAGGAGTCGCACGTGTCCGCTGTCGCGCCCGACGGCAGGAAGCTGCTCCGCCTGGAGGTCCGCAACAGCGAGACCCCCATCGAGCGGAAGCCCGAGTGGATCAAGACCCGCGCGAAGATGGGCCCGGAGTACAACGCCCTCCAGTCGCTGGTGAAGAAGGAGGGGCTGCACACGGTCTGCCAGGAGGCCGGCTGCCCCAACATCTTCGAGTGCTGGGAGGACCGCGAGGCGACCTTCCTCATCGGCGGCGACCAGTGCACCCGCCGCTGCGACTTCTGTCAGATCGACACCGGCAAGCCCGCCGAGTTCGACCGCGACGAGCCGCGCCGGGTCGCCGAGTCCATCGTCACCATGGACCTCAACTACGCCACCATCACCGGCGTCGCCCGCGACGACCTGGAGGACGGCGGCGCCTGGCTGTACGCCGAGACCGTGCGCCAGGTGCACGCGATGACCGCCGACCGCGCGGGCGGCCGCACCGGCGTCGAGCTGCTGATCCCCGACTTCAACGCCGTGCCCGAGCAGCTGGCCGAGGTCTTCTCCTCCCGTCCCGAGGTGCTCGCGCACAACGTCGAGACGGTGCCGCGGATCTTCAAGCGGATCCGCCCGGCCTTCCGCTACGAGCGCTCGCTGGACGTCATCACCCAGGCCCGCGCGGCCGGGCTGGTCACCAAGTCCAACCTGATCCTCGGCATGGGCGAGACCCGCGAGGAGGTCAGCCAGGCCCTGGCCGACCTGGTCGGCGCCGGCTGCGAGCTGATCACCATCACCCAGTACCTGCGCCCCTCGCTGCGCCACCACCCGGTGGAGCGCTGGGTCAAGCCGCAGGAGTTCGTCGAGCTCCAGGAGGAGGCCGAGGAGCTGGGCTTCGCGGGCGTCATGTCCGGCCCGCTGGTGCGTTCCTCGTACCGGGCCGGCCGGCTGTACCGGCAGGCGCTGGAGCGGCGCGAGCAGGCCGCGGTCTGACGGTCGGGCACCGACGGGCCCCGGTCGGGTTTGAGCCATTGGAAGGGCGGAGCCACGGCTCCGCCCTTCCGGGTTTCACCACGCTTTGACTGCCTGGTCACGGGCTGGTAACACGAGGTGGGGACGATGGACGCCCGGCGAGCGTTCGATTCATCCCGGCCACGCCCGACCGAGCGCAACCGAGCTCGGCCGGTCCGGGCAGAGCTGGACCGGGCTCAGCCGAGCTCGGCGGAGCCCGGCCACGAGAGGAGCTGTTCGG
Source organism: Kitasatospora sp. NPDC053308 (assembly GCF_055585785.1). Classification (NCBI taxonomy): domain Bacteria; kingdom Bacillati; phylum Actinomycetota; class Actinomycetes; order Kitasatosporales; family Streptomycetaceae; genus Kitasatospora; species Kitasatospora sp. NPDC053308. The sequence goes on along the minus strand of NZ_JBVJJY010000006.1, from coordinate 377,145 downwards.
CATGGAGATGCGGATCCGGTCGATGGGGGCGGCGCTGCGGTTCGCCGAGAGCGTCCTGCTGGCGCCCGGCCAGCGGCACGCCCGGCGCAACGCCTGGGCGGCCGTGTGCGAGAACCGCCGGTACGCGGCGGACCGCCGGCACGACGCGGTGGCGGCGTCCGGGCCGGCGGAACCGGCCGAAGCCAGGTCCGTACGGCACTGAGGCCGCGGCGCCCGGGGCGCCGGAGCCGCGACGTCGCTGTGCGCGACGGTGTGCGGGCACACGGGTCACGGTTCGGGCGAACGGGTACCCGGGCTTGGATATCCCGTACCGGTGCCACGTACCATGAGCGTTATGGCGAGGGAAACATCCGAGAACCCCGGGCGACTGAAGCAGATCCGCCTGGCGTACACCATGACCAAGAAGGTCGACACCAAGATCGGCCTGATCATCGCCGGCGTCGGCCTGCTGACCTTCGGCGTGTTCCTCGCCATCGGCTTCGCGATCGACCACCCCGTCTACCTGGGCATCCTGGGCTTCATCGTGGCCGTGCTGGCCATGGCGATCGTCTTCGGGCGCCGGGCCGAGCGCGCCGCGTTCGGGCAGATGGAGGGGCAGCCGGGCGCCGTCGCGGCGGTGCTGAACAACATCCGGCGCGGCTGGAGCTCCAACACCACCCCGGTCGCGGTCACCCGCAACCAGGACGCGGTCTACCGCGCGGTGGGCCGGGCCGGCATCGCGCTGATCGGCGAGGGCAACCCGAACCGGGTGCGCCAGCTGCTGGCCTCCGAGAAGAAGAAGATGGCCCGCGTGGTCGGCGACGTGCCGGTGCACGACATCGTCGTCGGCAACGGCGAGGGCGAGATCCCGCTGAAGAAGCTGCAGATCCACCTCATGCGCCTGCCCCGCGCCATCACCGCCGCCCAGGTCACCGAGACCAACGACCGGCTGCGCGCGCTGGGCGACCTGCTCTCCAAGGCGCCGATCCCCAAGGGCCCGATGCCGAAGGGCGCCCGGATGCCCAAGGGCGGCCAGGCCCGCTGACCTCCCCCGACCACACCAGAACGGCCCCGCCGCGGAAGCTCCGCGGCGGGGCCGTTTCGTCGTCCCGAGGGGGCCGGGCTTTCGCCGTCCCGAGGGGCCAGGGCGTCAGATCCGGACCTCGACGGTGCCGACCGCCTTGTCGTGCAGGCCGCGGGTGTCGCGGTCCCAGACCAGCGGGGGCACCACCAGGCAGAGCAGCAGGGTGCGCAGCAGGACCTGCGGGATGGTCGCGCGGCCGCCGTCCAGGCGGACCACCCGGAGGCCGAACAGCCGCTTGCCGACCGTCGTGCCGGTGGTGGCCAGCAGCAGGGCCGCGACGAGGAAGAACAACGGGCAGGTCCACAGGTTGGCCTCGCCCGCGTCGCCGCGGGCGATCAGGCCGTACGAGATCAGGGAGACGAGCCAGCCGTCCACGAACAGCGCGCCGATCCGGCGGCCGGGGCCGGCCAGCGAGCCGGGGCCCTCCTCGGGCAGTCCGAGGCGCTCGCCGCGGTAGCCGAAGTCGGCGCCCATCTTCTCGGCGGCCGCCTTGGGGCCGTCGATCCACGATCCCAACGCTTCTCTGGTGTCCACGAATCCACACTAACCGGGCTGACGGCGCGCGCCGTCACCGGCACCCCTCCGGGCGGGGCGCCCGTCCACGACCGGGTGAATCCCCCGTGCGGGGCGTTCCCCGCCGCCCCACCAGTGGTCCAGACCACTTGCGGGGGGCGGCCCAGGTGGGCGGGGTGATTTGCCCCGTCCCGTACGTCTTTGCCGCCCGGCACGGGGGCGTGGTTAACATCGAGGAAACGAGCGGGTCACCGGCCGGAAACGACCCATTCCTAGGGTGAGCCCCATTCGCACGCCGAGGAGGATGGATGTTCAACAACGCCGCCGAAGTGAAGCAGTTCATCCAGGACAACGACGTGAAGTTCGTCGATGTCCGGTTCTGCGACCTGCCGGGCGTCTTGCAGCACTTCTCCGTACCTGCGGCGACCTTCGATCCGTCCGAGATCCTGATGTTCGACGGCTCGTCGATCCGCGGCTTCCAGGCCATCCACGAGTCCGACATGGCCCTCGTCCCGGACCTCGCCACCGCACGCCTCGACCCCTTCCGGGCCGAGAAGCACCTCAACATCAACTTCTTCATCCAGGACCCGGTCACCGGCGAGGCGTACAGCCGCGACCCGCGCAACGTCGCCAAGAAGGCGGAGGCCTACCTCGCCTCCTCCGGCATCGCCGACACCGCGTACTTCGGGCCCGAGGCCGAGTTCTACGTCTTCGACTCGGTCCGCTTCGAGACCAGCGCCAACGCGTCGTTCTACCACATCGATTCGGAGGCCGGCGCCTGGAACAGCGGCGCCGCCGAGGGCGACGCGCGCGGCTACAAGGTCAAGTACAAGGGCGGCTACTTCCCGGTGCCGCCCGTCGACCACTTCGCCGACCTGCGGGCCGAGATGTCGCTGGAGCTCGCCAAGGCCGGGCTGGAGGTCGAGCGCCAGCACCACGAGGTCGGCACGGCCGGCCAGGCGGAGATCAACTACCGGTTCAACACCCTGCTGCACGCCGCCGACGACCTGATGCTGTTCAAGTACATCATCAAGAACGTCGCCTGGCGGAACGGCAAGACCGCCACCTTCATGCCGAAGCCGATCTTCGGCGACAACGGCTCGGGCATGCACGTCCACCAGTCGCTGTGGACCGACGGCTCGCCGCTCTTCTACGACGAGCAGGGCTACGCCGGCCTCTCCGACACCGCCCGCTACTACATCGGCGGCCTGCTGCGGCACGCCCCCTCGCTGCTCGCGTTCACCAACCCCTCGGTGAACTCCTACCACCGCCTGGTGCCGGGCTTCGAGGCCCCGGTCAACCTGGTCTACTCGCAGCGCAACCGCTCGGCCGCGATCCGCATCCCGATCACCGGCTCCAACGCCAAGGCCAAGCGCATCGAGTTCCGCGCCCCGGACCCGTCCTCCAACCCCTACCTGGCCTTCTCCGCCATGCTGATGGCCGGCCTCGACGGCATCCGCAACAAGATCGAGCCGCTGGAGCCGGTCGACAAGGACCTCTACGAGCTGGCCCCCGAGGAGCACGCCAACGTCCCGCAGGTGCCCTCCTCGCTCCCGGCCGTCCTGGAGGCGCTGGAGGCCGACCACGAGTACCTGCTCGCCGGCAACGTCTTCACGCCGGACCTGATCGAGACCTGGATCGACTTCAAGCGCACCAACGAGATCGCCCCGATCGCCCTCCGGCCCCACCCGCACGAGTTCGAGCTCTACTACGACCTGTAGGCACGCGCCCGGCGTACGGCTCCGGCCCGGTGCTCGCGGATCTCCGCGGGTGCCGGGCCGGGGTCGTTGTGCGGCGGGTGGCCGCGGGGTGTCAGGGGCCGGGCGGGGCGGGGGCGTCGCCGAGGTTGTCGAGCAGGCCGTTGATGGCGATGAGGTAGCCGAGTTGGGCGCGGCTGTTGCTGCCGAGGCGCTCGGAGATCTTGCGGACGTGCTCGGCGACGCTGCGCCGGCTCATGCCGACGCGGCGGGCGACGCTCTCGTCGGTCTCGCCGGAGATGATGCCGTGCAGGATGGCGCGCTGGACGTCGGAGGTGATCGGTGCGCTGCGGCGCAGGGAGCCGTCGATGACGATGGCGCGGTCCCAGGCGTGCTCGAAGACCCGCACCAGGTAGCGGACGATCGCGGGCTGGCGGATCTCCAGGGCGGCGGTGCTCCGCTCGTCCTGGACCGGGATGAAGGCGACCTCGCGGTCGACCACCACCAGGCGGTCGAGGACCTCGGCGGTGGTCCGCACCTGGGCGCCCGCCTCGGTGATCCGCTCGATGTAGGACATGGTGGGCGAGTCCGAGCGCACGGCGTGCTGGTAGAGCGTGCGCTGGACCACCCCGGCCCGGAGCCTGGGGATCTCGTGCTCCAGCGCGCGCTCCAGCAGTTCGTGCGGGCGGGCGCCGCCGGGCTGGGCGGTGAGCAGTTCGGTCCGGCAGCCGTCCACCGCCGCGCCGAGCACGTCGCTGATGGTCTCGGACCCCTGCAGCAGCGCGTACCCGGGTTTCTCGCGCCGCCTGGCGTCCGCGTAGACGCCCTCCAGCGCGGTGAAGACGGCCCGGGTGGAACGGGCGGCCTCCTCCAGCGCGGCGATCCTGCGCTCCATCGGCCGGACGACGAAGCCGGAGGCCGTCGACGGCGGCAGCACATGGACGAGCTCCGGATTTTCCGGGCTTTCCGCCATGAGCCGCAAGGCGATCAGACAGTCGGGTGTGTCCGCGCGCGGAACGGCCTGCTCTGCCACGGCAGTTCGGTAAAACTGCAGCGCGGCTTCGCACAATCCAGCGCCACCCGAGTAATCCGGGTTGTCCGTATTCGGGCAGGCTTGGCCCTGGTTCATAGAAGTGCAGCGCATGATTGTGCATCATAGGTCGGCTTCATGATGGCCCCCGGGGGGGCCTCACAACAGTGCAGCGCGCATTCGTGCAGGCCAATCCGCTGGCCACCCGGGCCCGGTTCTCGACAGGATGGGCGCAACGGGGAAAACGACTCCCCGGGAGACTCGAAAGTACGGGGGCCGCTATGCCGAAGTCCACTGTTCACCGTTTCGCCGCAGCGATCGCGGCGGCCGTCTGCGCCCTGGCCGTGATCGGCTTCGCCGCCGGCGGTCCGGGGCACAGCGGGCGTCCGGGCACCGCGGCCACGGTGGCCGACTCGCAGTGGGGCAACGCGCCCGTCCGTTCGTAGCCCACCTCGCCACTCCACGAGGGGTCGCCGTGAGAATCGCGGTGGTGGGCAGCGGGGGGCTCGGCGGGTATCTCGGCGGTCGCCTCGCGGCGGCCGGGCGGGACGTGCACTTCGTCGCGCGGGGCGCGCACCTGGAGGCCCTCCGGCGGCACGGACTCACCGTGCAGAGCCCGACCGAGGGCTTCTCCGTACGGTCGGTGCGGGCCACCGCCGACGCCCGGGAGATCGGCCGGGTCGACTACGTCCTCCTCGGCGTCAGGACGTGGCAGGCGCCCTCGGCCCTGGCCGGGGCGGGGCCGCTGATCGGGCCCGGCACGGCGGTGGTGACCTTGCAGAACGGCGTGCTGACGCCCGAGGAGGTCGCCGAGGTCTTCGGCCGTGACGCGGTGCTGCCCGGCGTCGCGAAGGTCATCGCGTACCTCGACAGCCCGGGCCGGATCCACCACGTCGGTTCGGCCGGGACGCTGACCTTCGGCGAGTGGGACAACCGCGTCACCGAACGGGTGGAGCGGCTGCGCGACGCCCTGGGCGACGCCGGGCTGAACCCGGTGGTCGCCGAGGACATCTGGGCGGACCTCTGGACGAAGTTCCTGCTCGTCGCACCGCCGGGCGGGCTGGGCGCGGTGGCCGACGCACCCGTCGGCACACTGCGCTCCCACCCGGGCACCCGGCGGCTGCTCGTCGAGGCCATGACGGAGGTCCACCGCGTCGCCGAGGCGCTGGGCGTCCGGCTGCCGGCGGACGTCGTGGACACCACCATGGCGCTGCTGGACCGGCAGCCCCCGGGCGGCATCTCCTCGCTGCACCGCGACATCCGGTCGGGCAAGCCGTCCGAGATCGAGGCCTGGATCGGGGCCGTGGTCCGCCTCGGCGCGAGGACGGACACCGCGACCCCGGTCAACCGGTTCCTGTACGAGGTGCTGAGTCTGCGCGCGGCCCAGACCGCGCTGACCACCGACTGGCCGTAACCGAGGTACATCGTGCCCAATCTGAAATTTGTCAACGCCGAAGAGAGTGTGGATTTCGAGGGCCACGTCGACCTGAAGGAGATGGGGGATTACATCACCTTCGGTTGCCGGTCCGGGAAATGCGGGATCTGTGCGGTTCGAGTGGTGAGCGGCGGCGACAACCTGTCGCCCCGGACTCCCCATGAGGAACGCCTCTTCGACCTCCTCGAAATGGACGACCCGGCGGTGCGGCTCGCCTGCCAGAGCCGGGCCTACGGCGACGCCGTCCTCTTCGAAATCAACTAATCAACCAGCAGTCCATACCCACTGGAGGGATCCGTCATGGAGAACAAGAACCGTCTGACCGACACCGCCCTGCTGCGCCGCAAGCCCTTCCTGTCCGGCGAGGACAGCAAGCGCGTGAAGCAGGAGATCGACACCTTCCTGGACGGGAAGATCGAGGAGTGGAACGCCACCGTTCCGTACGCGCGCCACCTGGAGGGCAGCGACGTCAACCTGGCGTACTACAAGCAGACGCTGGTCGAGCACGCCTGGCGCATCCGGCTGATGCGCACCGCGCAGGCCAACGCCCTGCACAAGATCACCCGCATCAACGCCGAGGCCGCCCAGCTCTACGCGGCCTACCAGGACGAGGAGATGCTGCACGACACGCTCTTCGTGAAGGACGCCGAGAAGGTCGGCATCTCGGCGGAGGAGATCTTCGCCACCGAGCCGAACTTCCACACCCGCCTGCTGGCCGGCTACCTCTACTTCGTCGCGGAGCACGAGAAGCCGCTCGGCGTGATCTGCTACAGCTACCTGGTCGAGTACACCACCCAGAAGATCACCCCGAAGCAGATCAAGGCGATGTCCGAGTCCCTCGGCAAGGACATGATCGTCGGCCAGGCCTCGCACCTGAACACCGACCTGGTCGAGGACCACACCCAGGACATGTGGGACATCCTCAGCCTCTTCATCGAGAGCGAGCAGGACATCGTCGACATCAAGCGCTACCTGGCCGAGATCCAGGAGCTGCTGAAGATGTTCTTCGTCGACCTGTACGAGCGCTTCGGCGACGAAGCGGCCAAGGCCGCCTGAACCGCACCGTCCCGCACCACTCGGTAACCCTGCCCGGCCGCCCGCCGCACCGCGGGCGGCCGGGCGGTCGAGAAGAGGATTCGTTCACGTGGCTGAGAAAACTGGATTCCTGATCCTCTCCCACCAATTGATGTCGATGGTGCCGCCACTGGCGGCCGCGCTCAAGCGCCGCGGGATCAGGGCGTACGTGCTGTCATCGAGCCCGACCCGCGAGGTGGAGGCGGCCTGGCAGGACGAGGTCGAGCTGGTGCGGATCACCGACGCGCCCGCCCTGCGCGGCTCGGACGTCGACCGGTTCCTGGCGGAGCTCTCGGCGGACGGCGTGCGGCTGCTCGGCTGCCTGACCGTCTGGGACGCCTACCGGGTGCTGATGGCCTACGCGAACCGCCGGATCGGCACCCCCGACCTGTCGGAGGAGACCGTCCGGGGCGTGCGCGACAAGCTGGCGATGCGCACCTTCCTGCGCGTCCAGGGGCTGTCGGAGGTGGCCGCCTGGCCCCTCACCGAGGCGCGCTTCGACGCGCTGGAGGACAAGTCCCGCTACTTCGTCAAGCCGCGCGAGGGGCTGGCCTCCATGGGTGCCTTCCGCGCCGACCGGCTCACCGGCGTCGCCGAACTCGACACCCTCTGGCAGCAGGCCTGCGCGGACCGCGCCTACGCCGGCGTCTTCGAGGGCGAACCGTCGTTCATCGTCGAGGAGTTCATCGACGGCGTCGAGTGCAGCTTCGAGACCAGCGTCACCGGCGACGTGATGACCGTGCACGCCGTGCACGAGAAGGTCGACATACGCCAGGCCGGCCGGACGACGCTGGAGAACGCCTGCGTCTGCCCGCCGCGCTCCCTCGACCCGGCCGAGGTGCGGCTGGGCGTCGAGCACGTCCAGCGCTGCCTGCGGGCCCTCGGCGTGGACACCGGCGTCCACCACGTGGAGGCCAGGTTCCAGCGCGGTCGCGGCTGGGAGATCGTCGAGGTCAACCCGCGGATCGGCGGGGCGTACATCGTGGCCAGCACGCTGCGGCACTGCGGCGTCGACGTCCTGGAACTCTGGATCGACCAGCTGCTCGGACGGCCCGCGGAGCCGCCGGCGGGCGAGGAACGCAGCACGTTCTTCCGGGTCTTCTACGGCGAGCCCGGCCGGCGAGTGGCACGGGTGGCCCGCGGAGCCGTACCGGTCGACCTGGTCGAGGACAAGCTGTTCGTCCGGGAGGGCGAGCGACTGCCGGACGTGGACCGGGAGATCTTCGTCGGCCAGGCGCTGTGGGACGTCACCTCGCTGAGCCCGGACGCCCTCGACGCGTTCCTCCGCGAGAGCGAGTCGCACCTCAGAATCGAGTACAGCGCGTGAACATCGTCATCCTGCACCGGATCCCCTTCCGGAAGATCCGCTACGACCTGGCGGTCGACCACCGGCAGCACACGGTGCGCTACCTCAGCGCCGCCGACGGCCTCGACGAGCTGCCCGCCGACGCGGAGCGCCGCCTGCTCGGCGTCCCGACCGACGACATCCAGGCGATGATCGAGCGCCACGGCGACTGGCTCGCCGACGCCGACCGGCTGATCGCCCGCTCCGAGTACGACCTGCTGCCGGCCGCCCTGCTGCGGGAGAAGTTCGGCATCCCCGGCGACCTGCCGGGCGCGGTGCTCCCGGTCCGCGACAAGTGGCTGATGCGCACCCTCGCCGAACGGGCCGGGATCCCGCAGCCCGCGTTCCGGAGCGTCGAGGCCTTCCGCGCCGACCCGCCGCGCGAGGGCACCTACCTGATCAAGCCCCGGCTGGAGGCCTCCAGCACCGGCATCGAACTGGGCCCGGCCGACGCCGTCCTCGACCGGCTCGAAGCCGTGCCGGACCCGGACGCGGTCTTCGTCGAGGAGTTCGTCCCGGGCGAGATCTGGCACCTCGACGGCTGCCTGCGCGACGGGGAGCTCCTGGCCCTGGTCAGCAGCGTCTACGTGGGCGACTGCCTCGCCTACGCGCACGGCAGCCCGCTGGGCTCCGCCCAGACCCCCGACCAGCCGGAGGCCGTCGACCTGCTGCGCCGCACCCTGGCCGCCCTCGGACAGCGCCACGGCTGCTTCCACTTCGAGGCCATCCGCGAGCCCGACGGCCGCTTCCGCTTCCTGGAGACCGCCAGCCGGATCGGCGGGGCCGGGGTCGCCGAGACCTTCGAGCTCCGCACCGGCGTCGACCTCTACCAGGCCGACCTGCGCTACCAGCTCTGGGGCGACACCGGGCCGGTCGAGCCGCGGCCGTCGCAGGACCACTACGGCTGGTTCGTCTTCCCCGGGCACCACCGGACGGAGCGGGCCGCCGTCGACTTCGACCCGCAGCGGTTCGGGACGCGACTGCGCTCCTACGTCCACAACCCCCGCCCCGCCGCGCACGCGGGCCGGATCAGTTACGCCACCGCGGCGACGCCGCTGTCCGGGGTGGTCCAGGGCAGCGCACCCGAGGTGCTCCGCACCCTCGGTGAGATCCTCACCCAGCCGGCCGGGGCGCCCTCCGGGCCGGCAGTCATGGAGCAGCGATGAGCAACCCGTGCTTGGTGGTGACGGGGTACAACAACACCCGCATCTACGACATCGCCAAACTGCGCGACCTCTGCCACAGCGCCTACCGGGCCCGGCTCGTGCTGATCACCGAGCAGGCGAAGCCGCAGGACCACGACGCCGCCGACGTGGTGCTGGTCGCCCCGCTCGGCGCCGTCGAGTCGGCCGAAGCCGTCCGGCCCGTCGCCGCGGAACTGGGCCGGCGCGGCCTGCGGCCGATCGGCGTCCTGCCCTTCTCCGACCGCGGCGTCCCGCTGGGCGCCTGGCTGGCCCGGCACTTCGCGCTGCCCGGCGCCGAACCCCGCGAGGCCGAAGCCGGCCTGGACAAGCGGCACTACCGCGGGCTCGAGGCCGCCGCCGCGACGCACCCGGACGGCTTCCGGCCGCTGCTGAGCCTGCCCGCCCGCACCCTCGGCGAGTTCGAGGCGGCGGTCGCCCGGCTCGGCGGCACGGCGTTCGCCAAGCCGGCGAACGAGGGCAACAGCCGTGGCTGCCAGGTGGTTCCGGACCTCGCCCGGTGCCCGGAGATCTGGGCCGGACTCGCGCCGTACCACGACTCGGGCGTGATGGTCGAGACGCTGGTGCGCGACGCCCGCGAGTACAGCTGGGACTTCGTCGGCGGCACCCGCTGGCTCACCGAGAAGACCACCACGCAGGACCGTTTCCGCGCGGAGGTCCAGCAGATCGTGCCGGCCCCGCTGGAGCCGGACCTGGCGGCCGACCTGGACCGGGCGGGCGAGCACGTACGGCAGTTGGTCTCGCCGGGCAACGGCGCCTTCCACAACGAGCTGTTCCTGCGCGAGGAGGGCGTCTCGGCGGTGGAGACCAACATGCGCCCCGGCGGGATGCACATCTGGGACCTCGCCCGGCTGTCCTTCGAGGACTTCGACCCGTGGCGGGCGTGGCTGCGCTGGGCGGTGACCGGCGAGTTCCGGCCCGGCCGGCCGGAGCCGCGCGCGTTCAGCGGGATCCGCATGCTGCGCGCCCCCGGCGACGGCGTGCTGGCCTCGCTGCCCGACGTCCGGGCGCTCGCCGACTCGCTCGACATCCCGCTCCACCGGGCGGCCTTCGCCGTCTCGCCCGCGGACCGGGTGAGCGCCGACGTCACCGACAACGCGGGGTTCGTCGGCCACATCGTCCTGACCGCGGACGACGCCAAGACCCTGGTGGACCGGCTCGACGGCCTCGCCTCCGCGATCGAGGCACGGATCACGCTCCAGGACCGGTGACCGCCGTCAGGATCCACGACCGCCGTCAGGACCGGTGGCCACCGCCAGAACCGGTGACCGCCGTCAGGATCCGTGACCGCAGGACCGGTGACCACCGATCCGAGGGCGGATCCGACCACCATCCGGTGACGCACCGTCGGGGGCGCACCGCAACCGTCCCCGAGGAGGCGGAATGTACAACCGGCGCATCTGGGTCTTCCTGGGCTCGCGCGTCTTCTCCACGCTGGGCGACCAGTTGCTGCAGTTCGCGGTGCCGCTCATCGTCTACGACGCCACCGGCAGCGTGACGATGTCCGGACTGGCCTTCCTGATCGAATGGCTGCCACGGCTGACCTCGCTCCCCCTCGCCGGGCTGCTGGCCGACCGGGTCGGCGGCCGCCGGCTCTACACCACCGCCGACGTCCTGCGCGCCGCCGCCTGCCTGCTCACCGCCCTGGCGCTGGGCCAGTGGCCCGGCGAGACCTTCAAGCTGACCGCCGCCCTGATGGCGCTGTGCGCCTTCTGCTACGCCCAGGCGTTCATCGCGCTGGAGTCGACCGTGCCGCAGCTGGTGCCGAAGGAGGACCTCGCCAAGGCCCAGAGCCTGCTCCAGATGATCAACAGCGGCTCCGGGGTGCTCGGGCCGGCGGCGGGCGGGGCACTGCTCATCTGGATCCGGCCGGCCGACCTGCTCTGGGCGGCCGCCCTCGTCTTCGCCGTCAGTTCGTGCGGGGTGCTCTCGCTGCGCGGGCTCGGCGAGTCGGCCCCGGCCACGGCAGGGGCAGCCGGGGGCGCCGGGGCGGAACGGCGCAATGTGCTGCACGACCTGCGGGTCGGTGTGCGCAGCCTGCGGGCCGAGCCGGTCCTGCTCTCCCTGGTCGGGCTGACGATGACGGTCAACCTCATGGTCGGCATCTCCACGGCGACCGGCGCGGCCCTGACCGTCGGGCACTTCGGGCAGAGCGACAGCGTCTTCGCCTCGCTCCAGATGACGGTCGGGGTGCTCTCGCTGGCCACCCTGTTCCTGATGCCGTGGCTGCTGCGCAGGGTCTCGGTCTACCGGATCGGCATCGTCTCGTTCGCGGCGATCGCCGTCGGCGGCACGCTGGTCGCCGTGGCCCCGCTCTTCCCGCTCTACGTGCTCGGCTACGGCCTGTGCATCGGCATGTGCGGGCTCTTCAACGTCTTCATCCGGATCGAGCGGCTGCACTGGATCAAGGAGGCCGAACGCGGCCGGGTGATCAGCCTGATCGTGCTGCTCAACCAGAGCACCATGCCGCTCTCCGGACTGCTGGTCGCGGTGGTCGGCGGGTGGCTGCCCGTACAGGCGCTCTTCTTCGCGGTCGCGGCGCTGGCCGTCGTCGCGTACCTGCTGCTGTTCCGCCCCCTGCAGGGCCGGGCCGTCACCGCCCGCCCGGCCGAGGCCGCCGTCGCGGCCTGACGTCCTGCCCACCTCCGGTCCCCGAGACCCGGACCCGCAACCGAGGAAGACCGATGAGTCGCCAGGATTTCCACCCGCTCACCGTCCAGGACATCGGCCGGCCGGTCGAGGACGCCGTCACCGTCACCTTCGCCGTCCCCGCCGCGCTCCGCGAGGAGTTCCGGTACCAGCCGGGCCAGTACGTCATGGTCCGGAGCACCGACGCGGACGGCGAGGACGTCTGCCGCTCCTACTCGATCTGCCAGGCCCCGCCGGCCGACGACCACGCCCCGGCCTCGCTGCGGATCGCGGTCAAACTGCTCGGCCCGGGCGGCTTCGGCGAGTTCGCCCACGCCCGGCTGCGCCCGGGTGACACCGTCGACGTCCTGCCGCCGACCGGCCGGTTCCGGCTGCGGCCCGGACGCAGGCACCTCGCGGTCGCCGCGGGCTCCGGCATCACCCCGGTGCTCGCGATGGCCGAGGCCGCGCTGCGGCGCGGTGACGAGTTCGCGCTGATCCTCGGCAACCGCACGTCGGAGAGCGTGCTGTTCGCCGACGAGCTGGCCGAGCTCGGGCGCCGCCACGCCGAGCGCTTCACGGTGCTGCACGTGCTCTCCCGCGAGTCCGGGGACGATCCGCTGCGCACCGGGCGGATCGTCCCCGAGAAGCTGCCGGCCCTGATCGACGCGGCCGGCTGCGCGACCGCGGACCCGGAGCTGCAGTACTACCTGTGCGGCCCCGCCGGCCTGGTCGCCGCCGTCGGGTCGTTCCTCGCGGACGCCGGGGTCGAACGGCGTCGCGTCCACTGCGAGCGCTTCGTGGTGGCGGCCCTCGCGGGACTGTGACGCACCCCGACACCCCGTGGCACCGGACCACGCCGTTCGCGGCCCGGCGTCACGGGGTGTCGGGACGCCCGCGCCAAGGAGTGTCCGGGGTGAGGGCGAGGACGGCGAGGTCGTCGGCGAGCAGCCCCGCGTAGCGGTGGACGTCCTGGGCGAGGAAGGAGACCAGCCGGTCGGGTGCGGTGGTCCCGAGGGCGGCCAGGCGCGGGGCCAGCGGGTAGAAGGTGCCGGTGGCGTCCCGGGCCTCGCTGACGCCGTCGGTGTACAGCAGCACGGTGTGGCCCGCGGGCAGGGCGACGGCGACCGGCTTCCCGCGCTCCTCGGCGGGGCCGAGGTGGCCGAGGCCCAGCGGGAGTTCGTCCGCGCAGGGCACCGGGGAGATCGCGCCGCCGCCGAGCAGCAGCGGGGTGGTGTGGCCGCGGTTGACGATCTCCACGCAGTCGGAGCCCGGGCGGTACTGCAGCAGGACGGCCGTCGCGAACAGCTCGTCGTCGCCCCGGTCGGCGGCGTCGCGCAGGACCGCGCGGTCCAGCTGGTCGGCGAGGTCGACCAGCCCCGGGGTGTCGTGCGCGGCCGCGCGGAACGCGCCGAGCACGTCGGCGACCGTACGGACCGCGCCGAGGCCCTTGCCGCGGACGTCGCCGAGCAGCACCCGGACGCCGAAGCGGGTGTCGCAGACCTCGTACAGGTCCCCGCCGACGAGCACGTCGGCCTGCGCGGGGCGGTAGAGGCCGGCCACCCGCAGTCCGCCCGCCCGCTCCGGGACCGGCCGCAGCACCGTGCGCTGCAGGGTCTCGGCGACCGTACGGGCCTGCAGCAGGTGGCGGTTCTGCCGGGTGCGCTGCCAGGACAGCGCGGTGCCCATCACCCCGGAGAGCAGGGTGGCGATGTAGACCCAGACGTGGTGCTGCTCGTCGAGGTGGCCGGCACCAGGGCCAGGACGAGCTGGAGCGCCAGGGACCCGCCGGTGGCGGTGGCGGTGAGCACCGGGCCGTAGCTGAACGCGGCCACCACGGGCAGCGCGGTCAGCAGGAAGCCGGCCGCGACGGCGTCCGGGACGACGGCCTCGGCGAGCAGGTCCAGGGTCAGCAGGACGACCGGGAGCCACGGGACCCAGCGCGGCGCCCGCGGCTCCAGCACGGCCGGGCGCGAGGGGCGGGGTGCGGTGGGCACGGGCGGGACCTCCTGGCTGGCGACCGTCCCGGGGGCGACATCCGAAATGGCCGGTTTCGTCCCTCCATGCTCTCCCACGAACGGCCCAGCCACGAACGGCCGAACGTCCCGTCCCGCGGAGCCGGACGGGACGGGCCGCGTCGCCCCCTCCCCGCCCCGGTCGGCGGACGGTCGGCGGACGCCCACCGGCCGGGGCGGGCGGGCGTTCGGCGGCAGGGGCCGGCGGACGTCACCGGCCGGCTCCGCCACGGGCGGCTCCCGGGGCGGGAGGCTCCCCGCAGCCGGCTCCCGGGGCGGGCGGGGCCGGGTCGGTAGGCTGGCCGGCATGGAGATCTGGATCAACCCGCGGTGCAGCAAGTGCCGGACCGCCCTCGGCGAGCTGGACGACGCCGGGGTCGAGTACACCGTGCGGCGCTACCTGGAGGAGCCGCCGACCGCGGCCGAGCTGGAGCAGGTGCTGCAGCGCCTGGGCCTGGAGCCCTGGGACATCACCCGCACCGACGAGCAGGCCGCGAAGGACCTCGGGATGAAGGACTGGCCCAAGGAGGCGGGCGAGCGGGCCCGCTGGATCGCGGCGATGGCCGAGCACCCGATCCTGATCCAGCGCCCGATCATCACCGCGGACGACGGTCACGCCGTCGTGGCCCGCACCCCCGAGGCGCTCAAGTCCGTTCTGCCGTAGGGCTCGTGAGGTGGGCCGCGGCCCGCCGCCGGGCCGGTCAGCGGAGCTGGATCCGCTCCACCGGCCGGCCCGGGTGCCAGTTGTGGACGACGAGGTGATCGCCCTCGACGGCGGTGTGCACCACCTGCTCCAGGTCCAGCCGGAAGGCGTGGAACGGGGTGGGCGGCGGCTCGGGCAGGTCGGCGGCGAACGCGGCGAGTTCGGTCTCGTCGGTGATCTCCACCGCCCGGCCGGAGACCTTGGAGTCCCCGCCGGCCAGGGTCTCGTCCCCCGGGTGCGCGTGCAGGGCGAAGCGGGCGTCGCGCTGCAGGTCGCGCGCCTTGGCCGAGCCGTACATCGACCCGAGCCACAGGTCGGCGCCGACGAAGTCGACCTCCGTCCCGCTCACCCGGGGCGAGCCGTCCCTGCGCAGCGTCGCCAGGACGTGGTGCTTCGCCGCCTCGAACCGGGCCCGCACCAGGGGTGCCAGATCCGGAGCCTGCTGCTCGAAGTCCTGCCAGGTAGCCATGGCGCCAGTCTGGCACCGGGCACCGACAGCCGCCCTCCCTCCGGTACGGACCGGCGCGGTACCGGTCGGGCCGTTGTCACAGGCCGGTGCCAGACTGGCGGGGTGACCACCACGACCACGTACATCGCGTTCCTGCGGGCCATCAACGTCGGCGGCCGCACGGTGACGATGGAGCGGCTGCGGGCGCTCTTCGCCGAGCTGGGGCTGGGGAACGTCCGCTCGTACATCCAGAGCGGCAACGTCTTCTTCACCACCGAGGGCCGGGCCGACGGGCCGGAGCGCGCCGCGCTGACCAGGCGGATCGAGCAGCACCTGGAGCAGGCGCTCGGCTACCCCGTGCCGGTGATGCTGCGGACGGTCGACGAGGTGGCCCAGCTGCTCGCCGCCGAGCCGTTCCGGGGCGTCGAGGTCACGCCGGACGTCCGGCTCGTCGTCGCCTTCCTCTCCGAGCCGCTGCCCGCCGGGCTGGCCCTTCCGTACCGCTCGCCCAAGGGCGACGTCGAGGTGCTCGGCGCCGATCCGGGGGCGGCGTACGTGGTGGTCCACCTGCAGAACGGCAAGTGGGTCACCAAGGACCTGTTCGGCAAGGCCTACCGGGGCTCGGTCACCTCGCGGTTCCTGCACACCACGGAGAAGATCCTGGCCGCCGCCCGCAAGGCCTGACGACCCGTACGGCCTGCGAGGGTCGCCCGGCCGACGGCATGGAAGCGCGTGGCCGACGGCACGCAACGGGGTGGCAGTGGGCATGGAACCGCCCGGCCGGCGGCACGGAACCGCGTGACCGGACGGCGCGTCTGGACTCCCGTGACGTACGAACGAAGCGCCCGCGCCCGGCGTGATCTGGACAGCCCCGGTCGGCCGCGCCGACAATTCGGCCATGACGCCTCCTGAGTACCCCACCGGCCGGGTACGCCCCTCCGACGCCGAACGGGACCAGGCGCTCGGGGTACTGAAGGACGGCGCCGGCAGCGGGCGGCTCTCGCACGACACCTTCCTCGGCCGGATGGACATCGTCCTGCAGGCCACCAGCCGGAGCGAGTTGGACGCGGCGGTGGCCGGGCTGCCGACCGGCGGGCCGGTCGAGCGCTTCGTGCTGCGCACGGTCGGCCGGGTCTCCGGCTTCGGCGACCGGATCAACCGGGCCTGGCGGACCGAGCGGCTGCCCGGTCTGAGCCTGCCGCAGGCCGGCGCCGCGCTGCTGACCATCGGCCGGATCCCCGGCTCGGGGCTGCGGCTGCACGACGCCTCCGTCTCCCGGCACCACGCCGAACTGCGGTACGAGGACGGCGGCTGGGTGCTGTACGACCTGGGCTCGACCAACGGCACCCACGTCAACGGGCGCCGGATCGCGGGCGGCGTGCGGGTCCGGCCGGGCGACCAGGTGCGGTTCGGCAACCTGGAGTTCCGGCTTTCCGCGGCCTGACGGAGCACCACTCGGCGCCGACCGCCCCGGGGGGCTCAGTGCGGGAACTGCCGGGGCGGCCGTTGGCGGGGCAGGTCGTCCTGGAAGCGCGCGATGACGGTGGCGAGCTGGCGCATCACCACGGTGTCCTCCAGCCGGTCCAGGTAGCGGTTCTCGGCGGCCAGCGCCTCGACGGCGACGCCGAAGTGGATCGCCGTCAGCGGATTGACGAACAGCCGGCTGCCGCCCGTCCGCTCGGACGGTGGCACCGCGCGGCTGGGCCTCCCCGGGCGGGCCGCCGACGACGGGGGCACCCGGGCCGGCCGCCGAAGGGGTCAGTCGCGCTCCACGTGCACCTCGGCGACGTGGTCGCCCTTGTCCGCCTTGCGGATGGTGACCTTGAGCGTGCCGACGGTCGTCTCGGAGCCCTCGTGGACGGTCTTCTTGTCGCCGCCGATGGTCACCTCGGCCGACTCGTCGGTGATGTGTCCGACCGTCATCCGCACCGGGTTGTCGCCGTCGAAGACCTTGACGGTCTTGGAGGCGTCCGCGCCGTCGGTCTTGATGCCGACGGTGCACGTGTGGTCGTCCGGGCAGAGCGCCACGCCGCCCTCACAGGCGGCCAGTCCGACGCCGAGCGTCAGGACGGCGCCCGCGGCGAGGAACGTGGTGCCGAACCGGAAGCGGGTCCGCCGGCTGGTGCGGTGGGCCTCGGCCCTGCTGCTGCTCGCTGTGGTCACGTCGTCGACGGTAACCGGGCGGAGCCGGCCCGCCATCGGCCGTCGGCGGGAGGCCTGCCCTGGTCCGACCCGGATCGGCCGGGCGATCGAACCCCGAAGGAACCGGACCCAATCCCCTAGGGGACAGCGGCAGTTGACCATCGGCCCGGCGAACGGACGGTCCGCCGGCATAGCCGGGCGGCATATGCCACGCGCGTAGATCGACGGCCCGCGAAAAGGACCGGCGGTCAGTCGGCGATGGCCCCCACGGCGCCGCCGACGACGCCCTCGGCACCGCTGACGGCCGCGCCGTCCTCCGCACCGGCGCCCGGCCCCCACAGCGGCGCCGTGCAGCGCTGGTAGGTCGCCTTCCAGTGCGGCCAGTTCCGGGCCACGTCGTCGTCGCACTCGGCCAGCAGCCGCTCCACCGCAGCCGGCTCGACGCCGTCCAGCAGCCAGGCCAGCGCGTCCGCCGTGCCCGGTCCGTCCGCCGCCCGCAGCAGGTCCAGCAGCTCGCCCAGGCCGCCGAGCCGGGAGCCGTCGGCGACCACCCGTTCCATCCGGGGCAGCAACTGGCGCTCCTCGATCCGCAGGTGGGTCTCCAGCCGGGCCGCCAGGTCCTCCATCGCGTACGCGACCGGCCAGGCGCTGCCGGTGTCCCGGCTGGCGATCCGCACCAGTGTGGTGACCCGGGTGAACGAGTGGTCGAGGTTGTGGTGGTCTGCCTCCAGCCAGTTGAGCAGCAGCCGCAGCTCGGGCGCGAAGCGGCGCACGATCGGCCAGATCCGGGTGTCCTGCTGCTCGTGGTGGCAGGTGAGCATGGCGGTGATGAAGTTCCAGTGCCGCAGCAGCGCCTCGCCCTTGTGCTCCTCCTCGGGCTGCAGCAGACGCAGCGCGTTGGGCAGCCGGGCGAGGTCCCGGCGGAGTGCGGCGTGCACCAGCCGCAACCCGGCGAACCGCGCGGTGTCCGGGTCGTCGTCCGCGGACCGCCCGTACGCGTCCGCGCCCCGGGGGTCGGCGCCGGGCTGACCCTGCTCGGGCACGGCGGGGGCGGGCTGGGGCAGCAGGTGGATGGGCATGGCACTCTCTTCACGGCTTGGGGCAGGACGGGTGGTGGCGGCCGGTGAGGACCACCCCAGCCAAGGTGCCCGCAGTCGATCAGAAGCGAATCAATGTCCGATTGACGCGCAGGTCAGGGCGTTTACCAGGGGTGCAGGAGGCCCCCCGACAGACCGCGACCCCCTGACCGCTCGGGCGGTCGGGGGGTCGGGCGGTCGGGGGCCGGGGTCGCGGGGTCGCGGGGTCGCGGGGTCGCGGGGTCGCGGGGTCGCGGGGTCGCGGGGTCGCGGGGTCGCGGGGTCGCGGGAGGAGCCGTCGGCCCCCGGGGCGCGGGCCGGCTCAGTCGGCCGGTCCGGCCAGGTTCTTGGTCAGCCACTCCAGGGTGTCCGGGATCATCTTCTTGAAGTCCGAGGTCAGGTGCTTGCCGCCGGGCTGCTCGTAGTACGTGATGGCCACCGGCGGGACGGCCTTGGCCACCCAGGACTTGACCACCTTGGTCTCGTACGGGTTGGCCCCGCCCGCGGTGACCAGCATCTTCACGTCGGCCTTGCCCTGGGTGACCAGCACGTCGGGGTTGTTGGCCGCGCGCTCGGCGTCGTGGCCCTTCCAGAGCAGCGAGTCCGGGATGAAGTAGCCGTCGATCGGCACCGCGGCCTTGTAGACCTCGGGGTGCTGCAGGGCGAGCTTGGCGCTGCAGAAGCCGCCGGTGGAGGCCCCCATCACGCCCCAGCCGTCGCGACCCGCCACCGTACGGAAGTTGGCGCGGACGAAGTCCGGGATGTCCTCGGCCATCCAGGTGCCCATCTTGGGCTGGCCCGGGATGTCGGAGCAGTCCAGCGCGTTCTTCTCGTCGCCGTTGAAGTTCTGCACCGGCATGATCATGATGAACGGGTGGGACTTGCCCTCCTTGACCAGCCGCTCGTTCTCCTCCTGGATCGGCAGCTGGTTGTCGGTCCAGGTGTTGTAGCCGTTGCTCTGGCCGCCGGCGAAGAGGGTCAGCACCGGGAAGCCGACCTTGGCGTACTTGGGGTCGTTGTACTCGGGCGGCAGCCAGACCCAGACCTTGCCGGAGACGCCGGACTTCGCGCCGGTCACGGTGGTCAGGAAGATCGGTCCGGCGGCGGTGTCCCGGGCCTTGGCGAGGGTGGCGGCCGGGCCGGTCGGCATCAGCACCTTGCCGCTGCCGACGGTGGGCGACGCGGCGCCCGGGGTGCCCGAGGCGGCACCGGCGGCGCTCGGGGTGCCCGAGGTGCTTCCGGCCGCGGCCGGGGCGTCCGCCTTGTCGTTGCTCTTCCCACCACCGGAGCTCCCGCAGGCCGCGAGCGCGGCGGCCAGGGCGAGGACGGCGGCGCCGGACAGGACGGCACGGGAACGGGACGACTGCCTAAGCACGGTGAGGACTCTCCGACCGATGTCGCGCCCGGTCCGTCTGACCGGGCGGCGGCCCCCCGGTGGGGCCGGACAGACCCGGAGGCGCGGCGCTGGTGCGGCCCCCGGAATGGTGGCGCGCCGTCCTTCGGGGGGGCGCGCCTTCCTGCGATCTTATGACGTGGGCCGGGGCGGGCCGGTTGCGCGTCGGCCACCGGGAATCCAATGTTTGTTCGCGATCGGGTAAAGCCCTTGACGGCGCCCGTCGGACGGCGGGGGCCGGACGGCGGGGGTCACAGCCACGAGCCCGTCCGGACGCCGCGTTTTGGGTGCTTTCGACCAGTGACGAGGGCCGCCGGATCCGGAACGATCTCTCCCGGGACCGGCCGCAGCCCCGGCTGTGACCATCGCCACCGACCGGGCCACCGCCACCGCCACCGCCACCGCCACCGCCACCGAGGAGAGTGCCATGCCGCAGCAGATCGCCATCGTCACCGGAGCCGGGAGCGGCGTCGGCCGGGCCGTCGCGGTCGAGCTGGCCGCGGCCGGCTGGCTGCCCGTGCTGGCCGGCCGCCGGGCCGAGCCGCTGCACGAGACCGCCCGGCTCTGCGGCGCCGGGGCCGAGGTGCTGCCGACCGACGTCACCGACCCGGCCGCCGTGGACGCGCTGTTCGCCGCCGTCGCCGAGCGCCACGGCCGGGTGGACCTGCTGTTCAACAACGCCGGCAGCTTCGGCCCGGCCGTCCCGGTGGAGGAGTTGGAGGTCGAGGCCTGGCGCGCGGTGGTCGACCTCAACCTGACCGGCGCCTTCCTGTGCGCCCGGGCGGCGTTCCGGCAGATGAAGGCCCAGGACCCGCAGGGCGGCCGGATCATCAACAACGGTTCGATCTCGGCCCACGTCCCGCGCCCGCACTCGATCGCCTACACCGCGACCAAGCACGCGGTCACCGGCCTGACCAAGTCGCTGTCCTTGGACGGCCGCCCGTACCGGATCGCCTGCGGGCAGATCGACATCGGCAACGCGGCGACCGACATGACGGCGGCGATGAGTGCCGGCGTCCGCCAGGCGGACGGCCGGATCGCCCCCGAGCCGACCATGGACGTGGCCGACGTCGCGCGCACCGTCCGGCACATGGCCGCGCTGCCGCTGGAGGCGAACGTGCAGTTCGCCACGGTGATGGCGACGGCCATGCCGTACATCGGGCGCGGCTGACACCGGGGCCGGAGCCCCGGGAACGCCCTCACGGCGCCCATCCCCGCGTGGTCACGGCGCGCTCACTCGTCGTGCGAGTGCCGGTAGCGCAGCACCCCGCCGTCCTCGTCCAACCGGTAGACGCTGGTGGTCGGCCAGTACTCGCCGCACTCGGCGGCCGGGAGTTCGGCCCGGAGCACCATCCGCAGGGCGGGCGGCGGGGCGGAGGCGTTGACGCGCTTGCGGTGGCCGTCCCAGCGGCCGCCGCGGAGTTCGACGTCCAGGACGAGGGGGGCGGTGCTCATGCCGCGATGGTGCCAGCGGCGCGCCCCGCGCCGGGGGTCCGCAACGACGCGTCCACCCCCACGGGGGAACCCCGTCAGGTCAGGCTGACGGGGTTCCCTCGGCGGCCGGACGGCACCGGACGGGCGGTGGGCCGACGGCGGTGGGCCGACGGCGGCGGGCCGACAGCGGCGGGCCGACGGCCGGAGGTGTCCTACGGCCGCCAGGTGTCGTTCAGCGTGACGACCCCGCCGGCGGGCACCGTCGCCGTCCGGTTGGCGCCGGACTCCCAGGTCACCGCGCCGTTCGCGTCCTTGCGGACGTACTTGTACTGGAACGAGGTGCCGGCCGGCAGCGAGAGCGCCAGCGACCAGACCGGGTAGCCGGCGGACGACAGCGGCAGCGCCTTCGCCGGGTCCCAGCCGCCGAGCGCCGCGATGTCGCCGACCACGTAGACGTTCTGCCCGAAGGCCGTCGTCGCGTTGACGTTGAACGAGGCGCCCGACACGGCGGTACCGGGCTGAACGTACAGCGCGATCGCGTCGCCCGCGCCGACCGTCGCGGTGAACTGCCCGTTGGCGCCCACCTGGTACGTCGGGCCGGTGCAGCCGCCGCCGGGCTGCGGGTCGCCGTGCTGGACGTCGCAGTAGGTGCCGGCCGGCAGCCCGGTCTGGAAGGTCTGGGTGATCGCGCCGCTCTCGTGGTTGATGGCGACGTAGCCCTTGTTGCCGCGGCCGAAGGCGATCGCGTTGTTGCCGTTGGACCACCAGCTGGTCACCCCGGTGCCGGCGACGGCGTTGCGGAATCCGACCATGTTGGCGATCTGCCGCCAGGCGTGGGTGCAGTTCCACCCGTCCTGGTAGCAGGCGTTGACGGTGCCGCCGTTCGGCGGGCCGTCGTCCTTGTTGGTGAAGGAGTAGCCGGAGTAGATGTTGGGCGAGCCGTAGGTGGACGCCAGCAGGAAGACGTTGGCCAGCGTGTAGGTGTTGCCGTACGTGTAGTTGAGGGTGGAGCCGTTGCGCTCGGTGTCCCAGTTGTCGACGAAGCTGCGCGCCTGGTCGCTCGGCAGGTAGCCCCAGGAGGCGCCCCAGCCGTTGAGGTTGGCGAGCTTGTCGCTGGTGAAGATCCGCTTGAGGTCGGTGCCGACCCGGAACTCGTCGACGTCGCCGTTGCCGGTGTACTCGCCGGGCTGGATCGGCTCGCCGGCGCCGTAGATGACCTCCTGGACCCAGTAGGCCTTCGGGTTGGCCGTCTTGGCCTTGATCGCGGCGAGGTCGGCGGCGGCGATGTGCTTGGCGGCGTCGATCCGGTAGCCGTCCACGCCGAGCGAGCCGAGGTCGTCCAGGTAGTGGGCGATGGTGCTCTGGACGTACGCGCTGCCGGTGTCCAGGTCGGAGAGGTTGACCAGCTCGCAGGTCTGCACGTTGGTGCGGTCCTGGTAGTTGGTGATCGGCTGGCGGCAGCCGTGGAAGTCCTGGTCCTGGTACGTGCCCGGATAGGTGTACTTGGTGTACGCGGTGCCGCCGGTGCCGGTGCCGGAGCCCGCCGACATGTGGTTGACCACCGCGTCGGCGATGACCTTGACGCCGGCCGCGTGGCAGGTGTCGACCATGTTCTTGAAGGAGGTGCGGTCGCCGAGCCGGCCGGCGATCTTGTAGCTGACCGGCTGGTAGGAGGTCCACCACTGCGGGCCCTGGATGTGCTCCTGCGGCGGGGAGACCTCGACGAAGCCGTAGCCCTTCGGGCCGAGGGTCGAGGTGCAGGCCTGGGCGACGGAGTCGAAGCGCCACTCGAAGAGGGTGGCGGTGACGTCCTTGCCGTTGTTCGCGGGCGGGGCGGCCTGGGCGGCGGGGGCGCCCAGGGAGGTGGCGAGCGAGAGCGCGAGCGCCGCCGACGCGGCGAGGGCGCCGGCCGCGCGCGCGGGCTTGCGGGTCCTCCCGGTCGAGGGCCGGGGGCGGATGGGGGCGGTGGTGACCACGTCGTCTCCTGGGGGTGGCTGGGGTGGGGCAGCCGAGGTGAAGCCTGCAGGAAGTTTCTGTAACTTGCCGGAAACTTGCAGCGCCGAACCTAGGATCGCCGGGAGACATCGTCAAGATGTAGGACAGTAACGTTTCTGCAGGCCGCAGGCGGTCCAGGCCCACACGGGCGCGGTACGGGCCCGACGCCGACCCGCTTCGGGCACGACCGGCCTCCGCCCGGGGCGCCACCCGGCGTCCGCTTCGGGCACGACCCACGGGCGCGTCGGCACCACCCACCCCGCGTCGGACACGACAAGGGCCCGGCAGCCGTGGCTGCCGGGCCCCTCACCTGTCCTGGTTCACCGGCCCCGCGAGGAGCCGGTCCGGCCTCAGCCGGTCTGGACGGCGGTGTCGTCGATCACGAAGCTCGTCTGCAGCGAGGAGTCCTCGACCGCGTTGAACTTCACGGTGACCGTCTGGCCCGCGTAGGCCGACAGGTCGAAGCTGCGCTGCTGGTAGCCGCTCGCGGCGTCCACGTTGGAGTAGGTCTTCAGCGTGGTGCCGTTCACCGACACGGTCAGCTTGTCGTACGC
This sequence comes from Kitasatospora sp. NPDC053308, assembly GCF_055585785.1. Classification (NCBI taxonomy): domain Bacteria; kingdom Bacillati; phylum Actinomycetota; class Actinomycetes; order Kitasatosporales; family Streptomycetaceae; genus Kitasatospora; species Kitasatospora sp. NPDC053308. The sequence goes on along the minus strand of NZ_JBVJJY010000006.1, from coordinate 353,398 downwards.
CGTGGTGCCGGTCTCCGCGGTGTCGACGTGCAGCCAGAAGCTCAGCGTCGCCTTGCAGCCCGCCGGGATGCTCACCGTCTGCGACAGCGTGTCGGTGTGGCTGGAGCCGTAGCCGTCCATCCACGCCTTCCACGAACCGCCGTGCGCGGCCTGGCTCGCGCTGTTGTCCACCACGCCCGAGGTGGAGGTCCACGGCGCGGCGGATCCGGTCTCGAAGCCCGCGTTGCCCAGCAGCTGCGCCGGGGTGCAGGTGCCGCCACCACCGCTGGTCACGGTCCAGGTGAAGCTGGTCGTGCCGGACTTGCCGGCCGAGTCCTTCACCGTCACGGTGACGTTGGAGGTGCCCGCGGTGGTCGGGGTGCCGGTGATCGCGCCGGTGGAGGCGTTGATCGCCAGGCCGGCCGGCAGGCCGGTGGCCGAGTAGGACAGCGGGGCAGTGCCGCCCGAGGCCTTGATGGCCAGGTTGACGGCCGTGCCCACGGCGGTCGACTGGTTGCCCGGGTTGGTGACGGTCACGCCGCCCGGGTTGGGCAGGCTGCCGACGTTGACGGCGGCCCAGGCGGTGGCGACCGCGTTGTACTCGGCGCTGTTCGCGCCGTACAGGTCGGTGGCCGCGTTCAGGGTGGCCGTGCGGGCGGCGGCGTAGTTGGTGGTGGAGGTCATGTAGGCGGTCAGCGCCTTGTACCAGACCTGCTGCGCCTTGTCCCGGCCGATGCCGGTGACGGTGATGTTGTTGACCGTCGGGCTGTTGTAGCTGACGCCGTTGATCACCTTGGCGCCGCTGCCCTCCGCCAGCAGGTAGAAGAAGTGGTTGGCGACACCGGACGAGTAGTGCACGTCCAGGTTGCCGACGCCCGAGTACCAGGAGTCGGCCGACTGGCCGTCCTTGGAGGGCTTGTCCATGTAGCGCAGCGGGGTGCCGTTGCCGTTGATGTCGATGAGCTCGCCGACGAGGTAGTCCGGGTTGTCGGCGGGCAGGTTCGCGTAGAACTCGACCATGTTGCCGAAGATGTCCGAGGTGGCCTCGTTGAGGCCGCCGGACTCGCCGGAGTAGTTCAGGTTGGCGGTGGCCGCGGTGACGCCGTGGCTCATCTCGTGGCCGGCCACGTCGAGCTCGGTCAGCGGGTGGGTGTCGCCCGAGCCGTCGCCGTAGGTCATGCAGAAGCAGGAGTCGTCCCAGAACGCGTTGACGTAGCCGGTGTCGTAGTGGACCCGGCTCATGGCGCCGACGCCGTCGTTACGGATGCCGTTGCGGCCGAAGGTGTTCTTGTAGAAGTCCCAGGTGACCGCGGCGCCGAACTGGGCGTCCACGGCGGCCGACTCGCGGTTGCTGGCCTGGCCGTTGCCCCAGGTGTCGGAGGACTTGGAGAACAGCGTGCCGTTGCCGGAGGTGCCGTTCTTCATGTCGGTGGTGTACTGGCCGCCGCGGCTGGCGTCCTTGAGCGAGTAGGTCGAGCCGCTCTGGGTGGTGGTCAGCGGGACGTTGCCGACGAAGACGCCGGTGCCGGAGCCGCGCTGGATGCCGTCGGCCTTGCTGAGGACGTCGCCGGTCTTGGCGTCGGTGACGACGTGCAGCTTGCTCGGGGTGCCGTCGGACTCGCGGCCGTTGACGACCGTCTCCCAGGCGAGCTTCGGGGTGCCGTCGGCGGCCCAGACGACCAGTCGCGGCGCGGTGTCGACCGAGCCCGCCTCGACGGCCAGCGCGGCGGCCTGGGCCTTCGGCGCGGCCAGGGCCGGGGTGGTGTCGACGCCCGCGAGGCTGGCCTCGCTGGCCTTGGTCACGCTCTTGGTGGCGCCGGCCGCGTCCTGGTGGACGATCAGGTCGCCGCCGAGGACGGGGAGTCCGGCGTAGGTGCGCTCGTACCGCAGGTGGCGACCGCCGTTGGCGTCCTGGACGACGTCCTTGGTGACCAGCTTCTCCTGGCCGCTCAGGCCGAGTGCCTGGGCGAGGGAGGCGGTCTGCTGGTTCGCCGAGGCGATCAGCGCGGCCCGGCTCTGCTGCGCGGCGACGACGGCCGGCGCGTCCGGCGTGGCCGCCTGGGCGATCACGGGTATGCCGGTGACCAGCAGCGCCGTGGAGGCGGCCAGGACGACCGCCGCCTTCCGGGCGTGAGCGTAACGGGACATGCGGACTCCTTTTCCGACCGGCGCTGGGTCGCGCACGGTGGAGAGAACCTGGGCCGCGGGGTTGCGGCGCAGTGGGGGCCCCCGGCGGGTGCGACGGGGGTGCGGTTTTCGCGGGTTGCGGTGCTCACAACCCGTTGCAGGTCGGGACGCGCTGCACCTTGGCTGGAACAGCTGCACCGGGAGGTGGGGCCCCCTCGTCTGCAGCCGGGAGGAATCGTGGCAGCAAACCGGCTGGCAATGACAGATGCATGCCACCGATTGGCCGATTCATTACCGAAACCGTATGCATGGCGGTTCGTCAGTTGTGCTACGCCTTTGCAAACTCGTGAACACGGTTTTCATGCCCGGCGCAAGGTTCGATCACTATCGGCGGTCACTGACCAGCGGTCGGGGCCGCCGGTCGTACCGCCGGGCGGCCCGCAGCGCCGAACGGGCGCGGCACGTCACAGTTCCGGCCGTGCCAGTGGAGCTTTCCGGCCATTCTGCGGCCGGAACGGAACCGGGCCCCGCACCGCCTCAACGGCGGTACGGGGCCCGGGAATCGCGTCGTGCACCGATCAGTGCTGGACGAACACCGCCACGGTGCGGCCCGGCACGGTGAACGTCCCGGTCGCGGCGTCGAAACCGGACCGCTTCACCACCTGGTCCGCCCCGCCCGCCTGGACGGGGTGCAGCGCCTGGTCCGTGCCGCGCAGGGCCGCCACGGTCTGCGCCTGCGCGGTGGGCGTCGCGTTGAAGACCACCGTGAGGCCCTTCTCCGCCCCCGCCAGCCCGGTGCCGTCCAGGTGCAGGGTGATCACACCGGGCGTCTCGCCGGCGGTGCCGGAGAGCGGGTAGGACAGCCGCTGCTGCACGGCGGCCAGGGTGGGCAGCGAGAACAGCGGCGAGGACTGCTTGATCCGCAGGAACTCCCGGTACTGCGCCGAGGTCGCCCGGATGTCCGCCGCGCCCACGGTCAGCTTCGGGTTCGCCAACAGGGACTGGGCGGTCGGCCACAGCTCCTTGTTGTCGGCCGCCGGTGGCAGGCCGCGGCCCCAGCCGTTGCCCGCGGCGGCGTCCCAGTGGATCGCGTTGAACCAGTCGCCCGAGTCGTAGGAGTTGGCGTCGAGCGACTTGGAGCGCAGCAGGTCGCTGCCCGCCTGGGCGAAGCCGGCGCCCTGGGTGAGCGCGGTGAGCGAGAGCCCGAGCGCCTGCATCCGGGCCCGGTCGGAGGGTGCGGTGCCGGTCGGCAGCTTGTACGCGAGGGCGTCGAAGAGGTCGGTGTTGTCGTGGGCGTCCACGTACTCCACCGCCTCGCCCGGCTCGGCCGCGTACCCGGTCGGGGCGCCGTTGTAGTCGACCTGGGCGCCGGTGACGGCCTTCCCGGAGCTGTCGGTGAAGGCGTACCCGGCCAGGTTGCCGGTCAGCCCCACCTTCAGCTGGTCCATCTGGTGCAGCAGTCGGGCCTTCTGCTGCTCCGGGGTCCCGTTCGCGGGCGAGCCGTTCGGGTCGGTGTACAGGCCCGAGGCGAAGCCCTGCTGCGGCGCGGAGCCGAGCATGAAGTTGCCGCCGCGGGCGGCGTCGCGGATCCGGTCGTCGAAGGTGGCGATGCCGGTGCCTGCCATGTTCGCCTGGGTGGCCTGCTCGAACCGGGCGTTGTCGGCGACGGCGCCGAAGTTCCAGCCCTCGCCGTAGAGGAAGACGTTCTTCCCGTCCACGCCGTCCGAGTCCGGCGTCATCTTCCGCAGCGCGGCCTGCACGTCCAGCATGGTGGACTTCGGGTCCAGGCCCATCAGGTCGAAGCGGAAGCCGTCCACCTTGTACTCACGGGCCCACAGGGTCACCGAGTCGACCACCAGCCGGTTCATCATGGCGTGCTCGGGCGCGGTGTCGGCGCAGCAACTGTCCGTCGTCACCTTGCCGTTGGCGTCCAGCCGCTGGTAGTAGCCGGGGACGACCCGGTCCAGCACCGAGTGCTCGGCCTGCCCGGCGGCGGCGGTGTGGTTGTAGACCACGTCGAGCACCACCCGCAGCCCGGCCGCGTGCATCGCCTGCACCATCTGCCGGAACTGCACGGTGCGGGCCGTGCCGCCGGGGTCCGTGGCGTACGAGCCCTCCGGCACGTTGTAGTGCAGCGGGTCGTAGCCCCAGTTGTACGCGTCGTCGGCGGCGACGGCCGCCACGCACTCCTGCTGCTTCGGCCCGTCCGCGGGAAGGGACTTGAGGTCGCAGGCCGGCAGCTTCTGCTCGGCCCGGTTCTCCCGGATGGTGGCGATGTCGAAGGTCGGCAGCAGGTGGATCGTGGTCACCCCGGCGGCGGCCAGCTCCCGCAGGTGCCGCATGCCGGCCGACTGCGACTCGGTGAACGCCAGGTAGGTGCCGCGCTCGGCGGCCGGGACGGTCGGGTCCTCCACCGAGAAGTCCCGGACGTGCAGCTCCTGGATCTGCTGCCGCGCGGGCGGGACGGCCTGCGGGCGGGCGTGGTCGTCCCAGCCCGCCGGCTTGAGCTCCTTGGCGTCCAGGTCGGCGACCAGGCTGCGGGTGGAGTCGGTGGACAGCGCCACCGAGTACGGGTCGGTGACGGTGTTGACGACGAGCTGCTGCACCGAGGGCGCCCAGACCTTCACCTGGTACAGGTAGTACCTGCCGTCCAACTCGCGCTTGTCCCGGACGATCTCCCAGACGCCGGTCTCGTCGTCCCGCTTCAGCGGCAGCGTCCTCGGGCTTCCGCCGGTCGGGCCGTCGAAGACCTGGACGGACACCTCCTGCGCGGTCGGCGCCCAGAGCGAGAGCGCCACCTTGCCGTCGTAGTACGCCGGCCCGAAGTCGACCTTGGCGGTCCGCCCGGCGTACAGGTCGTCCAGCACGCCCGGGAGTTGGACCCCGGTCGCGGCCAGGACGGCGCCGCTGGGCAGGTGCTCGGTGAACAGCAGCTGACCGCGCAGCGCGGCCGGGACGCGGGCGGTGTCCCGGGCGTCCACGGTGAAGGCCCGGTAGCCGGCCAGGTGCGGGTACTTCGCCTTCTGCGCGTCGGTCAGCCCGCCCTTCACGGGGGTGAGCCGCAGCCACTGGCCGGGCTTGTTCAGCACGCCCTTGTCGGCCCGGATGCCGCCCGCCGGGTCGTACACCAGCTGGGCGCTGGTGCCGCCGGCCAGGGCGTCGTCGCCCGCGCCGTAGTTCGCCGGGACGACGACGGTCCTCGCGTCGATCCACTGCGCCTTGGCGCTGCCGAGGTCGACCTGCGAGGACGCGGCCGGGTTCTGCGGCAGCAGGTACCCCTCGCGGCCGCCGAGGATCCAGACCTCCCTGCCGTTGACCGCGAGGTCGAGCGACTGGTCGGCGGGCAGGTCCTTGTCGTTGCCCCGGTGCAGGATGTAGCTGAGGCTGGTCGCACCGGGGGCCAGCGGCACCTCGAAGACGGCGCCGAAGGCGTCGCGGCGCGCCGGCATCAGCGGCTTGCCCCAGTCGGTGGGGGTGGCCGCGCCGGTCCAGTCGTGCAGGCCCCAGCCGTCGTAGTCGCCGTCGGCCCGGTTGTAGTGGATGACGGCGGTGTTCGCCGGCGGGGTGTTCGCCGGGCCCGGGTTCGCGGTGCGCACCGCCGGGTCGCCCTGCTTCAGCCACACCTCGCCGGTGCTGCCCACGTCGAGGTGCCGGTCGGCGTCCACGTCCTTGACGCCGTTCTTCTCCACGATGAACCCGACGTCCGAGGCGCCCGGCTTCAGCCGCACGTACGCGAAGGCGCCGTACGCGTCCCGCCCGGTGAAGGCGTGTCCGGCCGGCCACGGGGTGCCCTCGCCGTCGGCGAGGTCGCCCCAGGCGTAGAGGTTCCAGCCGTCGTAGTCGCCGTCCGGCCGGTTGTAGTGGACGACGGCGTACGGGCGGGCGCCCGCGGTGGGCACCGGCGTGGGCGCGGGGGTGCCGGTGGTGAAGCTCGCGGTGGCGGAGCGCAGGTGGCCGCCGGAGTCCTGGACGACGGCCTTGTAGCGCACGACCGTGCCGGGGGCGACGGCGCCCAGGTCCTGGGTGACGGCGTACTTCCCGGTGTCGGCGGTGCCCAGCGTCTGCCAGGGCCCGTTGCCGATCTGCGCGGCGAAGCTCACCCGGGCGAAGCCGCCGCCGTCGACCTTCGCGCCGACGGTGACGAGGCCGGTCGAGCCGTCCGCGGGCGGCCGCACCGAGAGCTGCGGCGCCGCGTCGGCGGCGGCGAGCCGGCCGGCCGCCTTGAACACCACGGAGGAGAGCGCGGGGACGGTCACCGTCACCATGCGGTCGGCCCCGGAGGTCGCCCTCTCCCCCGCCGCCGGGTAGATCCGGTCGAAGCCCATGCCGGCCGAGAAGGTGTCCAGCGTGACGGTCTTGGCCTCGGTGGCGTTGTTGACCGCCACCAGGTACTCGACCTGCTGCCCCGCGTCGATCCGGGAGAAGGCGTACACGCCCGGGCCGTCGGCCGCGTAGCGCTCGACCTGGGCGCCGTCGGCCAGCGCCGGGTGGTCGCGGCGCAGTTTGGCCAGGCCCGCGATGCCCTGGTAGAGCTGCCCGCCCTGCCCGTACCGGTCGGCCGGGCCGGAGGGGCCGCCGAGCACCCTATCGGCGTTGTAGGACGGGGTCCGGGAGGCGAACATGTCCTGCCGGGCGTCCTTGTCGCCGCCCGCACCGGTGAAGCCCTGCTCGTCGCCGTAGTAGACGACGGGCTGGCCGCGGGTGAGGAACTGCAGCTCGTTGCCGAGGCGGTCCTTCTTGAGCAGGGTGGCCTCGTCGGCGCCCGGGTTGTCGGCGAGCAGGAAGGAGCCGAAGCGGCCCATGTCGTGGTTGCCGAGGAAGGTCGGCAGCTCGTACGCGTCGGTGTCGGCGCTGGTGTAGCGGTAGTCCTGGCCGTAGACGTCGGCCAGGGCCTTGGCGGAGCCGCCCTGGGAGACGTAGGAGCGGGCGGCGCCCTGGAACGGGAAGTCCAGGGTGGCCTGCAGCTTGCCCTTGGTGACGTACGGCGAGGTGATCGCCGGGTCGCCGGAGTAGACCTCGCCGAACATGAAGAACTTCTTGTTGCCCTGCTTGGCGGCGAAGTCCTTGAGAGCGGGAGCCCACTGCTGCCAGAACGCCATGTTGACGTGCTTGACGGTGTCGATCCGGAAGCCGTCCACGCCGGCGTCCTTCACCCACTGCTGGTAGACCTTCTCGAAGCCCTTGACCACCCGGGGGTTCTGGGTGTCGAGGTCGTCCAGGCCGCTGAAGTCGCCCTCGGTGGCGGACTCCCCGACGAAGGTCGAGTCGCCCCGGTTGTGGTAGAGCGAGGGGTCGTTGAGCCAGGACGGGGTCTTGGCGTTCGCGTCGCCGGGGGTGCGGAAGACGGGGGTGTAGGGGAAGGAGTCCTTGGTGATCCGCGGCCAGGGCGCTCCCGCGTCGGCGACGGCGGTCTCGTCCACCGGGTTCCCGTCCGCGTCGAGCGTCGGGTAGGCGCCGGCCGAGCGGTAGCCGTGCTGCTGCTCGGCGGCGTCGATGACGTCGGCGGTGTGGTTGGTGATGACGTCGAAGAAGACCTTGATCCCGCGGGCGTGCGCCTTGGCTATCAGCTCCTTGAGCTGCTCGTTGGTGCCGAAGTGCGGGTCGACCTGGGTGAAGTCGGTGATCCAGTAGCCGTGGTACCCGGCGGAGGCGTCCGCCCCGCTGCCCTGGACCGGCTTGTTCTTGAAGATCGGCGCCATCCAGATCGCGGTGGTGCCGAGGTCCTGGATGTAGTCGAGCTTCTGGATCAGTCCGGCCAGGTCACCGCCGTGGTAGAAGCCCTTGTCCGCCGGGTCGAAGCCGTTCTCCAGCCGGCCGCCGGTGACGCCGTCCGGGAGGGTGGCGCCGGTGTCGTTGGCGGTGTCCCCGTTCGCGAAGCGGTCGGGGAGGACGAAGTAGAACTGCTCGCGGCTGAGGTCGTGCCGCCCGGCGGTGGCCGCGAGCGCGGCGTCGGAGGGCGGGGCCGGCGGGGCGGCGGCGAGGGCCGCGGGGGCGCTGCCGAGGGTGGCGGCGGTCAGCGCGGCGGCCAGCAGGACGGCCGTGCGGCCGGGTCTGCGAGGGGATCTGCGGGGGGATCTGCTCCGCCGGGGGCGGAGCGGGGCATCGGCCACGGAGGGCTCCCTGAGGGGAAGGGGCGATCGGGTTCCCAGGAAGCTAGCGGGCTGCAATATGTTTCAGCAAGATGCAGAAACCGTTTCGTACCGGAAAAATCCAGGCCCTGGACCGTCTCGGGCCCCCCGATTACTCCCCCGGAGCGACGCGCGTGACAATGGGACGTATGTCCGTCCCACCGGTATGCACCAGAACCCCGAGCACCCCCTACCCCGGTGGGAGCCGGCCCCTAGCCCTCAAGGGGGACAGCCGGTGAAGAATCCACTTCCAGAGGATGAGCAGACGGCTACGAGCGGTCTGGCAGACTTCTCGTCCATGGGGGAACCGACCGAGATCCAGCGAGGCGACGCCCGGCGCGCCGACGAGGCCAGCGGTGGCGGTTCCGAGGCGGCGACGGTCCTCCCCGGCCGGCTGCCCGACGGAGCCACCCGTGCCGCCCAGTCCCGAGGCGCGGCCCTGCGCAACCGCCTCCGCGAGCAGCGCCGGTCACCGGCCCGGCCGCGGATCTGGTTCGAGCTGGCCCTGATCGGGATCAGCTACTGGATCTACTCGATCGTCCGCAACGCGGTCCCCGAGCAGGAGGCGATAGCCCAGAAGCACGCGGGCTGGATCTGGGACCTGGAGCAGCACCTCGGCATCGCCGTCGAGCGCTCGGTCAACCACGCGGTGGACGCCGTCGGGTGGCTGATCACCGGGATGAACTACTACTACGCGACGCTGCACTTCGTGATCACCATCGGTGTGCTGGTCTGGCTGTACCGCCGTCACCCCGGCCGCTACGTCGCGGCCCGCACCGTCCTGTTCGTCACCACCGCGATCGCCCTGGTCGGCTTCTACTTCTTCCCGTTGGCCCCGCCCCGCCTGATGACCGACGGCGGCTTCATCGACACCGTGAAGACCCACGGCACCTGGGGCTCGATGGCCTCCGGTCCCGCCGCACACGTCTCCAACCAGTACGCGGCGATGCCCTCGATGCACATCGGCTGGTCGACCTGGTGCGGCCTGGCGATCTTCTTCCTGGCCCGCCGGACGTGGGTCAAGGCGCTCGGTCTGCTGTACCCCCTCGCCACTCTGGTGGTCATCGTCTCGACCGCCAACCACTTCTGGATGGACGCCGTCGGCGGCCTGCTGTGCCTGGCGGTCGGGTTCCTCGCGGCCCGCTGGCTGTACCACGAGTGGGTCTACAAGCTGCCGCAGGTCCCCGCGCGGGAGACGGAGGCGGACCGGCCGATCACCGTCCCCGAGCAGTGGAGCGAGCCCGCGGTCAGCACCGCGCGCCGCTGACCGGTACCCGACCTCACCACGAAGGGGCCTCCCGTGCGGGGGCCCCTTCCGCGCACCCGGGCCCCTGTCGCGAACGGCTCAGAGCCCGTAGAACAGCCGGTCCACCACCGCCCGTGCCCGCCGGGTGGTCCGCCGGTAGTCGTCCAGCAGCTGCCCGCTGTGCCCGGCGCCGTACCCGAGGTAGCGGGCCACGCCGGCCAGCTCCCGGGCCTCCCCGGGGAAGCTGTCCCCGGGCCGGCCGCGCACCAGCATCACCGCCGCCCGCACCCGGGAGGCCAGCACCCAGGCGGCGTCCAGCACCTCCGCGTCCTCCCGCCGCACCAGCCCGCCGTCCACCGCCGCCGCCAGCGCGGCCCTGGTCCGGGTGGTGCGCAGGGCCGGCAGCTCGTGCCCGTGCCGGAGCTGCAGCAGCTGCACCGTCCACTCCACGTCCGCCAGCCCGCCCCGGCCGATCTTGGTGTGGGTGGTGGGGTCGGCCCCGCGCGGCAGCCGCTCGGCCTCGATCCGGGCCTTGATCCGGCGGATCTCCACCAGGTCCCGCTCCGGCACCCCGTTGCCCGGGTAGCGCAGCGGGTCGATCAGCTGCCGGAACCGCGTGCCCAGCTCCTCGTCCCCGGCCACCGGCTCGGCGCGCAGCAGCGCCTGGCTCTCCCAGGCGTGCGACCAGCGCCGGTAGTACGCCGCGTACGAGGCGAGGCTGCGCACCAGCGGTCCGCTGCGTCCCTCCGGCCGCAGGTCCGCGTCGACCAGCAGCGGCGGCTCGGTGGAGGGCGCGCCCAGCTGGGCGCGCAGCTCGTGGCAGACCGCCTGGGCGGCCCGGGCGGCCTCCTCCTCCAGCGAACCGAGCAGCGGCTCGTGGACGAAGAGCACGTCCGCGTCCGAGCCGTAGCCCAGCTCGTGGCCGCCGAAGCGGCCCATCGCGACGACCGAGATCCGCGTCGGCAGGTCCCCGTGCTCGGCCTCCCAGCCGGCCACGCACGCGCTCAGCGCGCCCTGCAGGGTGGCGGCGTTGAGCGCGGTGAGCGCCTCCCCCGCCGCGTCCAGCGCCTGCGCCGGGTCCTCCCCGAGCCGCCCGAGGACGTCCGCGGCGGCCGTACGGAACAGCTCCCGGCGGCGCACCGAGCGGGCGGCGGCCACCGCGGCGGTGGTGGACCCGGCCCGGCCGACGGCGGCCAGCACCTCCGACTGCAGCGCCGCCCGGCCGCGCGGCTCCAGGCCCTGCGGATCGCCCAGCATGGCCACCGCCTCGGGGGCGCGCAGCAGCAGGTCGGGGGCGAGCCGGCCGGCCGACAGCACCCGGGCGAGCTGCTCGGCGGCGGCGCTCTCGTCCCGCAGCAGCCGCAGGTACCAGGGCGTACGGCCGAGCGCGTCGGAGACCTGCCGGAAGTTCAGCAGCCCGGCGTCCGGGTCGGCCGAGTCGGCGAACCAGCCGAGCAGCACCGGCAGCAGGGTGCGCTGGATCGCCGCCTTGCGGCTCACCCCGGAGGCGAGCGCGCTGATGTGCCGCAGCGCGGCCGCCGGGTCCGCGTAGCCGAGCGCCTCCAGCCGGGCCCGGGCCGCGTCCGGGCTCAGCCCGGCGGCGCCCGGCGGCAGCTCGGCGACGGCGTCGAGCAGCGGCCGGTAGAACAGCTTCTCGTGCAGCCGCCGGACCTCCACCGCGTGCCGCTTCCACTCCCGCTGCAGCGCGGCCACCGGGTCGGCGCGGGTGTCGTCGTTGATCAGCGCGGCCAGCGAGCGGGCCAGTCGGCGCAGGTCCTCCTCCCCGGTGGGCATCAGGTGGGTGCGGCGCAGCCGGTGCAGCTGGATCCGGTGCTCCAGCGAGCGCAGGAAGCGGTACGCGGTGTCCAGCGAGGCGGCGTCCGCCCGGCCGACGTACCCGCCGCGGGAGAGCGCGGCCAGCGCCTCCAGGGTGTTGCCGCTGCGCAGCGCCGGATCGGTGCGGCCGTGCACCAGCTGCAGCAGCTGGACGGAGAACTCGACGTCGCGCAGCCCGCCCGGCCCGAGTTTGAGCTGGCGGTCCAGTTCGGTGACGGGGATGGAGTCGATGACCCGGCGGCGCATCTGCTGCACGTCGGCGACGAAGTTCTCCCGGGCCGCGGCCTGCCAGACCAGCGGGGCGAGCGCCTCGACGTACGCGGCGCCGAGCTCGGCGTCCCCGGCGACCGGGCGGGCCTTGAGCAGGGCCTGGAACTCCCAGGTCTTGGCCCAGCGCTGGTAGTACGCGAGGTGGCTGGCCAGGGTGCGCACCAGCGGGCCGTTGCGGCCCTCGGGCCGCAGGTTCGCGTCCACCGGCCAGATGGTGCCCTCGCCGGTGGTGTCCGCGCACAGCCGGGTGAGGGCCGCGGCCAGCCGGGTGGCGGCCTTGATCGCCTGGTGCTCGTCCACGCCCTCGCGCGGCTCGGCGACGAAGACGACGTCCACGTCCGAGACGTAGTTGAGTTCGCGTCCACCGCACTTGCCCATGCCGATCACCGCCAGCCGGCAGGCCGCGGCGGCCTCCGGGTCCTGCTCGGCGGCGAGCTCCAGGGCGGTCTGCAGGGTGGCGCCGGCCAGGTCGGCGAGCTCGGCGGCGGTCCGGGCCAGGTCGGTGGTGCCGGTGAGGTCGCGGGCGGCGATGGCGAGCAGGCAGCGGCGGTAGGCGATCCGCAGCGCGTCCGCCGGGCTGCGGTCGCCCTCACGTCCGGCGCCCCCGGACCGGACGCCCTCGGTCAGCGCGCGGTGGAAGTCCTCCGGGCCGGGGTGCATGTCGCGCAGTTCGAAGGTGACCAGCACGTGCCAGTCGTGCGGGTGCCGGGCCAGGTGGTCGCCGAGCGCGGTGGAGACGCCGAGCACGCCGAGCAGCCGGTCGCGCAGCGGCTTGGAGGTGGTGAGGGTGTCGCGCAGGGTGTGCCGGTCGGTCTCGTCGGCGGCCTCCATCAACCGGGCCAGGCCGAGCAGCGCCTGGTCCGGGTCGGCGGTGGCGCCGAGCGCGTCCAGCAGCACGGGGTCGTCGGCCAGGCCCTCCAGGCCGGGGCCGTCCAGCAGCCGCACCGCCCGCGCCGGGTCGCCGAAACCGCGCCGGACCAGCCGGTTCTCCGGCCGGCTGACCCGGCTCCCGGTCCGCTGCTCGTCCACCGCCATCGGCCCCTCCGTCCGTCCGCCCAAGGACCCGTCCTCGAACTCCCCGTCCGCGGGCGTCCTCCGCGCGGACGACGGGAGTTCGACGACAGGCCCTAGCAGGTTACGCGCCCTCGCGGTCCACCGCCGGGCGCGGCCGCGGACCGGCCCTCCGCCCGCCGAGGTGGCGTGTCGCCTTGCCCGCCGCCTTCCGGACACGGTGGAGTACCCGCATGACCAGCCAGGACACCCTCGGCGAGGGCTCCCCCACCGCGTCCGCGCGCCGACGCCCGCTGCGGGTCGCGGCCGGTGTGCTCGGCGACGTGCTGTTCACCGCCGGTGTGCTGCTCGCCCTGCTGGTCGCGTACTCGCTCTGGTGGACGGACCTCACGGCCGCCCGGCACGCGGGAGCCGCCGCCGAGCAGCTGCGCCGGAGCTGGTCGGCGGCGGCCCCCGCGGTCGCCCCGACCGGACCGGCCGCCCCCGCGGCCGCGCCGACCGCCCCGGCGGGCCCGGCAGCCCCGCCCCCCGTCGGCGCCGACGGCGGCATCGGCTTCCTGCACGCCCCGGCGCTGGGCGCCGGCTACCAGGTGATGATCAAGCTCGGCACCGACGACGACACCCTCTCCGAGGGCGTCGCGGGGGCCTACACCACTCCGTACGCCGCGGCGATGCCGTGGGAGGAGCAGGGCAACTTCGCCCTCGCCGCCCACCGGGACGGCCACGGCGCGGTGTTCCACGACCTGGACCGGCTCAAGCCTGGCGACCCCCTGGTCGTGGAGACCCGCGACCGCTGGTACGTCTACCGCGTCGACGCGACGCTCCCCGAGACCTCCCCGACCGACACCGGCGTCATCGCCCCGGTGCCCGGCGGCTCCCCGTACACCGGTCCGGGCCGCTACATCACCCTGACCACCTGCACGCCCGTCTACACCTCGCTGTACCGCATGGCCGTCTGGGGCAGCCTGGTCCGGGACGAGCCGGTGGACCCGGCCCGCACACCGCCCCCCGAGCTGCGGTAGCGCCCGTCCGGCGGACGCGGGCAGCACACCGCCCCGGCCGATGACCGGCCGGGGCGGCGCCCGTCGCTGACCTTGCGTTCCCTCACGCGCGGCGGCGGCCGAACCTCATCGCTGCCGCACCCGCCGCGAGGAGCGCGGCGGAGAGCCCGAGCATGACCGGAGTCCCCTCGGAGCCGGTGTGGGCCAGCTCCCCGTGGTGGTGTGCGGGCTTCGACTCGTGCCCGGACCCGCCGTGGTGGGGCGCCGGGTACGACGGCCGCGCCTGCGCGACGAACTTGACCTTGTTCAGGTTGTACGCGGACTGCTGGTTGGCCTGGCTCTGCTGGTTCGCCATGGTGCTGGACTGCGAGGCCGCCTGACTGTTCTGCGCGTGGTTGTTCGCGTTGTTGGTCGCGGAGTTGTTGGCGGCGTTGCTCGAGTTGCTGGTGGAGCTGTTGTTCGAGGTGCTGGCGGCGCTGTTGTTCGCGCTGTTGTTGAGGTTGTTCTGCACGATGACCGTCACGTCGACGTGCTGGTCCTGACCCTGGCTCTGCTGCCCGGTCTGGTTCTGGTCCACGTTCTGGTTCTGGTCCTGGCCCTGCGCCTGGTTCTGGTCCTGGCCCTGCGCCTGGTCCTGCCCCTGACCCTGGTTCTGGCCCTGGCCCTGGTTCTGCTCGTTGCCCTGCCCCTGCTGCTGCCCGCCGTGGTCGCCGTGCTCGCCGTGGTCCCCGTGGCCGTGCTCACCGTGCTCACCGTGCTCACCGTGCTCACCGTGCTCACCGTGCTCACCGTGCTCACCGTGCTCACCGTGCTCACCGTGGGGGCAGACGCAGTCCGGGCCCCCGGGGTTCCCGTGCGGGCCCTGCTCGCAGGACTCGCCGCCGGCCCCCAGGGTCCCGGGGAGCCCGAGCGCCGACGGCTCGTCCATCGACTGGCCGCGCTCGGGGCTGCCTTCGACCGCCAGGGACGGGTCGACCTGCTCGGCGGTGTCGGCCGGGCCCGCGGCGTCCCACTGGGTGAGGCTCCGGCTGGTGACGCTCCAGGTGCCGGAGCCCGTGCTCTCGCCGGCCAAGCTCAGGAGGCTGTCGACCCATGCGCCCTGGGCCTCCGCCGGCTCGGCGGCCGTGCCGTGGTCGACGAAGGTCGAAGCGTGGGCCGTGTGACCGGCGCCCAGCACGAGGGTGGCCGAGGCGAGTCCGGACAGGACCAGGGTGGTGATTCGAGTACGCATGACACTCCAGGATGATCCGCAAAACGGATCTTCTGAATACGTCCCTGCGCCACCCGGTCGCGGCGCGCACCGCTGCAGAGTCATCACATCGGCTCAACGGATTAGCGAGCGCGGAGGACCCCCGCCCGGAGGAACGGCGCGGGCCCGCTCCGAACGGAGCGGGCCCGACGGGTGCCTGACCGGGCGTCAGAGCACCTGGAGGTTCTTGCGCAGTTCGAACGGCGTCACCTCGGAGCGGTACTCCTCCCACTCCTGGCGCTTGTTGCGCAGGAAGAAGTCGAAGACGTGCTCGCCCAGCGTCTCGGCGACCAGCTCGCTGCGCTGCATCAGGTCGATGGCCTCGCCGAGGTTCTGCGGCATCGGCTGGATGCCGAGGGCGCGGCGCTCGGAGTCGGTCAGCGCCCACACGTCGTCGTCGGCACCGGGCGGGAGCTCATAGCCCTCCTCGATGCCCTTCAGGCCGGCCGCCAGGGTGACGGCGTAGGCGAGGTAGGGGTTGCAGCCGGTGTCGAGGGAGCGGATCTCGACCCGGGTGGAGCCCTGCTTGCCCGGCTTGTACATCGGCACCCGGATCAGCGCCGAGCGGTTGTTGTGGCCCCAGCAGATGTAGGACGGCGCCTCGCCGCCGGCGCCGGCGGTGCGCTGGGAGCCGCCCCAGATCCGCTTGTAGGAGTTCACCCACTGGTTGGTGACGGCGGCGGTCTCGGCGGCGTGCTTCAACAGGCCGGCGATGAAGGATCTGCCGACCTTGGAGAGCTGGTACTCGGCGCCGGACTCGTGGAAGGCGTTGCGGTCGCCCTCGAACAGCGAGACGTGGGTGTGCATGCCGCTGCCGGGGTGCTCGGAGAAGGGCTTGGGCATGAAGCTCGCGTGCACGCCCTGCTCCAGCGCGACCTCCTTCATGACCAGACGGAAGGTCATGATGTTGTCGGCGGTGGAGAGCGCGTCGGCGTAGCGCAGGTCGATCTCCTGCTGGCCGGGGGCGCCTTCGTGGTGCGAGAACTCGACCGAGATGCCCATCGACTCCAGCATGGTGATCGCCTGGCGGCGGAAGTCGTGGCCCACCCCGCGGGGGGTGTGGTCGAAGTAGCCGGACTGGTCGGCGGGGACGGGTGCGGTGCCGTCGCCGGGCAGGTTCTTCAGCAGGAAGAACTCGATCTCCGGGTGGGTGTAGAAGGTGAAGCCCAGGTCGGAGGCCTTCTCCAGGGTGCGCTTGAGCACGAACCTGGGGTCGGCGAAGGACGGCGAGCCGTCCGGCATCAGGATGTCGCAGAACATCCGGGCGGTGCCCGGGGTCTCCGAGCGCCAGGGCAGGATCTGGAAGGTGGTCGGGTCCGGCTTGGCGATCATGTCGGACTCGTACACCCGGGCGAAGCCCTCGATCGCCGAGCCGTCGAACCCGATGCCCTCCTCGAAGGCCTGTTCCAGCTCGGCCGGAGCCACCGCGACCGACTTGAGGAACCCGAGCACGTCGGTGAACCACAGCCGGACGAACCGGATGTCACGCTCTTCGAGCGTCCGAAGCACGAACTGCTGCTGCTTGCCCATGGGGACAGTCTCACCTCTGCTCTTTACGCTCGTGTTACGCCCGGAAGGCCTCCGGAAGACCCTGTGAGCGAATGCCCCCATCATGGCCGATCAGCGCGCGACTCGGCAGTGCCGACCCCCGGGAAGGGCGGGGGGACGGCCGGTGGGACGGCCGACGGGGAGGAACCCCCGGGACCGGCCCCCGGACCCGCCCCCGTACCGACCCCGGTACGACCCCGGTGCCGACCCCGGGAGCGACCCCCTCGCGGGACATTGCGTCAGATAGACGATTACACTCGGGGGCATGCCCAATCTCCGTCTCGCCCTGAGCCAGATCGACCCCTGGGTCGGTGACCTCGCCCGCAACAGCGATGAGGTGGTGCGCTGGACCAAGCAGGCCGTCGAGGCCGGCGCGCAGCTGGTCGCCTTCCCCGAGATGGCCCTCACCGGCTACCCGGTCGAGGACCTCGCCCTGCGCCGCTCCTTCGTCGAGGCCTCCCGCGGCGCGCTGGTCGAGCTGGCCGGCCGGCTGGCGGCCGACGGGCTGGGCGAGGTGCCGGTGGTGGTCGGCTACCTCGGGCGTTCCGAGCACCCCTCGCCGCGCTTCAACCGCCCGGCAGGGTCCCCGCAGAACTGCGCCGCCGTGCTGCACCGGGGCGAGGTGGTGACCCGCTTCGCCAAGCACCACCTGCCCAACTACGGCGTGTTCGACGAGTTCCGCTGGTTCGTCCCGGGCGACCAGCTGCCGGTGGTCCGGGTGCACGGGGTGGACGTCGCGCTGGCGATCTGCGAGGACATCTGGCAGGACGGCGGCCGGGTCACCGCGGCCCGTGAGGCCGAGGCCGGGCTGCTGCTGGTGGTCAACGGCTCGCCGTACGAGCGGAACAAGGACGACCAGCGGCTGGAGCTGGTCCGGCGCCGGGCCGCCGAGGCGGGCTGCACCCTGGCGTACGTCAACATGGTCGGCGGCCAGGACGAGCTGGTCTTCGACGGGGACTCGATCGTGGTCGGCGCGGACGGCGAGGTCCTCGCCCGCTCCCCGCAGTTCGAGGAGCACCTGCTGGTGCTGGACCTCGACCTGCCGGCCGCCAGCAGCGACCACACCGACGGCCTGCTGCTGAGCGACGGACTCCACCTGGTCCGCACCGAACTGGACGGCGGGGCCCTGCCCGCGCCCGCCGAGCCGCTGACCGCGCAGGTCGCGCCGCGGCTGTCCGACGAGGCCGAGATCTGGGCCGCCCTCGTCTCCGGCACCCGGGCGTACGTCGCCAAGAACGGCTTCAGGTCGGTCCTGATCGGCCTCTCCGGCGGCATCGACTCCGCGCTGGTGGCCTCGATCGCGGTGGACGCGATCGGCGCCGAGAACGTGTACTGCGTCTCGATGCCCAGCCGGTACTCCTCCGACCACTCCAAGGACGACGCGGCCGACCTGGCCCGCCGCACCGGTCTGCACTTCCGCACCGTCTCCATCGCCCCGATGTTCGACGCCTACCTGGCGGCCACCGAGCTGACCGGCCTGGCCGAGGAGAACCTGCAGTCCCGGCTGCGCGGCACCCTGCTGATGGCGATCTCCAACCAGGAGGGGCACATCGTGCTCGCGCCGGGCAACAAGAGCGAGCTGGCGGTCGGTTACTCGACCCTGTACGGCGACTCGGTGGGCGCGTTCGGGCCGATCAAGGACGTCTACAAGTCGCTGATCTTCCGGCTGGCCCGCTGGCGCAACGAGGAGGCCGAGCGGCGCGGCGAGGTGCCCCCGATCCCGGAGAACACCATCGTCAAGCCGCCGTCCGCCGAGCTGCGGCCGGACCAGAAGGACACCGACTCGCTGCCGGACTACGACCTGCTGGACAGCGTGCTGGCCCGCTACATCGAGGGGGACGAGGGCCGGGACGCGATCGTGGCGGCCGGCTTCGACCCGGCGGTGGTGGACCGGGTGGTGCGCCTGGTCGACACCGCGGAGTACAAGCGGCGCCAGTACCCGCCGGGCCCGAAGATCTCGGTGAAGAACTTCGGCCGGGACCGCCGCCTGCCGATCACCAACCGCTGGCGCCGGGGCTGAGCCCGGGCCAGGGCCAGGGCCAGGGCCTGGGCCTGGGCTACGGCTAGGACGAGAACCGGTAGGTGGCGGCCACCGCGAGGTGGTCGCTGCCGTCCCGGGGCAGGGTGCGGGAGTCGACCGGCTTCAGCCCGCCCTTGCTCATGATCTGGTCGATCCGCGCCATCGGGAAGGCCGCCGGCCAGCTGAAGCCGAAGCCGTCCCCGGCGGCGCCCTGCGCCGAGCGCATCTGCGAGGTGATCGGCGCCAGACTGCGGTCGTTCATGGTGCCGTTGAGGTCGCCGAGCAGCAGCACCTTCTTGACCGGCTCGGCCTCGATCGCGTCGCCGAGCGCCTGCGCGCTGACGTCCCGCTGGTCGACGGTGAAGCCGCCCTCGGCCTTCAGCCGCACCGACGGCAGGTGCGCGACGTACACGGCGACCGGGCCCTGCGGGGTGCCGACCTCGGCCCGGAAGGCCCTGGTCCAGCCCATCTTGAGGTCCACCGGCGCGGCTGCGCGGATCGGGTACTTCGACCAGAGCCCGACCGTGCCCTCCACCGTGTGGTACGGGTACGCCTCGGCGAGCCCGGTCTCGTACGCGTGCAGCGCCTTGCCGGCCAGCTCCTGCAGGGCGACGATCTGGGCGCCCGAGGCGACCAGCCCCCGGACGGTGGCCGGCACGTCGGTGTTGGCGGCCGCCACGTTGTGGCTGACCACCGTCCAGTCGCCCTGGCCGCCGTTCTTGTCGCTCAGCAGGCCGCCGAACAGGTTGACCCAGAGCACGACGGGCAGCAGCAGGGCGATCAGCGCGGTGGCGGAGCGGCGCAGCAGCGCGGGCACCAGCAGCACCGGGACGGCCAGGCCGACCCAGGGCAGGAAGGTCTCCAGCAGGCTGCCGAGGTTGCCCACGCCGTTGGGCACGTCGGCATGGAAGGCGAACAGGGCCGCGGTGAGCACGGCCAGCGCGGCGATCACCAGGCCGCGCCGCCAGGTGGTGGCGCCGCGGGCGTCCCGGCCCCAGTCCCGCAGGCCGAGGAAGCCGCCGGACCGGGCCGCGGGGGCCGGGTCCTCGGCACCTCCGGGGGCCGCGGTCCGCTCGGTCCTGTCCGCCTGCGTCATCCCTGGCTCCCGTTCTTTCGTGCCGCCCGCCGCTCCGGGGCCCGGGGGAACGGGCGCGGTACCGGACCGGTGCCGGTTCGATCGGACGCCCGGCTCAGCCTATGCCGGGACAGACGTCACTCCCCCGGAGCGGGTTCCGGCGTGGCCCGGTTTGGTGAGTTAGACCACGTCCGACCGGAAGGCCCGCGGGCCGGCCCCGCTCCGCGCCGGGGTCGGCCGGGTCAGCGCGGGGGTCAGTGCGGGGGCGGCCGGGGTCAGCGCGGCCCGAGGCCCTCGATCAGCGAGTCCACCATCGTGCGGGCCAGGTCCGGGTCCTCCAGGTCGGAGTCGTCCCACAGGATGCTGCGGTAGAGGATCGGGCCCATCAGCAGGTCGCCGAGCAGGTCCAGGTCGAGGTCGGAGCGGAGCACGCCCTCGTCCATGGCGCGTCGGATCAGCTTCAGTCCGGCCTCGCGGCGCGGCTTGACCACCCGCTCGCGGTAGGCGTTGTGCAGCTCGGGCAGGCCGTGCATCTGGCCGAGGGCGGCCTTGAGGACCCAGCGGGTGCGCTTGGCGAGGCCGCGCCGGCGCATGTAGTCGATCATCTCGATCAGGTCGGCCCGGGCGCCGCGGCCGGTGGGCTCGGGCATCGGGACCTCCAGCTTGCCGACCACGTCGACCAGCAGGGCCTCCTTGTTGGGCCAGCGCCGGTAGATGGTGGCCTTGCCGACGCCGGCGGCGGTGGCGATGCCCTCGATGGTGAGCTCGGACATCGTGGTGCCGCCCGCCATCAGGTCCACCACCGCGGTGAAGATGGCCTGCTCGGCGGCCTCGCTGCGGGGGCGGCCGCGGCGTGCGGCGGGGCAGGCCTGGCCGCTGTCCGGGGCGCAGTCCTGCCCGGTGTCGGCGGTCGGGGTGTCCGTCTTCATCCCCGCTGTTCTCCCTCGCTTGCCCGGGCGCGCGGGCGCCGTGCGTGTCGTTGGCGGTCCGGGGGCGGGCGGGCCGCCCCCGGACCGAGGCCCTGTCACCTCGGGCACACCCGGAGTGACAGGGCCATTGTCCCTCGGTCGTGATCCCTCGCCCGGGCCGGTCCGGCCCCGGAGGGCCGGTCCGGCCCCGGAGGGCCGGTCCGGCCCGCCCCGGCGCGGATCAGGCGTCCGCGGCCGCCGTCTCGACGAGCGGCTCGCCCTGCTGCTCGGGGCCCGGGCCGGCCGGGCCGGCGGGGGCGGCCGAGCGGCGCGGCAGCAGGAACCAGGCGACCAGGGCGCCGATCACCGAGATGCCCACCGAGAGCGAGGCGACCACGTGCATGGCGTGGATGAAGGAGTCGTTCGCCGGGCCGATCAGCGCCCGGCCGCCGGGGATCCGGTCGGCGATGGCCAGGGTGGCCTCCAGCGACTCGCCCGCCTTGTCGCGCAGGTTCTCCGGCAGCTGGTTCAGCGTGTCGGACATCCCGTCGCGGTAGACGGTGGAGAGCACCGCGCCGAGCACGGCGACCCCGAGCGAGCCGCCGACCTGGCGGAAGGTGTTGTTGACGGCCGAGCCGGCGCCGGCCTTCTCGCGGGGCAGCGAGCCCATGATCGCGACGGTGACCGGCGGCATGACGTGCGCCATGCCGGCCCCCATCACCAGGCCGAGCACGATCAGCACCCAGATCGGGGTGGTGGCGGTCAGCACGGTGTAGCCGACGAAGCCGATCGCGACCAGCAGCATGCCGGCGGCGGCGGTGGCGGCGACGCCGAAGCGGTCGACCACCAGCCGGGCCCGCGGCGCGAACAGCAGCTGGGCCACGGCCAGCGGCAGCATCAGCAGGCCGGCCTGCAGCGCGCTGTAGCCGCGCACGCTCTGGATGTAGAAGACACCGAAGAAGGAGACGCCCATCAGCGCGAAGAAGATCACGCCGACGACCACCACGGAGGCGCTGAACACCTTGTTGCGGAACCAGGTGACGTCCAGCGCGGGGGACGCGGTGCGACGCTCGAACCAGACGAAGGCGGCCAGGGCGAGCACGCCGACCAGGGTCGGCACCCAGGCCTCGGCGGCGGTGAAGTCGGCCAGCTCGCCGCCCTTGATGATGCCGTAGATCAGCGCGACCAGGCCGACGATCGACAGCAGGACGCCGACCGGGTCGAGCTTGCCCGGGTTGGGGTCCTTGGACTCCGGCACCAGGACCGCCATCGCTATCACCGCGACGATCACGATCGGGACGTTGATCAGGAAGACCGAGCCCCACCAGAAGTGCTCGATCAGCAGACCGCCGGTGATCGGGCCGATGGCGATGGCCAGACCGACCGCGCCCGCCCAGATGCCGATCGCCTTGGGCTGCTCGGAGCGCTCGAAGACGTTCATGATGATCGCCAGGGTGGCGGGCATCGCGAGCGCGGCGCCGACGCCCATCAGGGCGCGGAAGCCGATGAGTTCACCGGGCGAGCCGGCCATCGAGGACAGCAGCGAGGCGATCCCGAAGACCACCATGCCGGCCAGCAGCGCGAGCTTGCGGCCGAACCGGTCGCCGAGCAGGCCCGAGGTGAACAGCAGCCCGGCGAACACCAGGGTGTAGGAGTTGATCGACCACTCCAGGTCGCTCTGGGTGGCGCCGAGGCCGACCGGAGCGGGGGTCGCGATGGTTTTCATCGCGACGTTGAGGATCGAGTTGTCGAGGACGACGACGAGCAGGGCGAGCACCAGGGTGCAGAGGATCGCCCAGCGCCGACGGTGGATGGCTTCCGGCACACGGGGTGGCGCGGCTGCGGTGGTCATTGGTCTTCCCGTCCGTGGTGGTGTGGCACTGGCGGGCAATTCCGAGCCGGATCCGTCTCGTAACCCCCCGCACCAGAGTAGCGGGGAATACGATACGAGACGACCCCGTTTCGTAAAAACGAGGCAAAGCCGGCCTCCGTCCACGGCCTCCGGTCACGCCGTGTGGCGTGGATCGCACCCGGGCGAGCGCACGCCTCTTTGCGCGCACGCCGGGGCGTGCAAGCATGGAGGTGATCCGGGGACGCCGCACGGCGCCACGAGACGACAACCCTTCAGGAGTCCGTTCGATGAACGCTTCTTCGCCTTCGCCTGCCCAGAACCAGGCGTCGACCAGCACCCTCTACGGCGGGGTCACCAGCCGCCGCGTCACCGTCCGCGACCTCGCCTCCGCCAAGCAGCGCGGCGAGAAGTGGTCGATGCTCACCGCCTACGACGCCCTGACCGCGGGCGTGTTCGACGAGGCCGGCATCCCGGTCCTGCTGGTCGGCGACTCGGCGGGCAACTGCCACCTCGGCTACGAGACCACCGTGCCGGTGACCATGGATCAGATGGTGATGCTCTCCGCCGCCGTCGTCCGCGGCACCAAGCGCGCCATGATCGTCGCCGACCTGCCGTTCGGCTCGTACCAGGAGTCCCCCGCGCAGGCCATGCACAACGCGGCCCGGCTGATGAAGGAGGCCGGGGTCGGCGCGGTCAAGCTGGAGGGCGGGGAGCGCAGCGCCCGCTCGATCGAGCTGCTGGTCGAGGCCGGCATCCCGGTGATGGCGCACATCGGCCTCACCCCGCAGTCCGTGCACGCCTTCGGCGGCTACCCGGTCCAGGGCCGCGGCGACGAGGCGGCGCACCAGCTGCTGCGCGACGCCAAGGCCGTCCAGCAGGCGGGCGCGTTCTCCGTGGTGCTGGAGGCGGTGCCGGCCGAGCTGGCCGCCCAGGTCACCGAGCAGCTGGCGATCCCGACCGTCGGCATCGGCGGCGGCCCCGGCACCGACGCCCAGGTCCTGGTCTGGACCGACATGGCCGGGATGACGGCCGGCCGGGTGCCGAAGTTCGTCAAGAAGTACGCCGACCTGCGGACCGTCCTGGGCGACGCCGCCCGGGCCTTCGCCGAGGACGTCCGCGGCGGCGCCTTCCCGGCGGAGGAGCACAGCTTCCACTGAGCCCGCCCGCGCCCCCGTTCCGCGCCCCCGTTCCGAGTTCCGGAGCGGGGGCGCTGTCGTGCCCGGCCACCGGTGACAGCGGGGTGACAGCCGCCTGGCAGCGGCCCGCCGCGGCGGGCACCGGGCCGACAGGGGGCTGACAGGCCGGGCGGACAACCTTGGGGGCATGACACGAATCGCCACCGCCCCGAACGACCGGGGAGCCGCCGCCGGCAACGCCGTCGAGGTCCGCGGCATCGTCAAGCACTACGGCGCCACCAAGGCCCTCGACGGGGTCGACCTCACCGTGAAGGAGGGCACCGTCCTCGGCGTGCTCGGCCCCAACGGCGCGGGCAAGACCACCCTGGTCCGGATCCTGTCCACCCTGATCAAGCCGGACGCGGGCACCGCCTTCGTCGGCGGCTACGACGTCCTGCGCCAGCCCAAGCAGCTGCGCCGCACGATCGGCCTCACCGGCCAGTACGCCTCGGTCGACGAGCTGCTGTCCGGGTACGAGAACCTCTACCTGATCGGCCGCCTGCTCGACCTCCCGCGCCGCGAGGCCAAGTCCCGCGCCGCCGAACTGCTGGAGCGCTTCTCGCTCACCGAGGCCGCCAAGCGGCCCGCCAAGACCTACTCCGGCGGCATGCGCCGCCGCCTCGACCTGGCCGCCAGCATGATCGGCCGCCCCCGGGTGCTCTACCTGGACGAGCCCACCACCGGCCTGGACCCGCGCACCCGCAACGAGGTCTGGGACGAGGTGCAGCGGATGGTCGCCGAGGGCAGCACCGTGCTGCTCACCACCCAGTACATGGAGGAGGCGGAGCAGCTCGCGAACGAGCTGACCGTCATCGACCGCGGCAAGGTGATCGCCAACGGCGGCGTCGCCGACCTCAAGGCCAAGGTCGGCGGCCAGACCCTGCAGGTCCGCCCGGTCGACCCGGCCGGACTCCCCGAGATGGCCCGCTGCCTGCACGACAACGGCGTCACCACCGCCACCTTCTCCGCCGACACCGGCCTGCTCGCCGTGCCGATCACCGACGACGAGCAGCTGACCGCCGTGATCGCGGTGCTCGGCGGCCGCGGCTTCGCGATCGCCGGCATCGACACCAAGGTGCCCAGCCTCGACGAGGTCTTCCTCGCCATCACCGGCAAGCCCGCCCCGGCGGACGCCGCCCCCAGCCCCGTCAAGGAGCCCGTCGCATGACCACCGCCACGCCCGCCCCCACCCGGGTGGAGGACTCCCGGATCGGGCTGTCCGGAACCCTGCGCCACGTCGGCGCACTGACCCGGCGCAACCTGATGCGGATCAAGGCCGACCCGGAGTCGATGTTCGACGCCGTGCTGATGCCGGTGATCTTCACCGTGCTGTTCGTCTACGTCTTCGGCGGCGCCGTCTCCGGCAACCAGGACGCCTACAAGCAGTACATGGTCCCCGGCCTGCTCGGGCAGACCGGACTCACCCTCGCGATGGCCGTGGGCACCGGCCTGAACAGCGACTTCCAGACCGGTGTGATGGACCGCTTCCGGACCCTGCCGATCGGCCGCTCCGCCGTCCTGCTCTCCAAGATCGCCGCCGAGACCTGCCGGGCGCTGCTCTCCTTCGCGATCCTGATCGGCTTCGCGATGTGCATCGGCTTCGAGGTCAGGACCGGCCCGCTGGAGGTGCTCGCGGCCGTCGGGCTGTCGCTGCTCTTCGGCATGTCGATCGTCTGGGTCTCGATGCTGCTGGGCATGTCGCTGCGCAGCGCCCAGGCCGTCCAGGGCGTGGCCATGCTGGTCCTGATGCCGCTGCAGTTCGGCAGCTCGATCTTCGCGCCGACCAGCACCATGCCCGGCTGGCTGCGCTCCTTCACCGAGGTCAACCCGCTCTCCGCACTGGCCGACGCCTCCCGGGCGCTGCTCAACGGCGAAGGGGCGGTGGCCCACCCCGTGATGATCGTCCTGGTCTGGTCGGTGGCCGCCACCGCGGTCTTCGCCCCGCTCGCGGTCGCCCGCTTCCGCAAGCGGACCTGACCGCGGACCGCGTCGGCCCTCCGCGGGGGAGGGCCGGCGGACGGGACGGCCGGCCGCCCGGGACAGGCGCCGGCCGTCGTACGGGCCCGGTGGGCCGGTGACCTGGGGACGGACACCGGCCCACCGGGCCCGCCGAGCACCCCGCCCCGTCAGGCCTCGGCCGGATCCTCGCCGATCAGCTCCTCCAGCAGCCGGTAGGTCTCCTGCTGGGACATCCCGGTGCCGTCGGCGCGGGCCGCCTCGAACACCTCGTCCCCGAGCAGCCCGCGCAGGACCTCCGACACGCGGATCTGCTCGACCCGGTCCAGGTAGCCGCCCTTGGGGCCGTGCAGACCGCCGTGCGCCCCGATCAGCACGGCCGCCGTCCGGGCCCGGTCCAGGTCGCCGTCGCGCTGGGCGAAGGTGCACAGCACCCCGGCCACGGCGGGGACCACCATCACCGTCATGTGCTCGGCGAAGCCGACGCCGGCCGCCGTCGAGCGCAGCACCCGACGACCTTCGCGCAGCAGGGCGAGGCCCCGGTCAGGATCACCGGCCCGGGCGGTGATCCAACCCCTGGCACTGGTCAGCAGCCCGGCCACGACGTTCGGCGCGAAGCCGCCCGCCCTGACCACGTCGAGCGCGTCCAGCTCGGCCAGCGCCCGCCCGTACTCGCCGCGCTGCGCGTGGATCCCGCAGAGCGTCAGGTGGCCGAACATCAGGGCGCCGGTGGCGGACTGGTCGGCGCCCGGGGACTCGATGGAGGCCAGCGCCTCCCTGATGACCCGCTCGCCGCGGTCCATGTCCTGCTCCAGCAGGGCGGTGCCCAGGTGCACCCGCAGCGCCGGGACCTCCTGCGGCGCCCCGAGCTCCTCCGCCAGCTCGATCGCCCGCGCGTACGCGGCCGCGGCGGCCGCGGAGTCGCCCCGGTTGGCCAGGGCCTCGCCGTGGGCGGCCAGCGCCTGGGAGATCCCCCAGAGGTTGCCGTCTCGCTCGTACAGTTCCAGCGAGCGCTCGCCGTCCGCGATGCTCTGCTCGGCGCCGAGCGGCCAGTCGTTCAGCATCCTGGCCCGGACCTGCAGGATGAACGCCAGGTCGCTCGGGTCGCCGTACCGCTCGCAGCCGGCCACGGCGTCGTCCAGCAGGTCCTTCATCCGCTCCAGCCGGCCGGACAGGAAGGCGCCGAACACCCGCATCAGCGCCGGGAAGCGGTAGGCCTGCGGCAGCTCCGGGGTGTAGACGTCCAGCAACCGGTTCGCGGTCCTGATCGCCTCCTGGTCGCCCAGCACGTCCAGGTTCCCCTCGAACAGCGCGATCAGCCGGTAGATCGCGAGCAGCCGACGGGCCTCCTCCACCACGCCCTCGGGCATCGGCACGCCGTACGCCAGCACACCGCGCTCCAACGGCAGCGGCGGCGGGGCGTCCTCGGCGAGCGGGTCGGGGCCCAGGGCGGCGACCGCGTTGTACCAGCCGCGGGCCTCCATGCTGTAGCCGCGCAGCGACCAGTACCAGTGCATGCCGAGGACGAGCACCAGCGCCTGTTCCTCGTCGCGCAGGTCGATCGCGCGGCGCAGCACCGCCCTGATGTTGTCCTTCTCGCGCTCCAGCACCGCCAGCCAGTGCAGTTGCCGGGGGCCGTGGATGTGGCGGTCGACCTCGGCGACCAGGGCGCGGAAGCGCGCCAGGTGGCGGGCCTCGGTGGCGGCGCGCTCGGCGGCGGACTCGGCGAGGCGCTCGGCCGCGTACTCGTGGATGGTCTCCAGCATCCGGTAGCGCGGGAGACTGCCGCCCTCCAGGTCGGCGACCAGCAGCGACTTGTCGACCAGCGAGAGCAGCAGGTCGGCGACCTCGCCGGGCGCCACGTCGGTGCCGTCGGCGCAGACCGCCTCGGCGTCCTCCAGCTGCCAGCCGCCCGCGAACACCGAGAGCCGGCGCAGCACCGCGCGCTCCCGCTTGCCCAGCAGGTCCCAGCTCCAGTCGACCACCGCGCGCAGGGTCTGCTGGCGCGGCAGGAGGGTGCGGCTGCCCGCGGTGAGCAGTGCGAACCGGCCGTCCAGCCGGTCGGCTATCTGGCGCGGCGTCATCACCCGCAGCCGGGCGGCGGCCAGTTCGATGGCCAGCGGCAGCCCGTCCAGCCGGCGGCAGATCTCCGCGCAGGCCTCCGGGTCGGCCTGCGGGTCGAAGCCGGGACGGGCGGTGGCGGCGCGCTCGGCGAACAGCCGCAGCGCGACCGGGTCCGGCAGCGGCTCGACCGGCAGCACCGTCTCGCCGGGCACACCGAGGGGCTCGCGGCTGGTGGCGAGGACGGTCAGGCCGGGGCACTCGGCCAGCAGTACGTCGGCCAGCTCGGCGGCGGCCTGGATCAGGTGCTCGCAGTTGTCCAGGACGAGCAGCATCCGACGGTGGCCGCAGTGCTCGACCAGCCGGCGCACCGGGTCCTCGACCCGCTTCTCGATCACCTCGGCGACCACGTTGGCGCTGTGCAGCACGATCTCGCGCAGACCGAGCGCGGAGACCACCGCGGCGGGCACCGCGTCCGGGCTCTCCAGCGGGGCGAGTTCGACCACCCAGACGCCGTCCGGCCAGCTCCCGGCGGACTGTTCGGCTCGTCCGGCCTCGACCGAGAGGCTGGTCTTGCCGGAGCCGCCGGGGCCGGTCAGGGTCACCAGCCGACGCTCCGTCAACAGGCCTCGCAGCACGGCGAGATCGGCCTCGCGGCCGACGAAGCTGGTCAGCCGCCCACGCAGGTTGCCGCCGGGGCGCGGGAGTTGAGGGGCGGAAGCGGGCCCGGCCGACTCCGGCGCGGGGGCGGGGGCGGGGGCGGGCACGGGTGCGGGGGCGGGGGCGGGGGCGGGGGCGGGCCGGCGTTTCGGCGCCTCGACCACCGGCGCGAGCAACTCCCCGTAGAACGACTGGAGTTGCCGGCCCGGGTCGACACCGAGCTCGTCGGCCAGGGCGCGCCTGGTCCGCTCGTAGTGCCGCAGCGCCTCGGCCGTCCGGCCGCTCTCGTGCAACGCCCGCAGCATCAGCAGCTGCAGCGGTTCGTCCAGCGGCTGCCGCTCGCACAGCTCGGCCAGCTCGGCGACCAGCTCGGGCGCCCGGCCGAGCCCGAGGTCGGCGGTGATCCGGTGCCGGCGGGCCTCCTCGCGCTGGGCCTCCAGCCGGGCGGCCGGGCCGGTGCGGTCCGGCAGATCGGCGAGGGCCGGGCCGCGCCACAGCGCCAGGGCGGCGCGCAGCCGCTCGGCGGCGACCGCGTGGTCCCCGGCGTCGAGGGCGCGGCGGCCCTCCGCGCTCAACCGCTGGAAGTCGGCGAGGTCGGTGCCCGGGCCGGTGAGCCAGTACCCGGCCGGGCCGGAGCCGATCTCGTCCCGGCCGACGGTGCGGCGCAGCCGGCCGACCAGGGTCTGCAGCGCGGCGGAGGAGTCCTGCGGCGGATCGGCGTCCCACACCTCGTCCACCAGCAGGTCGGCCGGGACCGGGCGGCCCTGCCGCAGGGCCAGGGCGGTGAGCAGCGCCCGCAGGCGGGCGCCGCCGAGCGGCACCGGGGTTCCGTCGTCGTGGTGGGCCGTGGTCGTCCCGAGGATGCCGTAGTGCACCGGACCATTCTGGTCGATGGGCGCGGGTGCGGCCGCACAATTGTGCAGGCCTCCGCTCCGTCTCCGACCCGCCGTCCTCCCGCACGCCCCGTCCGCCCGGCCTCCGCCCCCCTCGCCCTCCCCTCGTCCGCCGCCTTCGCCCGCCCTCACACCCGCCCCGCCGCCGTGGGGCCGGAGGAACGCGTCCGGGCGCCCGGACGTTCACCCGGAGCGGCTTGTCCGGTCACCGGCCCGCCCGGCATGATCGACCCCGGCCCGAGTCCCGCCCCCTCTGCCCACGGAGCACCCAGACCATGACCTTCGCCGCCACGCCGCGCTCCCGCAGCGAGGACCGCCGGATCAGCCCGGTGTTCTGGGTGCTCCTCGCCATACTCGGCACCTCCGGCTGGGCGGTGTACTCGGGCTACGGCAACACCTCGTTCGGGGTGTTCCTGTTCGTGGTCGCGGGCTGGATGGTCTCGCTCTGCCTGCACGAGTACGCGCACGCCCGCACCGCGCTGCACGGCGGCGACATCACCGTCGGCGCCAAGGGCTACCTGACGCTCAACCCGCTGAAGTACGCCAACGTGCTGCTCAGCTTCGTCCTGCCGATCGTCTTCGTGATCCTCGGCGGCATCGGCCTGCCCGGCGGCTCGGTGTGGATCGAGCGGCACCGGATCCAGGGCCGGCTCAAGCACAGCCTGATCTCGGCGGCCGGTCCGCTGGTGAACCTGCTGTTCGCGGCCGTGCTGCTGGTCCCGATCGGCGCGGGCTGGCTGGACGACCCGACGGTGCACGCGTTCTGGCAGGGCTACGAGCTGACCATCTCGCCGTTCTCCGGCGCGCTCGGCTTCCTCGGCTTCCTCCAGCTCAGCGCGGCCGTGCTGAACCTGCTGCCGGTGCCCGGCCTGGACGGCTACGGCATCGTCGAGCCCTGGCTGTCGTACAAGACCCGGCGCGCGGTCGAGCCGTTCGCGCCGTACGGGATGCTCGCGGTGTTCGCGCTGCTGTGGCAGCCCTCGGTGAACTCGTTCTTCTTCGGGATCGTCCACGGCCTGATGAACCTGTTCGGCGTGGACCAGGACTACGCGACGCTCGGCCGGTACCTGTTCAGCTTCTGGAAGAACTGAGGGCTAGCGTGCCCCGCCGGCCCCGCTAGCCCTGCTCGGCGGCCGTGGCGGCGGCCTCGGCGATCTTCGCCCGGCGGCGGTTCAGCCACAGCACGTTGCTGGCCACGCCCGCCAGCGGCAGCCAGATCAGGCCCAGCCACAGGCCCTGGGTCAGCGAGAAGACGGCGGCCGCCAGCGCGAGGACGACGACGATCAGGGCGAGCAGGGACGTGCGGGGCATGGCGGGAGGCTCCTAGGACGGGTACGGCCGATGGAACGGGTGCGGCCGGGCCGGGTCGCGGCCGGCACCCATTGTCGCCGACCTCACCTCCGGAGCGGGTCCAGGGGTGAGGTCGACACGGCTCCCCGAGGTCACACGTCGGTGATCCGCAGGCCCGCGTGGGCCTTGTAGCGGCGGTTGACCGAGATCAGGTTGGCGACCAGCGCCTCGACCTGGTGGGCGTTGCGCAGCCGGCCGGCGTAGATGCCGCGCATGCCGGGGATCCGGGCGGCCAGGGCGCGCACGATGTCGGTGGCGTCCCGGTCCTCCCCGAGCACCATGACGTCGGTGTCGATCGCCTCCACCGACTCGTCCTGCAGCAGCACCGCCGAGAGGTGGTGGAACGCGGCGGTGACCCGGGAGTCCGGCAGCAGGGCGGCGGCCTGCTCGGCGGCGCTGCCCTCCTCGGGCTTCAGCGCGTACGCGCCCTGCTTGTCGAAGCCGAGCGGGTTGACGCAGTCGACGACGATCTTGCCGACGAGTTCCTCGCGCAGCGCGGTCAGCGTGGCGGCGTGACCGTCCCACGGGACCGCGATGATCACCACGTCGCTCTCCCGGGCGACGGTGGCGTTGTCGGTGCCGCGCACGCCGAGGCCCAGCTCGGCGGCCGAGGCCTCGGCCCGGGCGGCGTCGCGGGAGCCGATGATCACCTGCTGGCCGGCCTTGGCCAGCCGCAGGGCCAGGCCCCGCCCCTGGTCGCCGGTGCCGCCGAGGACGCCGACCACCAGCTGCGAGACGTCCGGCAGGTCGTGGGCCGGGTTTGTCGCTGAATCGAGGGAAGTCATGGGCCGATCCTGCCAAACCCCGGGCCCGACGCGACATTCTGGCCCGCATGGACGCGGTGAGAGTTTCGGCACTCCGGGAACGGCTGGCGGGCACGGGATGGTGGGAGGCGGTCGGCGGCTTCGCCGGGTCGCTGCGGCGCTCGGTGGAGCGGCGCGGGTCTGACGGGCTGCTGCTGGTCGGCACCGAGGCGTACGAGCCCTGGCACCTGGCCGCGCACCTGGCGGACGAGGCCGCCTGGTCGGCCGTCCCCCGGCTGGCCCCCACCCTGCTGCGGCACCGCCCGGCGCCCGGCGCCCCGGGCCATCTGGCCCACGGCCTGCGACGCCTGACCGAGGCCGGGCGCGGCGCCACCGTCCTGGTGGTCGCCCCGGACGCGGCCGGCGCCCCCCTGCTGGAGCGGGTGCAGGACGCC
The DNA here is from genome assembly GCF_055585785.1 of Kitasatospora sp. NPDC053308. Lineage (NCBI taxonomy): Bacteria > Bacillati > Actinomycetota > Actinomycetes > Kitasatosporales > Streptomycetaceae > Kitasatospora > Kitasatospora sp. NPDC053308. Next base: position 321,855 of record NZ_JBVJJY010000006.1, on the reverse strand, counting down.
CGGCGGCACGGCGCGACCGTCCTCGCCCTGGACGGCGCCGCCCCCAGCGCCCCGGGTGACCTCGCCGAACTCGCCGAACTCGCCCATGAGCGCCTGTCCGTCGGCACCGCCGCCGAGGAGCCCTTCGACCTCGCCCAACACCTGGTCAGCGCCGCCGCCGGCGCCCCCGGCACCGTACGCCGCTCCCGCCTCACCCGCCTCGCCACCCTCGCCGCCCGCCTGGCGTCCCCGCCCCCGATCACCCGCTGGTAGGCCGGTCCGCGCCCGTCCGGCCCCGGACGCCGGACACCGGAGGCCGCGTCACCCCGCGTCGTAGACCGTGGACCGGTGGCCGACGTGGACGACCCACACCACCAACTGTCCGTTGTCGATCGTGTAGATGATCCGGTAGTCGCCCACGCGCAGGCGTCTGCGGTCGGGCTGCGACACGAGCGCGGTGGTGTGGAAGCCGAGCGGATCGCTCTCCAGCTCGGTCAACTTGGCCAGGATGCGAAGGGCCGTGTCCCGGGGGATCTTCCGGAGTTCGTCCCGGGCCTCCGGCCGGAAGACGGTGCGGTACTCACTCACTGCGGGCCAGTGTCTCCCTCATGACGTCCTCGATGGGGATGCCCGGCGAGGGATCGGCCATGCGCTCGTCGATGATCCGGTTGATCTCGCGCTCTTCCCACTCCTGGTACTTCCGGAGGACCTCGATCGACACGACGGCGGCGACCTGCTTCCCCCGGCGCGTGATCACGGTGGGGACGTCGTCCCGATCGGCCCGCTCGACGACCTCGGCCAAGTGCGCGCGGACATCGCGGATCGACTCTATGGGCAGTGGCTGCGTCATGCGCTCAAGCGTACCTCCGGTACCAGGTGTACACACCGTACCGGCGCGAAAACCCTTTGCGGAGGCGGACGGGCGCGGCCGAGGATGACGGTTCGTGAACGTCGACGAACCCCCGCATCCCCCCGCGCCCGGCCGGATCCGGGCGGTGCTGCGCGCGCTGACGCCGGACCTGGCACCTTGGCGGGCGTCGCGGGACTTCCGGTACCTCTGGACGTCAGGCTGCGTGACCAGTTTCGGCAGCTTCCTGACCCTGGTCGCCGTGCCGATGCAGATCAAGGAGCTCACCGGCTCCTCCTTCGCGGTCGGGCTGATCGGCGCCGTCGAACTCGTTCCGCTGATCGTCTTCGGCCTGTGGGGCGGCGCCCTCGCCGACGCCCTGGACCGCCGGAAGCTGGTGCTGCGGGCGGAGGCCGCACTGGGCCTGCTGGCCGGGCTGCTGCTGCTCAACGCCCTGCTGCCGCACCCGCTGCTCTGGCCGGTCTACGTGGTAGCCGCGCTGGTCGCGGCGGCCGACGGGCTGCAGCGCCCGGCCCTGGACTCGCTCACCCCGCGGATCGTCCCGCACCAGCACCTGACCGCCGCCTTCGCCCTCAAGTCCCTGTACCACAACGCCGCTTCGGTGGCCGGGCCGGCGCTGGCCGGCGTGGTGGTGGCCTTCGCCGGGGTGCAGACCGCGTACGCGCTGGACGTGCTCACCTTCGCCGTGTCGCTGCTGCTGCTCGCCAGGATCCGGGCGGTCCCGCCCGCCACCGGGGCCGAGCGGCCGTCAGTCCGGGCGGTGCTCACCGGTGTCCGGTACGCGTGGAGCCGCAAGGACCTGCTCGGCACCTACGCGATCGACCTCTGCGCCATGCTGTTCGCCTACCCCGTGGCCGTCTTCCCCTTCCTAGCCTCGGACTTGGGCGCGGACTGGGCGCTCGGCCCGATGTACGCGGCCTCCGCGCTCGGCGCCCTGCTGGTCGGGGCGACCAGCGGCTGGACGTCCCGGATCCACCGGCACGGTCGGCTGCTGCTGGCCGCCGCCGTCGGCTGGGGCGCGGCGATGGCGCTGGCCGGACTGTCCGGGAGCATCTGGCTGGTGCTGTTCGGACTGGCGCTCGCCGGTGGCGCCGACGAGATCAGCGGGCTGGCCCGCTCGACCATGTGGAACCAGTCCATCCCGGACGACGTCCGCGGCCGGATGGCCGGCGTCGAGCTGCTGAGCTACTCCGTCGGCCCGCAGCTCGGACAGGTCCGGGCGGGCACCATGGCCGGGCTGGTCGGGGTGCGGGCCGCCGTCTGGACCGGCGGTGTCGCCTGCGTGCTGGCCGTCCTGGCGGTCGCCACCGCGTTGCCCCGGCTGCTCGCCTACGACGACCGCACCGACCCGAACGCCGCCGCCGTCCGCGCCGGGCACGAGCGGGCCGCCGAGGCCGCCAGGGCCGCCGAAGCAGCCGGGACAGCCGAATCCGCGGGTGCGGCACCGGCGTTGTGACAGACTGCCCGGCATGAACGCCGGGGGCTGGAAGCAGTGGACCGCCGTGCTGGTCGTGGTGACGGCGGCGCTGGTCGGCGCGCTGGGCTGGGCGCTGTCGCACGCCGGCGACGGCGTGGCCGACCGGGCCCGCCCCACGACCGGCAGCACGGCCGGCGCCACGACGGGCGCCACGGCGGCGGCCCCGCCCAAACCGCCGGCGCCGGACGTCGCCGCACTGGCCGCCTCCGCCGAGGTGACCGCGGCCGACCAGGCCCTCACCGCCGAGATCGACCGCCGGCTGGCCGCGCTGCTGCCGGCCCTCTCCGGCGCCCAGGTGATCGGCGAGGGCGTCCAGGACGGCTGCGGCGTGGACCCGGCCCCGTCCGACGGCTCCGGGGCGCGCTGGACGGCGCCGACCTGCCGCCGACAGGTCGTCAAGTACCTCGCGGTGAGCGGGAGTCCGGCCGAGGCCAGGGCACGCTGGGAGCCGGCGATGACCGCCCAGGGCGCCCAGGGCGCCGACACCAACGCCTCACCCCGTCCGGGCGAGGGGCTCTGGTACGGCTTCCCGCGCGGCGACGGCGACCACGACCTGCTCGGCGTGACCCTGGCCTTCGACGACCGGAAGGATCCGAGCGCCCCCGCCGCCCCGGGCGCGGGCCCGCCCCGGGCGCTCCCCGCGCCGAACGCGGCCGCCACGGTCTGGGCCGACCGCGGCTCCCGGCCCGCGGTGCCGGCGGAGCAGGCCGCCGCCCAGGCGGCCGCGGGCGGGCGGCGACTGGTCGTGCTGAGCGTGGACGAGGAGTACTTCACCGGTCCCGAGCCGCGTTGACGCCCCCGGGCAGCCCCCGGACGACGTCCCGTGGCCCGGGGGCTACTCGGTGGGGTCCCTCGGCTCGTCCTTCCACCGCGGGTCGTTCTGCCACTCCCGGTTGCGCTCGTCCGCGATCTGCAGCGCCTGGGCCGCCTCCTCGGGGCTGCCGTACGGGCCCAGGCGGTCCTTCGCCGGGCACTCCGGGCCCTCCTCGACCTTGGCGTGCTTGATGCAGTAGAACCACTCGCCGGGCTTCCCGGTCGGCGTGCGGTGGAATCCGAGGGGCATGGCGTCCTCCCGTTCGGTCGGATGAGTCGTACCGATCATTCCCCGGCCCGTCCGGCTCCGCACACCGCCCGTCCGCGCGGAGCCCGGCGACTAGACTCGCGGCCATGGCTCTCGTACCCGGCATCCAGTCCCCCACCCGCAAGGTCCCGGCGCACATCGCGCGCCCCGAGTACGTCGGGCGGCCCGCCCCGACGCCGTACACCGGGCCCGAGGTGCAGACCGCCGAGACGATCGAGAAGATGCGGATCGCGGGCGGGATCGCCGCCCGGGCGATGGAGGAGGCGGCCAAGCTGATCGCCCCCGGCGTCACCACGGACGCGCTGGACGCCGTCGCCCACGAGTACATGTGCGACCACGGCGCCTACCCGTCCGACCTCGGCTACCGGGGCTTCCCCAAGTCCGTCTGCACCTCGATCAACGAGGTGATCTGCCACGGCATCCCGGACTCGACCGTGCTGCAGGACGGCGACATCGTCAACATCGACGCCACCGCGTACATCCACGGGGTGCACGGCGACCTCAACGCCACCTACCTCGTCGGCGACGTGGACGAGGAGTCCCGGCTGCTGGTCGAGCGCACCCGGGAATCCCTCAACCGGGCGATCAAGGCGGTCAAGCCGGGCCGGCAGATCAACGTCATCGGGCGGGTCATCGAGTCCTACGCCAAGCGCTTCGACTACGGCGTGGTGCGGGACTTCACCGGGCACGGCATCAACACGTCGTTCCACTCCGGCCTGATCATCCCGCACTACGACAGCGAGCGGGCCACCGAGGTCATGAAGCCCGGCATGACCTTCACCATCGAGCCGATGCTGACCCTGGGGACGTACGACTACGAGATCTGGGAGGACGGCTGGACGGTCGTCACCAAGGACCGCAAGCGCACCGCCCAGTTCGAGCACACCCTGGTGGTCACGGCGGACGGCGCGGAGATCCTCACCCTCCCGTGAAGCCGTGAACCCGTGACGCCGTGGCCGTGAACCCGTGACGCCTTGACGATCAGGGGCGTCGTCAGCCGATGAGCCACTGTTCCTCGGCGACGGCGCCGACCTCGGTGCAGGCGTCGGTCAGCACGTCCAGGACGCGCAGCGGGTCCGGCAGCGGCTGCTCGGGCCCGCGCAGCCAGCGCACCCGGGAGCCGTCCGGCAGGGCGGCCGGCGGGAGCAGGGTGTAGGAGCCGCGGCAGTGCCAGCGCAGGCCGGGGTGCTCGGACATGGTGTCCGGGGTGGAGTCGAGCGCGCTCGGCCACCACTCGTCCTCGTCCTGCGGGGTGCCCCGGGTGGCGGTGAAGAACAGGTAGCGGTCCTCGCCGACGGCGGCGACCGGGCCCACGACGCCCAGCGCGGTGAGCCGCTCCAGCGCCAGCCGGCCGGCCTCGGCCGGGACGTCCAGCACGTCGTGCACCCGGCCGGTGGCGGTGATGAAGTTGGCCCGCGGGTCGCGGGCGAGCCAGCGGGTGAGCTGCTCGGGGTCGGTGGTGGCCTGGGTCTGCCAGGCGAAGGAGACCGGGTGCTGGGCCGGGGCCGGACAGGCCACCCGGTCACAGGAACAGCGGTGGCCGGTCGGATGGGCGGCCGGCGCGAGCGGGAAGCCTGCGTTCACCGCGCCGAGCAGCTGGTCCAGCCCTTCGGCCGGGCCGTCCGCACCCCCCGCACGGGCCCGCTGACGCTCTCGTTTCTGCCACCAGGTCGTCCACCTGCCGCCGGCTTCCATCGGGCCCCTTCCGCGCAACTGCCGTGCCTGGTGCGACACAGCGTTCGACGTTCCACTCCGACGCAACGCGCGGCGCGCCCGGCTGCTTCCCGGGGTGCTCGGCCCTGCCGTCCGCGCCCTGCCGACCGCGTCCCGGGGTCACCGGACGGCCGACGCCCGGGTCACGGTACGCAGTCGCGGCAGCACGCTGTCCGCGCCGGAGCGGCCGGAGGGCGCGCGGATCCGCGCCCCGCCCGGCCCGTACGGGGCCCGCTGACCCGGGTGAACCCCGAGGGCGTACAGGAAAGGATAGGGGTGCGCGGGCCCTGCGGATGACCGGGGGCGGTGCCTCTCCGGTCACACTCCCGAGCGCACCCCGGGCACATTCCCGGCACTCGGCCCTCACCGGGCCTCCCGCTCCCCTTCCCACCCGGGCGTTCCCGGCCCCCCGGGAGACGCCCGGAGCGGATGCGCGGAGGTGAGACCCTGGAGGAATGAAGAGCGCGGACACCGAATTCGTCGGCGGACCCCTGGACGGGACGGTCCTGCCGATCCCGCTGGGGCCGATGCTGGGCGTGCCCAAGACGTACAAGGTCCCGGTCCCCGCGCACGGCGACGCCGCCGCGCGCACACTGGTGTACGTCCGGGCCAAGCAGGTACGGGGCCTGAGTTGGTTCTGGCGCTACGAGTACGACGAGGCGGCCACCGCCAAGGCCTCCGGCTGACGGCGTCCCGCCGACGGCCTCCGGCCGGCCGGGCCGCCCGCTCCCCATCGCCTTCCCGGGAGGTCGGCATGGCCAGGACGGTACGGCACCCGAGGAGCCGGTCCGACTCCGTCGCGCACCACAACCGCCAGGTCGCCTGGGTCACCGGGGTGCTGCTGCTGGTGGTGAGCCTCTACACCGTGACGATCGGGCCCGACGGCTGGCTGTGGCTCGGCTGGGCGGTGCTGCTGCTGGTCTGCGTGGGCCTGTTCGTGGTCCGACCGTGAGCGGCGGCACCGCCCGCCGTGCTTCTCCCCCCGCGCCGGTCAGTCATCCTCGGCGAGGATCAGGTACAGCTTCTTGCGGGCCTCGGTCAGCACGGCCAGGCCCTTGGCGCGCTGCGCCTCGGTACCGGTGGCCATGACCTGACGGATCGCCTGGTCGACCGCGGCGAGCGCCTGGCCCACCTCCTGGACGGCCTCCCAGTCGACCTCCCGGCCCGCCTCCGCCCACGGCTCCGCCGGCCCGGCCTCGGCCTCGGCCCGGCCCGCCTCTGTGAGCGAGACCAGCCGCTTGCCGCCGACCTCCTCCGCGACGATCAGGCCCTCCTCCTCCAGCAGCTGGAGGTTGGGGTAGATCGAGCCCGGGCTGGGCCGCCAGGCCCCGCCGGTCCGCTCGGTGATCTCGGCGATCATCTCGTAGCCGTGCATCGGCCGCTCCTTGAGCAGGGCCAGCAGCGAGGCGCGGACGTCACCGCGCCTGGCCCGGCCGCCACGTCGTCCGTGCGGCCCGCCGCGCCGGCCGCCGTGCCCGCCGAAGCCGTGCCCGAACGGGCCGCCCATCGGCCGGCCGGGACCGCCGCCGCCGAACGGCGGACCGAACCCGCCGAACGCCGCCCGGCTCTCGAAGCCCTCCCCGGGCATGCCCCGGAACTCCGGCCCCGGCCCGCGGCGCCGACCGCCGCCCGGGACCTCTCCACGAAATCGCTTTCCTGAGCGCATGACGCTCACCTCCTGGTTCGCCGAAACAGTCGAGTTACTGTCTCGATAGTTCGACGATATATCGGTGACTGTCGCTCGTCAACGGTCGGCCGATAGCCCGCCGACTGATCCGCGAGACACGCGCAGGGCCCGGGCCCGCCCACCGCCCAGCCGCTACGGTGGCGGGCATGGCCGGAGAACGAGATCTTGCGACGCTGCTGCGCGGGATGCGCCCGCTGCTCAACCCGGGGCGGTACGTCTACTGCACCCTCCCCGCGAAGGTGCCCGCCGGCATGCGGCCGGTGGTGACCGTCGCCGAACCCGAGGGGGTCACGGTGGTGGTCCCCCAGGAGGAGGCGGACGCGCTCGGGCTCCGCTACAGGTACGTGGCGGCCTGGATCACCCTGCGGATCCACTCGGCGCTGGAGGCCGTCGGGCTGACCGCCGCCGTGGCCGGGCGCCTGGCCGAGGACGGAATCAGCTGCAACGTCGTGGCCGGCTTCCACCACGACCACCTGTTCGTCGCCGCCGACGACGCCGAACGCGCCGTCCGCGCCCTGGAGGAGCTCTCCGAGCGCTCGGCCTGACGCGGCGGACCGGGGCGGCGGACCACCTCGGTCCGCCGCCCCGGTCCGCCGCCCCGGTCCGCCCGACAGTCCCGCCGGGTGGCCGCCTCCGACCGGGCCTTCGACACTGGGGAGTGAGCCGCCCCGCCGGGCGCGGCCCCAGCGGAAGGAGACGGCCGCCATGGCCATCTGCGTCACCTGCGGCAACGACTACTGGCTGGCCTTCGAGATCAAGACGGTCACCGGCGACACCTACACCTTCGACAGCTTCGAGTGCGCGATGGAGAAGCTCGCGCCGCGCTGCGAGCAGTGCAACGTCCGGATCGTGGGCCACGGCGTCGAGGTGGCCGGCATGTTCTTCTGCTGCGCCAACTGCGCCCGCGTCAACGGCGGCCTCGGCGAGCAGATCCGCGACGCCGTCGGCGCGCATCCCGCGTAGTCGCGGGGAAGCCCCCGCCGTCGCGGGGCGTCCCGCCCGGTCGCGGACGGGGAGGGGGCGGAAGAGTCGGCCTGTACGCCGGGTTCTGTCTCCCGGGTTGCTCGCGCGGCCCGGGGAGGCGGCCATCCATCTAGGGCTGCCGTTGCCGACAGCCTCGTGCGGTCCACCCGCGGACTCGGGCGAGCAGCCTTCAATCGTCCGCGCACGGCGCCCGAGGGCGCCGATCTTGACCTTGCTCCAGGTGGGGTTTACCTAGCCGGCCGGGTCACCCCGGTCGCTGGTGGTCTCTTACACCACCGTTTCACCCTTACCCACCCCGAAAAGCGGTGGGCGGTCTGTTTTCTGTGGCACTGTCCCGCGGGTCACCCCGGGTGGGCGTTACCCACCACCCTGCTCTGTGGAGCCCGGACGTTCCTCGGCGGGTCCGCAGACCCGTCGCGACCGCCCGGCCGGCTCTTCCGCCGTAGTGGTCATCGTAGCCGCTCGGGCGGTGCCTCCCGTACACCGGACCGGACGGCCGGCGGCTCGCCGCCGAGGCGGGCGGCCACCCGCGCGGCCGTCGCGCTCGCCCAGGCCGTGGTGGTGACCAGGCCGAGCAGGACGATCGCGCCGCCGAGAGCGACCAGGATCCACCAGCCGGCGCGGCTGGCCGGGGCGAAGCCGCCGGCCACCGGGCCGACCACGGCCGAGGTGACGACCGTGCCGATCACCGCGACGCCCAGCGACTGGCCGACCTGACGGCTGGTCGAGGCGACCGCGGCCGCCACGCCCGCCTGGGCGCGCGGCATGCCGGAGACGGCGGCGTTGGTGATCGGCGCGTTCACCATGCCGAAGCCGAAGCCGAACAGCGCGTACGCGCCCAGCAGCAGCGCCGGCGGGGAGTCGGCGGCGAGCCGGGTGAGCAGCAGCCCGCTCGCGGCCAGCCCGAGGCCGGCCGCGACCAGTGGCAGGCGCGGCCCGCGGCTGCCGACGATCCGTCCGGACAGCGGCGCGCAGACCAGCATCATCCCGGCCATCGGCAGCGTCCACAGGCCCGCCTCGACCGGGCCGTAGTGCCGGACGTCCTGCAGGTAGAGGGTGTTGAGGAAGAGGAAGCCGCCGAGTGCGGCGAAGGCGCAGACCGCGGTCACGGTCGCCCCGGTGAACGGCGCGCTGGCGAAGAACCGCGGGTCCACCAGCGGCTCGGCCACCCGGCGCTCCCAGAGCGGGAAGGCGAGCAGCGCGGCCACCGCGGCCGAGGCGAGCGCCAGGATCAGCGGGGAGGTCCAGCCGTGGCCCGGGCCTTCGATGATCGCGGCGGTGCCGCAGCCCAGCAGCACGACCATCAGCACCTGCCCCACCGGGTCCAGCCGGCGCGGCCGCGGCGAGCGGGACTCCGGGACGTAGCGGGCCGTCAGCGCGATGGCCGCCAGCGCGACCGGGACGTTGATCAGGAAGATCGACGGCCAGCCCGCGCCGTCCACCAGGAAGCCGCCGAGCAGCGGGCCGAGTGCCATCGAGATGCCGACCACACCGCCCCAGACGCCGATCGCCTGCGCCCGCTCGCGCGGATCGGTGAAGGTGTTGGTGATGATCGACATCGCCACCGGGTTGAGCATCGACCCGCCCACCGCCTGCAGCGCCCGGAACGCCACGAGCCACTCCAGGCTCGGCGCCAGGCTGCACAGCAGCGAGCCGAGCGCGAAGCAGACCAGTCCGGTCTGGAACACCTTGCGGCGGCCGAACCGGTCGGCCACCGAGCCGAACAGCATCAGCAACGAGGCCAGCACCAGGGTGTAGGCGTCGATGATCCACTGCAGCCCTGAGGCCGGGGCGCGCAGGTCCCGCTGGATCGCGGGCAGGGCGATGTTCACCACGGTGTTGTCGAGACCGACGATGAACAGGCTCAGACAGCAGATCGCCAGCACGAGCAGCCGGCGGCGCCGCCCGGTCGCGGGCTCGGACACGGCGGGGAGGGACAGGGCTTCGGACACGGACCGATCCTCCCATCACGGCGCGCGGGCGGGGAGAGGGGCGGACCGTACGGGTGGCGACCGGTCGGCGGGCGGGCGGCGCGGCCGTGCGTGGCGCGGAGGCGGGCGGTCGGCGCGGCCGTGGGTGGCGCGGAGGCGGGCGGTCGGGCGCGGATCAGACGGCGGCGAAGCGGACCGTCCGGGTGGCCGGGTCGGCCTTCGTCAGCCGGACGTCGATCACCTGGCCGAGCGGCAGTCGGCCGACGGCCGCGCCATCCGCGGCGCCGCCCGTCCCCCCGGCCGTCCCGCCCCCGGCGTCGCAGCGTGCCCGGACCGCCGGGTCGCGCAGCTGGACGGTGCCGGAGGCGGGCCGCTTCTCGTCCACGTCGATGACCACGGCGGAGAAGTCCTCGCCCTCCCGGCCCGCCAGCAGCTCCGCCTCCACCAGGTCCACGCAGGCGCGCTCGACCTCGCCGGCCCGGCGGTCCCCGCTCGCCATCAGCGCCGGCAGCTCCGGCAGCGCCTCGCGCGCCCAGTCCGGCACGTCCTCCCCCGCCGCCACCGCCGCGCACACCTCCTGCGCGAAGCGGTCGCCGAGCCGGCGCAGCGGCGCGGTGCAGTGCGCGTACGGGGCGGCGAGCGCGGCGTGGTCCGGCGCGGCGGGCGCCGCCAGGCCGCGGGACTCGTCGAAGGCGTGGTACCCGGCGCCGCGCAGCAGGCCCGTGCAGGCGTTGAGGAAGGCCGCGTTCAGCGGCACGTCCGGGTCCAGCGAGCGGATCAGCTCCGGGTACGGGAGCGCCTGCGGCCAGTCGACGTCCAGCGCGACGGCGATCCGGCGCAGCCGCTCGTAGGCACCGGCCGGCGCGGCGGGCAGGGTGCGCAGCAGGCCGACGCCGGCGTCCAGCATCAGCTCGGCCGCGGCCATCCCGGTGAGCAGCGAGATCTGGGCGTTCCAGCCGTCGGCGGGGCCGGGCGCGCGGAAGCCGAGGACGTACCCGTGCAGGGTCTCCTCGACCTCCTGCTCGGGCACCGGCAGGCTGATCCCGCCCCTGGCGCGCTCCTGCTCCTCGCGCAGCCGGCCGACGGTGGCGAGCAGGGCGAGCTGCTCGTCGGCGCCGCCGAGGTCCACCGCGCGCTCGACGGCGGCGTAGTCCAGGCGGCGGTGCGAGCGGACCAGGGCGCGGCGCAGGTCGGCGAGGACCACGGCGCCGTCGGCGTCCAGGTCCAGCTGCCAGAGCAGGGCGGGCCGGGGCTCGCCCGGCAGCAGGCTGGCGGCGTCCTCGGAGATCCGGGCCGGGTGCAGCGGGATCCGGTGGTCCGGGAAGTACAGGGTCTCGACCCGGCGGCGCGCCTCGGCGTCGATCGCACCGCCCGGGCGGACGAAGGCGGCGACGTCGGCGATCGCGTAGAACACCCGGTAGCCGCCGCCGGCGCGGTGGGCGAGGTGCATGGCTTGGTCGAGGTCGCGCGAGCCGGGCGGGTCGACCGTGAACAGCGGCAGGTCGGTGGCGTCGTACTCGGGCAGCCGGGGGCGCTCGGCCGCCTCCTCCGCCTCGGCCAGCACCGCCTCCGGCCACTCGGTGTGGATCTCCAGGCGGGCGCGGAGTTCGGTCAGCTCGGTGTTGATCCGGGCCGAGTCGGCGGCCTTGACGTGCAGTTTTCGGCGAGGCATGGAGGCAGCGTAGGGCGAATCGGGTGATTCCGGACGGAGGCTCGGCGTGCCGCCCCGGATCGGCGCGGATCGGTACGGATCAGGGCGGATCAGTGCGGATGGGGACGGATCGGCGGCGACCGCGCGCCGCCCGGCGGGGGCGGGGAGGTCGGGCGCTCCCGGCGGGGGCGGGTGTAAGGGCTCGTACGGTGGAGCACGTGGCCCGGGGCGGAGGAGGTTCGGTGACGAGTGGTGGGGTGCGGGCGGTCGGAACCGTGGTGGCGGGGGCCTTGGCGGCGACCGGGGCGCTGCACGTGCTGTGGGCGGTGACGCCGTGGCCGTTGAGGACGCCGGAGGAGTTCGCGGACGCCGTGGTGGGGGCGGGCGAGGGGGTGCCGTCGGCGGCGGCCTGCGTCAGGGTGGCCGGGCTGCTCGGAACGGCCGCGTACCTGGTGGGGTCGGAGGCCGGGGTGCTCCCGGGGGTGGGGCCGGAACGGTTGCGGCGGGCCGGGGTGCGGACGGTGGCCGGGGTGATGCTGGCGCGCGGAGTGGGCGGGTTGGCGCTGTTCGGCGGGGTGATCGAGCGCTCGGAGCGGTTCCGGCGGCTGGACCGCCGGTACTACTCGCCCCTCTGCCTGGCGTTGGGGGCCGGAGCGGCCGCAGTAGGGTGGCGGGGTTCGTCCGCCACAAACTGTTGAGGAGTCCGCTGTGCTGGTGCTGTTGCCGCCCTCGGAGGGCAAGGCCGGGTCCGGGGACGGCGGGCCGGTGGCGCTGGACCGGCTGTCGCTGCCCGGGCTGACGGCGGCGCGCGGGGCGGTGCTGGACGCGCTGGTCGGCCTCTGCCGGGGTGACGAGGACACCGCCGCCGAGGTGCTGGGCCTCTCCCCGGGGCTGCGCGGCGAGATCGCCAAGAACGCGGGCCTGCCGACCGCCGGTGCCCGTCCGGCGGGCGAGGTGTACACCGGGGTGCTGTTCGACAACCTCGGCCTGGCCACCCTGGACCCCGCCGCCCACGGCCGGGCCGAGCGCTCGCTGCTGGTGTTCTCCGGCCTGTGGGGCGCGGTGCGGGTCTCCGACCGGATCCCCTCCTACCGCTGCTCGATGGGCGTCAAGCTGCCCGGGTTGGGGGCGCTCGGGGCGTACTGGCGGAGGGCGATGACCGCCGTGCTCCCCGAGGTGGCGGACGGGCTGGTGCTGGACCTGCGCAGCTCCGCGTACGCGGCGGCCTGGAAGCCGGCCGGCGAGGTGGCCTCCCGGACGGCGACCGTCCGGGTGCTGCAGGAGCGGAACGGCAAGCGCACCGTGGTCAGCCACTTCAACAAGGCGACCAAGGGCCGGCTCGTCCGGGACCTGCTGGTCGCCGGGGCCGAGCCGAAGACCCCCGGCGAGCTGATGGACGCGCTGCTGGAGCTGGGCCACCGCGTGGAGCTCGCCGCCGAGGGCACGGCACGCAAGCCGTGGCAGCTGGACGTGGTGGTCACCGAGGTGCACTGAGCGGCACCCCGGGGCCGGTCAGCGCAGGTGCGAGGTGTCGTTGAGCAGCCGCAGCGAGGCGTTGCCGTCCGCGTAGTACTGGACGGCGCAGATCGAGGCGGCGCTCAGCTCCATCCGGTACATCGAGTCCGGCGGGGCGCCGAGGGCCAGCCGGACCAGCGTCTTGATCGGGCTGACGTGCGAGACGACCAGCACGGTCTTCCCCGCGTAGCGGGCGATGATCTTGTCCCGGGCGACGCCCGCCCGGTGGGTGAGGGTGGTGAAGCTCTCGGTGCTGCCGGTCGGCTTGGCCTTGGCGGAGCCGAGCCAGGCCGCCAGGTCCTCCGGGTGGCGCTCCTGCACCTCGGCGAAGGTCAGCCCCTCCCAGTCGCCGAAGTCGACCTCGCGCAGCCCGTCCTCGTACCGGACCTCCAGGCCGAGCCGGGCGGCGACGGTCTCGGCGGTCTGCCGGGTGCGGCGCATCGGGGAGGCGACCACGGCCTGGATGCTGCCGCGCGCGGCGAGCGCCTCGGCGGCCCGCTCGGCCTGCCAGCGGCCCTTGTCGGAGAGTTCCGGGTCGCTGCCGCCGCTGCCGGAGAAGCGCTTCTCCGGGGTGAGCGGGGTCTCGCCGTGGCGCAGCAGGACGAAGGTGGTCGGGGTGCCGAGGTCGGCGGGGGCGGCCCAGCCGGCCTTGGGGGCGGGCGTCCGCAGCGGCGGCTCGTCGACGGCGGATGCGGAGGCGGCGGATGCGGAGGCGGCGGATGCGGAGGCCGGGACCTTCGGCTTGGGCTCCCACTGGCGCCCGGCCTTGCCCGCGTCCATCGCCTCGTTGGCCAGCCGGTCGGCGTCCTTGTTCCGCTCGCGCGGGATCCAGGTGTACGTGACCCGGCCGCGCGGGAAGACGGTCCGCGCCTCGGCGGCCAGCGGCTGCATGTCGGGGTGCTTGATCTTCCAGCGCCCGGACATCTGCTCGACCACCAGCTTGGAGTCCATCCGGACGTCCACCGAGGCGTCCGGGTCGAGCCCGCGGGCCGCCTTGAGCCCGGCGATCAGCCCCTGGTACTCGGCCACGTTGTTGGTGGCGTGGCCGATGAACGCGGCGGCCTCGGCGACGATCTGCCCGGTGTCCCCGTCACGGACCACCGCGCCGTAGCCGGCCGGCCCCGGGTTGCCCCGGGACCCGCCGTCCGCCTCGACGATGAAGCGCGCCGCCACCGGCTCAGACGCCCGAGTCGGCGGTGCGGACCAGGATCCGCGAGCAGTTCTCGCAGCGGACCACCTTGTCGGCCGGCTCGGCCTTGATGGCGTTCAGCTCGGTGATCGAGAACTCGGTGCGGCAGCCCTCGCAGCGGCGCTGGTAGAGGCGGGCCGCGCCGACGCCGCCCTGCGTCTCGCGCAGCTTGGTGTAGAGCTTCAGCAGGTCGGCCGGGATGACGGCGGCGACGGCCTCGCGGTCGCGCTTGACCTTCTCGGCCTCGGCGTCGATCTCGGCGAAGGCGGCGTCGCGGCGGCCCTCGGCCTCGGTGAGGACGACGGTGGAGTGCTCCAGGCGGGCGGACAGCTCCTCGACCCGGGTGTTGGCGCTCTCCTGGCGCTCCATGATCTCCAGCACGACCTCCTCGAGGTCGGCCTGGCGCTTGGCGAGCGAGCCGATCTCGTGCTGGAGGTTCTCCAGGTCCTTCGGCGAGGTGATCGCGCCGGAGTCCAGGCGCTGCTGGTTGCGGGCGGCACGGGTGACGACCTGCTCGACGTCCTGCTCGGCCTTGGCCAGCTCCCGGGCGGTGTCGCCCTTCTGGGCCTCGGCGGCGACGACGAGGTCCTTGAGCGCGGTGTGGTCGGCGGAGACCCGGTCGATCTCGGCGTGCTCGGGCAGCGTCCGGCGCCGGTGGGCCAGCTGGTCGAGCTTCGAGTCGATGGCCTGGAGGTCGAGCAGGCGGTTCTGGTCGGCGGGCGCGGCGTTCAAGCGGAGAGCTCCTGTGAATCGGGTCAGGCGGTGAAGGACATGGGGGCGTGCGCCGTCCACGGGTCGGTGACCCGGTGGGAGACCTTGGTCTCCACGGTCCAGCCGCGCTTGTCGGCGGCGGACTGCAGGGCGCGCTCGGCCAGGCCGAGCCAGGGCCACTCGGTGGCCCAGTGGGCGGCGTCGATCAGCGCGACGGGCGCCGCCTCGGCGGCCTCGGAGGCCGGGTGGTGGCGCAGGTCGGCGGTCACGTAGGCGTCCACGCCGGCCGCCCGGACGTCGGCGAAGAAGCTGTCGCCCGAGCCGCCGCACACCGCGACCCGGCTGACCAGCCGGTTCGGGTCGCCCGCGACGCGGACGCCGGCGGCGGTGGCCGGCAGACCCGCGGCGACCTGCGCGGCGAACGCGGACAGCGTCAGCGGGGGCTCCAGCAGGCCGATCCGGCCGCTGCCGCGGCGGCCCAGCGGGTCGGTCGGGTCCGGTACGAGCGGACCGGTCACCCGCAGGCCCACGGCCTCGGCGAGCGCGTCCGAGACGCCCGGGTCGGCGTGGTCGGCGTTGGTGTGGGCGACGTGCAGGGCGATGCCGTGGGTGATCAGCGTGTGCACCACCCGGCCCTTGAAGGTGGTGGCCGCCACGCTGGTGGTGCCGCGCAGGTAGAGGGGGTGGTGGGTGACCACCAGGTCGGCGCCCCACTCCACGGCCTCCTCGACGACCGCCTGCACGGGGTCGACGGCGAAGAGCACGCGGTCGACCTCGGCCTGAGGGTCTCCGCAGACCAGGCCGACGGCGTCCCAGGACTCCGCCCACTGCGGGGGGTAGACCTCTTCGAGCGCGGTGATGACGTCGGACAGTTTCGGCACCTGTCGAGACTACCGTGCGCGCGGGGGCGGTCGGGCCTCGGCCGTTCGCCGCACGGGTCGGCGCAGCGGTCGGTGCGGCCCGCCGCGACCCGGCGCGGCCGTTCGGACGGGGGTGCCGCGGGCGTACGGATGCGCGTCAACCTGCGGCGGAGGCGTGCGGGGCGGCCCGCGCGGGCCGCGCGCTCCGGTGCGCCCGGCGCCCGTTACTCACAGCAGGGTTCTCGTACGAATTCGAAACCGCGCTTGGATCACCCTTACGAGTGAAGTGACCGGCCCGGCGTTGAGGCTTCGGTTTTCTCGAAACTAACTTCAGTCCTGCGAACGGGAGTTGCCCCGCCAGTAGCCCCGTGTACGGGCGGCACGGCGTGGGCGCGGCCCGCCGGACCGGAGCGGTCCGGGCCCCCGGGGCGGGGCGCGACAGGAAACCGATCAGGCCGGGCCGGAGGCCGGGGTGCCCGAGCAGCGGGCACCCGGAGGCGGCGGCCGGGACGAAGGGATGTGGTGGCGGATGGGGGCGGGCACATCGCTGCGTACGGCCGGGGACAGGGGATCGGTGGGGCGCGGACCGGATGCGGCCGGTTCGTGGCCGGAGACGACGCGGGCGGCCCTGGCCGGCGCCGGCGACCGGGGAGGCCGCGGTGACTGGGACGTCACCGTCGGTGGTTTCTGGTGCACGGCCAGGCCGTCCGCGTCCTCGACCCCGCCCGCACAGGGGTGGAAGCTCCACGTGAGCGCGGCGTCGGTGGTGGGCGAGGAGGTGCTCTCGGCCGTCGTCCGGGTGCTCGCGGAGGACCCGTGCAGCTTCAAGTTCGCCGCCGCGCAGGAACGGCTGCGGGAACTCAACTCCCGCAACAGCGACCGCGGTTCGGCAGGCAAGTTCATCACCGTCTATCCGCTGGACGACGCGCAGTTCCAGCGGCTGGCGGCCGAGCTCGACCGGGCCACCGCCGGACTGCCGGGGCCGGTGGTGCTCTCCGACCGGCCGTACCGGCCCGGGAGCCGGGTGCACTACCGGTACGGCGCGTTCGCGCTGCCGGCGGAGCTGGGCAACGACGGGGAGTACCGGTCGGTGCTGCGCGGGCCCGGCGGGGAGCGGGCCGAGGACCTGCGCGGGGGGTCGTACCGGGCGCCGGGGTGGGCGCGGGATCCGCTGCGGGGCGGGGTGGGGTCGGCCCCCGGTGCGGGCTCCGCTGCGGTCACGGGCGCGGGCGGGGAGTCGGCCCCGGCTTCGGTTTCGGCCTCCACTTCGGCCCCGGTGTCTGCTTCGGCTTCGGGGCGGCGGAAGGGTGGGGTGCTGCTGGCCGGACGGTACGCGGTGACCGCCGCCGTGCGGCACGGCGCCAAGGGCGGGGTGTTCCTCGGGCGGGAGGCGTCGAGCGGCGCCGAGGTCGTGGTCAAGCAGGCCCGGGCGCACATCGAGGTCGACCGGGCCGGCACCGACGCCCGGGACGCGCTGCGCCACGAGGCCGCGCTGCTCGACCGGCTGAGCGGACAGGACCTGGCGCCGCGCGCCCTCGATGTGATCGAACAGGACGACTCCGTCTTCCTGGTGCAGGAACGAATCGCCGGACAGCCGCTCAGCAGCTGGGTCGCCGCCCGGCTGCGGCGCGACGGCCACCCCGACGTCGACTGGGCCGAGGCCGGACCGCTCGCGCACGCCCTCCTCGACCTGGTCGAGCGGGTGCACGCCCAGGGGCTGGTGCTGCGCGACCTCTCCCCCGGCAACGTCATGGTCCGCCCGGACGGCACCCTGCGGCTGGTCGACCTCGAACTCGCCGCCGAGGCCGGCCGGTCCGCCGGATCGGCCGGCACCCCCGGCTACCGCGCCCCCGAACACGGGCCGGGCCGGCTCGCCGCCGCGGGCACCTGCCTCGCCGACCCGGCCGTCGACCTGTACGCCCTCGGCGGCCTGTTCTTCCTGCTGGCCACCGGCCATGACCCGCTGCTGCCCGAGGACCTCCCACGGGCCCGCCCGGTCGCCGAGCGCCTCGGCCGCTGGCTCGCCCTCGCGGCGCGGTACGGGACGACGGCGGCCCGGCTGGCACCGGCGATACTCGGGCTCCGCGCCGAGGCACCCGAGCGGCGGTGGGCGATCGCCCGGGTGCGGGAGGCCCTGCGGGCGGACGCGGCGCCGCCCCGCGGCGCCGCGCGACCCGCCGTCGTCACCCCCCTCTGGCACGTCCCCGCCCACCGGGGCGCGGACGTGGAGCCCGCACCCCCGGGGACCGCGCGACCGCAGGCCGGCCGACCGCAGGCCCCCCGACCGGCCACCCCGGGCGACGCCGCCCCGCCCGTCGACCGCCCGCCGCTCGACCGCCTGCTGCACGACGGCCTGCGGCACGTCGCCGCCACCGCCACGCCGGAGCGGCGGGACCGGCTGTGGCCGGTGGTGCCCGCCGGCGAACGGACCGATCCGTGCAACGTGCAGCACGGCGCCGCCGGGGTGCTGGCCGTGCTGGCCCGGGCGGTCACCGCCGAGCGGCTGCCCGACGAGGTGCGGGCGCGGGCCGCGCGCACCGCCCGGACCGCCGCCGACTGGATCGAGCGGCGCGTCGCCGCCGAACCGGTGGTGCTGCCCGGACTGCACTTCGGACGGTCGGGGACGGCCTGGGCCCTGCTGGACGCCGCCCGCGCGCTGGGCGACGCCGCACTGGCCGACCGGGCCGCCGGGCTCGCCCGCCGGATCGCCGTCCGGTGGCCCAACCCCGACGTGTGCCACGGCGCGGCCGGCGCCGGGTTCACCCGGCTCCGCTTCGCCGCGGACGACTTCGCCGGCACGGAGTTCCTCGAACGGGCCGCGCACGGCGCCCGCGCCCTGCTCGCCGCCGCCCGCCGCGAGCCGTACGGGACCGTCTGGCCGGTGCCGCAGGACTTCGACTCGGCGCTCGCCGGGATCACCCACCTCGGCTTCGCCCACGGTGTGGCCGGGGTGGGCGCCTTCCTCCTGGCCACCGCCGGGGCCACCGGCGACCGCGCCCTGCTCGCCGGCGCCGCCGAGGCCGGGCACACGCTCGCCGCGACCGTACGGTGGGGTGCCGCACACCCGGGCGGCCCCACCGCCTGGTGGCCGCAGAGCGCGGGCGATCCGGAGCACATCCGGCTCGCGCACTGGTGCAGCGGCTCCTCCGGCGCCGGCAGCTTCCTGCTGCGGCTCTGGCGCGCCACCGGCGACACCGAAGCGCTCGACCTGGCCCGCGCGGCCGGCCGGGCCGTGCTGGCCGGCCGCTGGCACGGCGGGGCGAGCGCCTGCCACGGACTGGCCGGCGACGGCGAGTACCTGCTGGACCTCGCCGAGGCCACCGGCGATCCCGGATTCCGCTCCGGCGCCGAGCAGTTGGCCGCGCTCCTCGCCGCCCGCGCGGCCCTGCGCGACGGACTCCTGGTCCTCCCGGACGAGACCGGCACCGGCTGCGCCCCCGCCTACGGCACCGGCACGGCAGGCCCGCTGGCCTTCCTGCTGCGGCTGCGCCACGGCGGCCCCCGGCTCTGGCTGGACCCGCTCCCGCCCTCGGTCCGCCGTCTGCCTCCCCCGTCGAGCGGGGTGAACGGGTCGTGAACGTGGCCACCCGGACCGTGCCGCAGGCGCTGCGCCGGCTCAGCTTCACCTTCGCCGCCGACGGCGGCCACGCCGCCTGCCTGGCCGCCTCCGCCGACAGCGGCTGGTACGTGGAGAGTTGGCGGCTGCCGCAGGACGGCGCCCCGGCCGTGCCGCTCGCGCTGCCGCTGTCCGGCAACCGCTCGGAGAGCCTGCGCTCGCAGCTGGTCGCGCTGCCGGACGGCTCGGTGCTGGTCTGCCGGCACGACGGCGAGCGGCACGACCTGGTCCGCCTCCTGCCCGGGCCGTACGGATCGGGCGGCGGGGGTGGCACGGGCGGGCTGTACGGCGTCGGCGGCGCGAACGGGCTGTACGGCGTGCCCGAGTCGTCCGCCCCGCACGGCGAAACCGCGGCCGCGGAGCAGCCGTTGGGCTCCCTGCGGATGCCCGGACTGCGCCTGCTGCCGCTCCCGGTGCCGGAGGGCGCGGGCCCCCGGACCCCGGTGGCGGTCGCGCTCGGCACCGACACCCGCCCGGCGACCACCGCCTGGCTGGTCCGGACGGACGGCAGCGAGCCCGAACGGGTCGCCGAGATCCCCGGCCTGCACGGCGGCGGGGCCTGGCTGGACCGCGCGGGCGCCCTGCTCGCCCTGGACCGGGTGACCGCGGGCCTGGTCCGCAGCGTGGTGCTCGACCTGCGCAGCGGCACCGCCACCCCGCTGCTGGAGATCGGCGAGCACAGCAACGACCGCCTGGTGCTCTTCGACCCGGACAGCCGGTTCGCCATGGTGCGCAGCGACGCGCCCGGCACCGACCGGCTCGGCTGGGGCGTCCTCGGCGGCGGCGAGCCGCTGCGGTTCCCGGAGTGCCTGCACGTCGCGGGCATGTTCCTGCGGCCGGTCGCGCTGCGGCAGGCGGCCGACGGCCCCCGGGTCGCGGTGCAGATCGACCACGGCGCCGGGTCGGCGCTCGCCCTGTGGCGGCCGGCCGCCGGGCGGCTGGACCCGCTGCCGGTGCCGCCCGGACGCCTCGGCGCGGTCGGGCACTGGGACGCCGCCGGCCTGCGGATGCCCTACTCCTCGCCCGACCACCCGGCGGCGCTGGCCACCCTGGACGTGGACGCGCTGCTGGCGCACGGCCCGCTGCCGGCCGAGGCGGCCCCGATGCCCCTGCCGCTCCAACTCGCGCCGCTCTCCTCCGGACTGCCCGGTCCCTGGCGGGACACCGTCCTGCCCTGGCACCCCGGCGGGGTGCGCCCGGTCCGGACCCCGCCGTCCGGCTGGCGGCTGGACGGCAGCACCCCGCCCGGCGAGGGCGGCCGCTGGAAGTCCGCCCAGAGCCTCGAACTCGCGGGCCCGGCCGGCCCGTTGGAAGCGGTGGTGTACGGCGGCGACGCCTGGCTGAGCAGCCCGCACCTGGTACTGGCGCTGCACGGCGGCCCGGCCGACGCCTGGCGACTGGAGTTCGACCCCACCCTGCAGCGGATGGCCACCGAGGGGCTGGCCGTGGTCGCGCCCAACCAGCGCGGCTCCACCGGCTACGGCGTGGCGCACGCCCTGGCCATCCGCGGCGCCTGGGGCGGGCCCGACCTGGACGACGTGCTCTACCTGCTGGACGGCATCGCCGGGCAGCGGGCGGCGCTCGGCCTGGAGCCGCCCGCGCTCTTCGGGGTCAGCTACGGCGCGTTCCTGGCCCTGCTCGCGGCCGCGCACGCGCCGGCCGACCAGGTCGCCCGCTGCGCGGTGGTCGCCCCCTTCCTGTCGGGGGCCCGGCTGCTGGCCGAAGCGGCGCCCCCCGTCAGGGCGTTGACCACCCGGCTGGGCGGCGGCGAACCGATCGCCGACGCCCGCGGGCCGCGCGACGTCCTGCAGCTGGCGCACCGGCTCAGCGCGCCGCTGCTGGTGGTGCACGGCAACCGGGACGAGGTCGTACCGGTCAGCCAATCCCGTTCGCTGCGGCACGAGTTGCTGCGGATCGGCCGGATCGAGGGCGAGGACTTCCGTTACGTCGAGGCGGCCGGGTCCGGCCACGAGGTGCTCGCCGAGGAGGGCGCCGCCGTCCTCCACGAACTGCTGGCCGCGTTCCTGCGCACCGGCCGGCCGGGCTGAGCCGCCCGGCGTCCCCGCGTCCCCGCGGACGCCGGGCCGAGCGGCCCACCGGCGGCAGGCACCGCCCGGGCGGGCCGAGCGCCCGCCGCACCTTTCCCAGACTCCCGGGCCGACGCGGCCCGGGGCACCAACCCCGAGGCGGTGGACGGAGGCCGCCCGGGGTGCGAAACCCGGCGCCCGCCCGCAGATCGCGGCGGGCGCGACCTCAAGGGGAGGAACCGACCATGGAGCACACGGTGGACTTCGAGACCGACCTCGCGGCGCTGCAGGACCTGCCGGAGACCGAGTCCGTCGAGCTGACCGGCCACGGCAACGGCTGCCAGTACACCTGTCTCATCCTGACCTGCCTGCTCTTCACGGTCAGCTGAGCCTCCGGCAGCCGAGCCACCGGCTCGGCCGACGGCCGATCGGGCGGTAGCCATCCGGTGCCGTCCCCGCCTGTCCGGACAGGCGGGGACGGCACCCGCCTCGTTCGGTTGCGGGCTCGCGCCGCCACGGGTGGCCCTGCTCCTCGGTCCGGGTGAAATCCCGGCAGGCGGAGGTCAGTTGTCGGCGCCGGTGCGGACGGACCGCTCGCCCGCGCCGGTCCGGGCGCCCGTCACCCGGACGCCGTCGGCGGAGGACCGGGTGGAGCGGGTGGAGCGGAGCAACGGGCCTTCGCCGGCCGCCCGGGGAGGACGGCGGTCACCGCCGACCGCATCGGTTCCGTCGATCCCGCGCCGTCCGTACCGTTCGTCCTGTCCGTACCGCCCGCGCCGGCCGCGCCGTTCGTGCCCCGGACCGGCGCCGGGCTCGCATCATGATCTCGATAGGATCTCGTCCGTTCCGGCCGTTAGGGTGGCCGGGGCACGGGCCGCGATCACCGGCTACGGGCGCGTACCGAGCGCCCGATCGGGGACCCAGCCGAGCGCCACCGGTGCCGGACGGGCGCCGATGACCTGCACCCTCCGCACGGAAAAGACGATTTCTCATGTCCGACACCCTCACCGACACCACCGGACCGGCGCTCACCGGGACCGACGCCGACGAGAAGACGGCCGGGGACAGCGCGCACGGCCGTCACCGCGGCCGGTCCGCCGCCGACGACAGCCCGGAAGCCGACCCGCACGGCCGCCACCGCGCGGCCGCGGCGCAGGGCTGATCCGACCGCGCGAACACCGCGGACGTCGCGCACGCGCACGAGGGCCCGCCGAGGGGAGCAGCACTCCCCCGGCGGGCCCTCGGCGTCGCCGCCCGGGGCGCCGGGCCGGCCCTCAGCCCATCGTCACGACGGTCCGCAGCGCCTCGCCGCTGCGCATCTGCGCGATCGCGTCGTTGACGTCCGCCAGGCCCACCCGGTGGGTGATCATGCCGTCGAGGTCGATCCGCCCGGCCCGCCAGAGGTCCACGACGAGGGCGACCGTGCGGCCGACCGTCGCCCCGCCGTAGAGCGAGGGCAGCAGGCGCTTCTCGTTGAAGAACAGCTCGCCCATGGTGAACTGCGCGAGGTCGTCCTGCGCGCCCGCGCCGATGACGACCACGGCTCCGCCGCGGCGGGCCGCGTCGTAGCCGGCCCGGACGGTGGCGGCGCGCCCGACGGCCTCGAAGACGTAGTCGAAGCCGCCGCCGGGCAGCTTCCTGGCGACGGCCTTCAGGTCCTCGGGGGCGATCGCGTCGGTGGCGCCGAAGGCGAGGGCGCGCTCACGGCGGGAGGCGACCGGGTCGACGACGGTGATCCGGCCGGCGCCGCAGACCCGGGCGCCCTGCACGGTGGCGATGCCGACGCCGCCCGCGCCGATCACGGCGACGGAGGCACCGGGCTCGACCTCGGCGGTGTTGACGGCGGCGCCCACGCCGGTGGTGACGCCGCAGCCGATCAGCGCGGCGACCTCGTACGGGAGGTCGGCGGGCACCGGGATGAGGGCGTCGGCGGGGACCACCACCTCCTCGGCGAAGGCACCGGTGCCGTAGAAGCCGGAGGCGGTCACTCCGCCCTCCTCGATCCGGAAGCCGGGGGCGCCGAGCCGGCGGAGGCTGGCGACGCAGAGGTGTCCGCGGCCCCGTACGCAGTGGTCGCAGTGCCCGCAGGGGGCCATCCAGCAGAGCACCACGCGGTCGCCGACGGCGAAGCCGGTCACGTCCTCGCCGACCTCGACCACGTCCCCGGCCCCTTCGTGGCCGGGGACGAACGGAGCGGGCTGGGGCAGGACGCCGCTCATCGCGGAGAGGTCGGAGTGGCAGAGACTGGCGGCGCGCATCCGGACCCGGACGCTGCCGCTCCCGAAGCCGACCGCGGTCACGTCCGAGCGGACGTCGAGGGTCGCCTGGCCGGTCTCGTGCAGGATGGCTGCGCGCATGGTGCTGCTCCCCGGGGGCATCGTGTGACGCGGAGTGGATCCTCGGACGGGGCCGATTCTGGCACGGTCTCCGCACGCCAGGAGAACGGGTTCCACCCGGCACGGCACCGGGCCCGCAGCCCGGTCCGCCCTGATGCTCCCGGTCTCCCGGGGCCACCCGCGCCTCCCGCCACTACCGTCGAGTAGGGTCCCAGCACGTCCGTCCACGACACTCGACCCGGCCGGCCCGCTGCGGCCCGGTCCGGCCCGACCCCGAGGAGCACCGCATGTCCGACCTGCTGCAGAGCGCCCGCCCGGCGCCCGAGGTGCTGGCGGCGTTCGAGGCGGCCACCGGGTTCATGCCGGTGGACGAGGGGCTCGCCCTGTACGCGGCCGCGGTGACGGCGGCCCGCGGCACCGGCCTGCCCGTGCTGGAGATCGGCACCTACTGCGGCCGCTCGGCGATCCTGCTGGCGGCGGCGGCCCGGGAGACCGGGACGGTCGCGCTGACCGTGGACCACCACCGCGGCTCGGAGGAGCAGCAGCCCGGCTGGGAGTACCACGACACCTCCCTGGTCGACCCGGAGGTCGGCCTGATGGACACCCTGCCCCGCTTCCGCCGCACCCTGCACGCCGCCGGGCTGGAGGAGCACGTGGTGGCGCTGGTCGGCCGCTCGCCGCGGATCGCCGCGCTGTGGGGGCGTCCGCTCGGCCTGGTGTTCATCGACGGCGGGCACACCGACGAGCACGCGACCGGCGACTACGAGGGCTGGGTGCCGCACCTGGCGCCGGAGGGCCTGCTGGTGGTGCACGACGTCTTCCCGGACCCGGCGGACGGCGGCCAGGCCCCGTACCGGGTGTACCTGCGGGCGCTCGCCGAGGGCTTCGAGGAGGTCTCGGTGACCGGCTCCCTGCGCGTCCTGCGCCGCTCCACCCGCTGAGCCCCGCCCACTCTCCCCGTCCCCTGATCCCCGCGCCCCGCACCCGCCCGCCGGACGCCCGAACCGCCCCGGCCAGACCCCGCCGAGGAACCGGACCGCACGGATCCGCCGAGCCGCCCCACCGCCCGGTGCCGATGCTCTAACGTCGTGCCGGGGCTGTCGGTCGGGGGACCGAACGGTACGGTGGCCGCGCAGCACCAGGCAGAGCATCGGCGGACGGTGGGGGCCAGCAGCGACATGACGGACCAGCAGAACACCGCTCCGGCGGTCTGGGACCCCACGGCGCGCGGCGGTGCCGGTGGCTGGGTGCGCAACCCGCAGCGCCCGGCCGGGGACGGACCCGCCCCCGAGACGGCCGCGAGCCCCCAGCCGCCCGCCGCACCGCAGGCACCCGTCGACCCCCGTCTCGGCATGGTCGCCCCACCACCCCCGCCCGGTGGGCTCGGCGACCAGGGCCCGCCGCCGGGCGCCCGCCCGTACCTGGCCACCGCGCCCGGCTACGACCCGCCGACCGCGCCGATCCCCCGCGGCGCGACGCCTCCCCCGGCCGCCCCGCCCGCGGCCTCGCCGTTCCCCGCGCACGCGACCGCCCAGCCGCAGGCTCCGCAGCACCCGACCCAGCCGTTCCAGGCCCCGCCCTTCCCGGCCCCGCAGCAGCAGCCGTCCCAGGGCTACGGCTACCCCCAGCCGCCCGCCGCCCCGCCGCAGGCCCCGTACGGCGGCGGACCGGAGCACCCGGCCGGCCACCCCGCCGACTACCCCTCCGCCTACACCACCGCCGACGGCGACGACGAGGACCGCCCCGCCAACCGCAAGGCCCCGCTGCTGATCGGCTTCGCGCTGCTGCTGGTGCTGGCGATCGGCGGCGGCCTCGTGTTCGCCGCCAGGGACGGCGGTGCCAAGGACGGTCAGGCCGCGCCGGCCCCCGCCGGCACCCCGGCGAACGGCTCCGGCGCTCCGCCGCCCGCGCCCACCGGTACGGACACCGCGCCGAGCGGCGCCGCGAGCGCCCCGGCCTCGCCCACCGCCACGCCGTCGCCGACGGCGACCGGGGCCGGGCCCAACGCCCAGGCCCAGGCGCAGGCGCTGGACGGCCTGCTGAGCGAGGGCGAGAACGCCAAGGCCCCGATCGGCAGCGCCGTCGCCAAGGTGAGCAGCTGCCCGTCGAAGGCCGACATCGAGAGCGCGGCACAGGTGTTCGACAGCGGTGCCACCCAGCGCACCACGCTGCTGACCAAGCTCGGCCAGCTGAGCGTCTCGGACGTACCGGGCGGGGCGGAGGCGGTGAACTCGCTGAAGTCCGCCTGGCAGTTGTCCGCCGACATCGACAAGGCGTACGCGGCCTGGGCGCGCGCCGTCGCCGCCCAGGGCTGTTCCGGGCGGGCCCCGACCACCCAGGACAAGAAGCACGCGGACGAACTCAACCCGCAGGCCACCCAGGCGAAGACGGACTTCATGACCAAGTGGAACCCGATCGCGACCAGCTTCGGCCTGACCCCGCGCACCCAGGACAGGATCTGATCCACCCGTGACCGGCACCGCCCCCCGACCGCCCCGCCGCTCCGCCCCGCTGCGCGTCGCCACCGTGGTGGCCGCGGCCGTACCGCTCTGCACGGCGGGCTGGTTCGGCTGGCAGGCCCTGGACCACTCCGGCCCGGCCGGCGCCACGACCGCCGTCTCCCCCGCCCCGGCCACGGCGGGCGCCACCGGCACGCCCGCGGGCGCCGACCCCGGCGCCTCCCCGCTGCTGCCGCCCGTCGCCCCACCGCCCACCACCGACGCCCCGGCGGCCGGGACGTCCGCGCCCGCGCCGACGGCGCCCCCCACCCCGACCGCCGGCGCCACCCCCACCCCGACCGCCGCGGCGGCGAACAGCCTGGCCGGCCGCACCGTCCTGCTCGACCCCGGGCACAACCCCGGCAACGCCGCGCACTCCGCCGAGATCAACCGTCAGGTGGACATCGGCAACGCCCGCAAGGAGTGCGACACCACCGGGACGGAGACCAACGCCGGCTACACCGAGGCCGAGTACACCCTGGACGTCTCCCGCCGGGCCCGCGAGATCCTGGCCGCCCGGGGCGCCACGGTGGTGCTGACGCAGGACGGCGACCGCCCCTGGGGCCCGTGCATCGACGAGCGCGCCCGGGCCGGTGCGGACGCGCACGCCGACGTCGCGGTCTCGGTGCACGCGGACGGCGGCCCGGCGAGCGGCAGCGGCTTCCACGTGATCATGCCCGCCACGGTGGTGGCCGGGAAGGCGAACACCACCGCGATCGTCGAACCCTCGCACCGGCTGGGCCTGCTGCTGCGCGATCACTTCCGCACCGCGACCGGCGAGCCGTACGCCGACTACATCGCCGACCAGGGCCTGGACACCCGCTCCGACCTGGGCGGCCTCAACCTGTCGACCGTCCCCAAGGTGTTCATCGAGTGCGGTAACATGCGCAACTCGACGGACGCGAAGCGCATGACGGACCCTCAGTGGCGCCGGCAGGCGGCCCAGGGGATCGCCGACGCGCTGACCGCGTACCTGACGACTCCATAAGAACTCGACGACCCAGTACGGAAGTCGAGCCGCAGACCCCGGCGGACGAGCTCCGCCCGGCCCGCGCGGTTTGCAACGACTTCGCCCCATTCCCGGGTCCCGCCGTGCACCGGCAGGACGGTTGGGCCTAGGCTTCTGGTCCGTTCGGGAGTTTCGGCCGGTCAGCCCGACCGCACGAAGCACCGTCCACGACACGTCAACGAGGGGAACGTTAGTGAATCTGCGCGCTCTCACCAGGGGAGACGCCGCCGTCGCAGGCGCGGCCGTCCTGCTCTTCATCGCCTCCTTCCTGCCCTACTGGACCGTGGACTGCAGCGGTCCGTACTGCGGGGACACCTCGCAGAACGCGTGGAGCACCCAGCTGTTCCCCATCCTGCCCTCGATCTACCTGCTGGGCATCGCCGCAGCCGTGCTGATCCTGGTGCAGCGCTTCCAGGGCCCGGCGGGCGCCAACCGCCAGGTGCTCGGCCTGCGGCTGGACCAGTGGGGCATCGCCTTCGCGGTGGCGGCGCTGTGGACCGCGATCTGGGCGCTGGGCGGCGGCCCCTCCGGCTCCCGCCTGAGCCACGGCTTCGGCGCCTGGCTCGGCTTCATCTCGCTGATCGTGCTGGCCGGTGCCGCCGCGGCCGGGCCGCTGGTCCCCGCGCTGAAGGCCCCGCTGGTCACCGACCGCCCGGCCGCGCCCTACCAGGGCGGCTACCCCGTGCCGGGCCAGCCCGGCCACCCGGGTGCCCCCGGTCAGCCCGGCCAGTACGGCTACCCGGCGCAGGGCCACGACCCGGCGTTCGGCGCCCAGCCGGCCGGCGGCTACGGCTACCCGGCCGGCGGCCAGCCGCAGCACGGTCAGCCGGTCCAGCCCGGTCAGCCGCAGGACGCCGGCGCGCCGGCCCCGCAGCCGGCCGCGGCCGCCCCGGCGGCGGACTTCCAGCCGTACTGGTTCGCCGTCCCGGCGCCGCGCCAGCTCGCCCCGAAGGACAACCCGGCCGGTGCCCCGGTCGGCGAGGTCGTGCCCGGCACCTGGTACCTGGCCGTCGAGCAGCGCGGCACGGCGCTGGTCGCCCAGCTGGCGGACGGCACCCAGGGCCTGCTGAACGACACCACCGGCCTGCAGCGCGGCTGACGTCCCGGACGCGGCCGACGGCACGACGGAGAAGGGGGCGGGACCGGAGAACCGGTCCCGCCCCCTTCCGCGTGTCCGCGCTCGGGCGGGGGTCCTTTACCACCCGCCACGTTCGGCGGTGGTCCTTACCACCCACCCCGCTCGGCGGCGGCCCCGGACCACCCACCCCGCTCGGCGGCGGCCCCGGACCACCCACCCCGCTCGGCGACGGCCCCGGACCACCCTGGTCGGCGGCGGTCCGGGGCCGCCCCGCTCAGCAGCAGTCCTGGACCACCAGCCCGGCGGGCAGCTGGTCCCCGCCGAAGACCGCGACCGTCGCCGGGTCCCCGCCGAGGGCGGCCACCGCGAGCAGCAGCGCCCCGGCCGTCCAGGTGGTGCGCTCCTCCGGCCAGATCGCGTCGTCCTCGAAGACGTACCCGGTCCAGTACGAGCCGTCCTCGTGCCGCAGGTGCTTCTGGATCCAGCGCAGGATGTCCACCGCGCGGTCGGACTGCCCGATCGCCCAGAGCGCCAGGGCGAGTTCGGCGCTCTCGCCGCCGGTCACCCACGGGCGGTCGCTGACGCAGCGCACGCCGAGGCCGGGGACGACGAAGCGCTCCCAGTCCCGCTCGATCCGGGCCACCGCGGCGTCGCCGCGCAGGCCGGTGCCGAGCACCGGGTAGTACCAGTCCATCGAGTAGCGGTCCTTGTCCAGGAACCGCTCGGGGTGGTGGGTGATGGCGTGCCGCAGCCGGCCGGCCGCGAGCTCCCAGTCGGGCTGCGGCTCCTCCAGGTAGTCGGCGATGGCCAGCCCGCAGCGCAGCGCGTGCAGGATGCTGGACGAACCGGTGAGCAGCGCCTCGTCGGTGGCGCCGCCGTCCTCGTCGACCCGCCAGGCGATCGGGCCGCCGGGCAGCCGCAGCGAGACGATGAAGTCCAGGGCGCGCCGGACCACCGGCCAGATCCACTCCAGGAAGGCGTCGTCGCCGGCGCTGAGGTGGTGGTGCCAGACGCCGACCGCCACGTAGGCGCAGAAGTTGCTCTCCTTGGCCCGGTCGGTGACCACGCCGTCGGTGTACGCGGCGTACCAGGAGCCGTCCGGGTTCTGGGTGGCGGCGAGCCAGCGGTAGGCGGCCTCGGCGGCGGCGTGCTCGCCGGCCGTGTCGAGCGCCATCGCGGCCTCGGTGTGGTCCCACGGGTCCAGGTGGTGCCCGGCGAACCACGGTATGGCGCCGTCCGGCCGCTGCTCGGCGAGGATGCTGCGCACGGTGGCGGCGGCCTGCTCGGCGTCCAGCACGCCGTCGAGGAGCAGCACCTCGGGGACGGCGGCGGTCACGCCGCGCCGCCCGGGGCGCGGTTCGGCTTGGAGGCGTACGCGACGAAGCTCTTGCCGATGACGGGGTTGAGCGCGCGCTCGGCGGCCTTGGTGAGGGTGCTGATCACCGGGGTGCCGACGATGTCCCAGACCAGCAGCTGGTGGTAGGCCTTGACCGGCAGCGCCTTGTCGTTGTTCACGCCGACCGCGCACTTGATCCACCAGTACGGCGAGTGCAGCGCGTGCGCGTGGTGGGTGCCGTACGGCTCCAGGCCGGCGTCCTTGAGCTTGCCGAGCAGCTCGTCGCCCCGGTAGATCCGGATGTGGCCGCCCTCGACCTCGTGGTACTCGTCGGACAGCGCCCAGCAGATCTTCTCGGGCAGCCAGCGCGGCACCGTGACGGCGAGCAGGCCGCCCGGCTTGAGGACCCGGAACATCTCGTTGAGCACGCCCTTGTCGTCCGGGATGTGCTCCATCACCTCGGAGATGATGATCTTGTCGAAGTACTCGTCCTCGAACGGCAGCGCCAGCGCGTTGCCCTCCATCGCGACCGCCGACGCGCCCTCGGGGGCCTCACCGGCCTGCTCCATCGCCGCGAACCACTTCCTGACCTCGGCGATCTCCTCGGCGTTCTGGTCGAGGGCGATCACGTTGGCGCCGCGGCGGTAGCACTCGAACGCGTGCCGGCCCCCGCCGCAGCCCAGGTCGAGCACCCGGTCGCCGGGGGCGAGCGGGAAGCGCGAGAAATCGACGGTCAGCACTGCAGGACTCCCATTCCTATTGCTACCAAGCGTCCTTGACGCTTCGTCACGCTTCGTCGGGCGGCGCGCGCCCGGGGCGGCGGTCCGCGTCGGCGCACCCTGCCGGGCGGCCGACGCCGCGGCTAGGCCACGTACCGCCAGCCGGGCCCGGAGCGGGCCCGGGCGCCCACGCCGGTGGCGATCGCCGCGCGGTAGGCCTCGGCGGTCAGCTCGGCGGCCCGCTCCCAGGTGAACCGGGCCAGCACCCGCTCCCGTCCGGCCGCGCCCAGCTCGGCCCGCAGCTGCGGGTCGTCCAGCAGCCGGCCGAGCGCGGCGGCCAGCGCGTCCGCCTCCCCCGGCGGTACGGCCAGGCAGGTCTCCCCGTCCGGCCCGGCCACCTCGGGGATCGCCCCGCCGGTGGTGGCCACCAGCGGGGTGCCGGTGGCCATCGCCTCGGCGGCGGGCAGCGAGAAGCCCTCGTACAGGGACGGGACGCAGGCCACCTCGGCCGAGCGGTAGAGGTCGACCAGTTCCTCGTCGGTCAGTCCGCTGCGGAACTCGATGTGCTCCGCCAGCCCGAACCGGCGCACCGCCTCGGCCACCGGCCCGTCCTCCTTCTGCGGCTTGCCGACCACCACCAGGTGGGCGTCCCGCTCGGTGCGGACCTTGGCGAGCGCCTCGACCAGGAACACCAGGCCCTTCAGCGGGACGTCCGCGCTGGAGGTGGTGACGATCCGGCCGGGCACCCGCTCGACCGCGTCCGAGGGGGACCACAGCCGGGTGTCGGCGCCGATCGGCACCACCGAGATCGCGCCGGACGCGGCGCCCAGGTGCTCGGCGATCTCGCGCTGCGAGGTGCCGGAGACGGTGATCACCCGGTCCAGCCGGGCGGCCACCCGGCGCTGCATCCGGGTGAAGGCGTACCAGCGGCGCAGCGACAGCCGCTTGAGCCGGGTGGCTGCCGCGTCCAGCTCCAACTGCCGGTCCACGGTGATCGGGTGGTGGATCGTGGTGACCAGCGGGAAGCCGTGCCGGGCCAGGCCCAGCAGGCCGTACCCGAGCGTCTGGTTGTCGTGCACCACGTCGTAGCGGCCCTTGTGGGCGGCCAGGTACCGGCGGGCGCGCAGCGAGAAGGTCAGCGGCTCGGGGAAGCCGCCGGTGCGCATGGTGGCGAACTCCAGCACGTCCACCGGGCCGCGGAACTCGCCGGGGGCGGGGGTGCGGAAGGGGTCGTCGGCGCGGTAGAGGTCCAGGCTCGGCAGCTCGACCAGGCGCACCGAGCCGGGGCCCTCGACCTCGTCCAGCACCGGGTACGGCTGGGCGCCGATCACGTCCACGTGGTGTCCCAGCCTGGCCAGCTCACGCGAGAGGTGCCGTACGTACACGCCCTGACCGCCGCAGAAGGGGTCCCCGCGGTACGACAGCAGGGCAATCCGCAGCGGCTGCGCGGTCATCCTGGGCCCTCTTCTCTAGCTGCTATCTGAGCTGCCGGTCGGTGCTTCCGGTCGCTAAAGTAGATCAGGTTTCAGCGGCTGTGGAACTCGTCATCGACCACGTGAACAATGAGAGACCTCGAAGATACCGGCCCGTAGCTTCTCCTCAGGAGCCAGGGCTGGTGATTCCCGCCACGCCGATCCAGCCGCCCCTGCCCACCACGTGGAGCACCTCGCCACTCTCGCCCGCCCGGGAGCACCCTTGCCGCCGTCCACCGAGCCCCTGTCCCCGGCGCCCGCCGCACCCCGGCCCGGTGTGCTGCCGCTGACCACCCGCCAGGCCGAACGGCGCCGGCGGATCCTGCGGGCCGCGACCGCGCTGGCCGCCCGCGGCGGGTACGAGGCGGTGCAGATGCGGGAGGTCGCGGAGGGCGCGCAGGTCGCGCTGGGCACGCTGTACCGGTACTTCCCCTCCAAGGTGCACCTGCTGGTCGCGGTGATGCTGGAGCAGCTCCAGGGCCTGCACGAGCACATCCGGCGGCATCCGCCGACCGACCCCGAGCCCGCCCTGCGGGTCGCCGACACCCTCACCCGGGCCTTCCACGCGCTGCAGCGCGAACCGCTGCTCGCCGAGGCGATGGTCCGGGCGCTGTCCTTCGCGGACCGCTCGGTCGGCGCCGAGGTGGACCAGGTCAGCGTGGCCACCGGGCAGCTCATCCTGGACGCGATCGGCCAGTCCGGGCCACCCAGCGAGAGCCAGCGCGCGGCGGTCCGGGTCATCGAGCACACCTGGCACTCGGCGCTCGTGGCCTGGCTGTCCGGACGCGCCTCGATCGCCGAGGTCCGGGCCGACCTGCACACCGCGGCGCGGCTGCTCACCCTGCCGTGAGCCCGCCTGCCCGGCCCGCGCCGACTGGAACCTGTTCCTGTGGCGGCCGGGATACCGGCGGGGGTACCGGTGGGGGTGGCGGCGGCGCTCCGGCGGCTAGAGTCGACGGGCAGCACAACTCCATCCCGCTCCTCCCCCGGGGGAAGCCGGTGCGAATCCGGCGCTGACCCGCAACCGTGAGTCCCGGCCGCCACGGCCGCCGGACGAGTCGGAGCACCCGGGGCGGGGCGAGCGGCCCGTCCGGACGCGCGCGCCCGGCACCGTCGAGGACTACGGAACGGCCCCCGCCAGGGCCACCACCGCTCACCGAAAGGCACGACCGCACCATGCTCACCGCCGCCCGCCTGGGCGCCGCCGCCCTGTCCGCCGCGCTGCTCGCCGGCATCGCCGCCGGCCCGGCCCTCGCCGACAGCCCCGCCCCCACCCCGGCCGCCGTCCCCGACGGCCTGTACGGGAAGAGCGACCCGACGTACGACGGCGTGTGGCGGCAGTCGCTGGCGCTCACCGCGCTCACCGCTGCCAAGGTCACCCCGGCCGACTCGGCGGTCGGCTGGCTCACCGGCCAGCAGTGCGAGGACGGCGGCTGGCCCTCCTACCGGGCGGCCGGGGCGCCCTGCGACCCCAAGACCGAGGACAGCAACGCCACCGCCGTCGCCATCCAGGCCCTGGTCGCCCTCGGCGGACACCAGCCCGCCGTCGACAAGGGCGTCGCCTGGCTCAAGGCCAACCAGAACACCGACGGCAGCTGGGCCTACAACCCCGGCAGCCCCGGCGACGCCAACTCCACCGGACTCGCCGTCAACGCGCTGTTCGCCGCCAGGACCGATCCGGCCGGCGTCACCAAGGCCGGCAAGAACGCCTTCGACGGCCTCGCCCGCTTCCAGCTCGGCTGCACCGCCCCCGCCGACCAGCGCGGCGCCTTCGCCTACCAGCCGGACACCGCCACCGGCGCCCTCGCCCCCAACGGCCTCGCCAGCGGCCAGGCCGCGCTCGCCGCCGCCGGCGGACACCTGCCGGCCGCCAACTCGGTGCGCGCCGACACCCCGCCCAAGCCGCTCGCCTGCGCCGACGGCTCCGCGCCCGCCACCGTCCCGCACGCCGAGGCGGGCGAGGCCGTCGGCGCCTACCTCACCGCCCAGCTCACGGCTGGAGACAACCACCTCACCCTCACCACCCCGGGCGCCGCGCCGAGCCCCGACTACACCGCGACCGCCTGGGCCGCCCTCTCCCTCATCCAGAGCGGCCACCCCGAGCAGGCCACCAACGCCGTCGACTGGCTGGACGCACAGGCGGACACCTGGACCAAGAACGGCACCGACGCCGGCGCCACCGCCACCCTGCTCCTCGTCGCCCAGGCCGACCACCGCTCCACCGCCGACCTCACCGGCAAGCTGACCGCCCTCGGCCCCACCCCCAAGGCTGCCCCGGCCACCACGGACGAGGCCACCCCGGCCAAGAAGAAGACCGACGGGATCAGCCAGTACTGGATCATCGGCGTCGGCCTCCTCATCGGCATCGGCGGCGGGCTCCTCCTCAGCCTCCAGCGCAAGCGCAACCCGAACCTCTGATGCCGCCGACCACCCGCACCCGCCCCGCCCAGCCGTCTTCGGGCGGGGCGGCCCGCGCCGCCGTACCCGCCCCGCGCGGCCACCGGCCCGAGGCGCACGCCATCGGCCGTAGCACCCGTGCCGCCCGTTCCGCCCGTGCCGCCCGGTGTGGCGCCGGTACCCGCGGCCGGCTCGCCGGACTGCTGCTGCCGTTGCTCGGGGTGCCGCTGGTCGGGGTGCTGCTGGTGGTCGCCGGGGCGGCGCCCGCCGAGGCCGCCGGGTACCGGTACTGGTCGTTCTGGCGCGGTGCCGGGAGCGGGAGCTGGGCGTACCAGCAGCAGGGCCCCGCGATCGCGGTGCCGTCGGACGGCGCCGTGGACGGGTGGCGGTTCGCGGTGAGTCCGGACGGCGGGCAGGACGCCGCCAAGCCGCGGACGGCCGGGAGCTTCGCCGACATCTGCGCGCAGACGCCCCCGCAGGAGGGCCGCAAGAGAGTGGCCGTCGTACTGGACTTCGGGACCGCCGAGGACGCCGGGGCAACCGGGGCGACGGTGCCCGGGCCGCGGACCGCCTGTGCCGCCGTCGCACCGCGGGCCACCTCCGCCGAGGTGCTGGCCGCCGTCGCGCCGCCGCTGCGGTACGACACCAACGGACTGCTGTGCGCCATCGCCGGGTACCCGTCGGCGGGCTGCGCCGACCAGGTCGGTGCGGCGGGCGCCGCCGCGCCGGGCGCCACGGCCTCCTCCGCCGACCACGGCGGCGGCCCGGACGTCGGGCTGATCGCCGGCGGCGCGCTGGTCGCCGTGCTCGCCGGCGGCGCCGTCTGGCAGGCACGCCGCCGCCGTCGCGCCCCGTGAAGCCGCGAGGTCGAGAAGCCGTGACGCCGTGAGCCCTTGAACCCTTGACGTCGAGAAGCCGTGAAGCCGCGAGGTCGAGAAGCCGTGACGTCGTGAACCCCAGCCAGGCCGCACCCGATCCAGGAACGTCTCCGTGAGCCGCACCACCCGCCGCCGCCCCCGAACGCCCACCGGTCCCCGCCAGCTGCACCCCGGGGCCTGGTGGTTGTGGGCGCTCGGGCTGGGCGCGGCGGCGACCCGCACCACCAACCCGGCGATCCTGCTGCTGCTCGCCGCCGTCGCCGGGTACGTGGTCGCGGCGCGCCGCGGCGACGCGCCCTGGTCGCGGTCGTACGGGGCGTTCCTGCGGCTGGGGCTGCTGGTGCTGGGCATCCGGCTGGTGTTCGCCGTCTTCCTCGGCTCGCCGATCCCCGGCACCCATGTGCTGTTCACCCTTCCCGAAGTGCCGTTGCCCGCTTGGGCGCAGGGGGTGCGGATCGGCGGCCGGGTGACGGTCGAGGGCCTGCTCGCGGCGCTGTACGACGGGCTGCGGCTGGCCACCCTGCTGATCTGCGTCGGCGCCGCCAACTCCCTGGCCAGCCCGGCCCGGCTGCTGCGGACCCTGCCCGGCGCGCTCTACGAGGCGGGCGTCGCCGTGGTGGTGGCGATGACCTTCGCCCCGAACCTGGTCGCCGACGTCCGCCGGCTGCGCGCCGCACGCCGACTGAGAGGCCGTACGGACAAGGGCGTGGCCGCCGTGCTGAGCGTCGGACTGCCGGTACTGGAGGGCGCGTTGGAGCGGTCGATCGCGCTGGCGGCAGCCATGGACACCCGCGGCTTCGGCCGGACCGCCGACGTGCCGCGCCGGCTCGCCCGGGTGACGGCCGCGCTCACCCTGGCCGGACTGCTCGGGGTCT
The DNA here is from genome assembly GCF_055585785.1 of Kitasatospora sp. NPDC053308. NCBI lineage: Bacteria > Bacillati > Actinomycetota > Actinomycetes > Kitasatosporales > Streptomycetaceae > Kitasatospora > Kitasatospora sp. NPDC053308. The sequence goes on along the minus strand of NZ_JBVJJY010000006.1, from coordinate 285,968 downwards.
GCCTGGCCGCGTACGGCCTGCTGACCGCCGGCGGCGCGGGCTGGGCGCTGCCCGTGCTGGCGCTCGGCCTGGCCGCCGCCTTCGTCGGACTACTGCTCGGCGGCCGACGCACCGTCAGAACCCGGTATCGGCCCGACCCTTGGGCGCTGCCGGAGTGGCTGACCGCCGGTTCCGGCGCCGCCGTGGCGGCCCTCACCGGCTACCTCGCCGCACAGGACCCGGCCGCCTTCGCCCCCACCGTCGTCCCGCCGACCGTCCCGGTCCTGCCGCTCGCCGCCGTACTGACCGCGCTGCTCGGCCTGGTGCCGGCGTTCGCCACCCCGACCCCGCCCCGGAGGGCATCGTGATCACCTTCGAGCAGGTCTCCGTCCGGTACGCGGACTCGGCCGCGCCCGTCCTGGCCGGCGTGGACCTCACCGTCCCCGAGGGCGAACTCTGCCTGCTGGTGGGCCCGTCGGGCTCCGGCAAGTCCACCCTGCTGGGCACGGTCAGCGGCCTGGTGCCGCACTTCACCGGCGGCGTGCTGCACGGCCGGGTCACCGTCGGCGGCCGGGACACCCGCGAGCACCGGCCGCGCGAACTCGCCGACCTGGTCGGCACGGTGGGACAGGACCCGCGGGCGCACTTCGTCACCGACACCGTCGAGGACGAACTCGCCTACGGCATGGAGTCGCTGGGCCTGCCGGGCGACGTGATGCGCCGCCGGGTCGAGGAGACCCTCGACCTGCTCGGCCTCGCCGACCTGCGCGACCGCGCACTGGGCTCGCTGTCCGGCGGCCAGCAGCAGCGCGTCGCGATCGGCTCGGTGCTCACCGTGCACCCGCGGGTGCTGGTCCTGGACGAGCCGACCTCGGCGCTCGACCCGGGCGCGGCCGAGGAGGTGCTGTCCGTCCTGCAGCGGCTGGTCCACGACCTTGGCACCACCGTCCTGATGGCCGAGCACCGGCTGGAGCGGGTCGTCCAGTACGCCGACCAGGTGCTGCTGCTGACCCCGGGCGCGCCCCCGGTGCTGGGGGAGCCGGCCGAGGTGATGGCGCACTCCCCGGTCCACCCGCCGGTCGTCGGCCTCGGCCGACTTGCGGGCTGGCGGCCGCTGCCGCTGTCGGTGCGCGACGCCCGGCGCAAGGCCGGCGCGCTCCGGGAACGGCTCGACGGCCGGGCGCCCGCTGCCGCGCCTGCCCCCGCCCCCGCTTCTGCGCCCGCCCCCGCCGCCGCTTCTGCGCCTGCCCCCGCCCCTGCGCCCGCTTCTGCGCCCGCCCCTACCGGTGAGCCGATCGCCGTCGCCGACCGCCTCGCCGTGCGGCGCGGCCCGGTGCACGCCCTGCGCGGCGTCGACCTCGCCCTCCGCCCCGGCGAGATCACCGCCCTGATGGGCCGCAACGGCGCCGGCAAGTCCACCCTGCTGGGCTCCCTGGTCGGCCTGCACGCCCCCGCCTCCGGCAGCGTCCGGGTCGGCGGCCGCGTCCCGCACCGCACCCGGCCCGCGGAGCTGATCCGCGCGGTCGGCCTCGTCCCGCAGGACCCGCGCGACCTGCTGTACGGCGAATCGCTCGCCGCCGAGTGCGCGGCCGCGGACTCGGACGCGGACGCCGCCCCGGGCACCTGCCGCGCGCTGGTCGAGCGCCTGCTGCCCGGCCTCGCGGACACCGCCCACCCGCGCGACCTCTCCGAAGGCCAGCGGCTCACCCTCGCGCTCGCCGTCGTGCTCACGGCCCGTCCCCCGCTGCTGCTGCTCGACGAGCCGACCCGTGGCCTGGACTACGCCGCCAAGGCCCGACTGGTGGACGTCCTGCGCGGCCTCGCCGCCGAGCGGCACGCCGTCCTGCTGGCCACGCACGACGTCGAGCTCGCGGCCGAACTCGCCCACCGCACGGTGATCCTGGCCGAGGGGGAGGTCGTCGCGGACGGCCCGACCGCGGAGGTGGTGGTCTCCTCGCCCGCCTTCGCCCCGCAGGTCGCCAAGGTGCTGGCCCCGGGACCGTGGCTCACCGTCGGACAGGTCGCGGAGGCTCTGGACGCATGAACCGACCGGTCCCGCTCGGCCGTCGCTCCATCGCGACGCTCCTGCTCGTCTCCGCCGTCGGTGTCGCCGCCTTCGGCTGGCCGCTGCTCGCCTCCACCGGGTCCGCCCTGGTGGGCCACTCGGCCGACGCGCCCTGGCTGTTCGCGCTCCTGCTCCCGCTCCTGCTCGCCGTGGTCGTCGCGCAGATCTCCGAGGGGCGCGAGGCGGGCGGCGGCGCGCCCGGGCTGGACGCCAAGTCCGTGGCGCTGCTGGGCGTCCTGGCCGCGGCGGGCGCGGCCCTGCGCCCGCTCGGCGCGGGCACGGCGGGCCTGGAGCCGATGTTCTTCCTGATGGTGCTGTCCGGGCGGGTGCTCGGACCGGGATTCGGCTTCGTGCTGGGCTCGTTGTCGATGTTCGCCTCCGCCCTGCTCACCGGCGGGGTCGGACCGTGGCTGCCGTTCCAGATGCTGGCGATGGGCTGGGTATGCCTCGGCGCCGGGCTGCTGCCGGGCCCCGCCACGCTGCGCGGCCGCCGCGAACTGCTGCTGCTCGCCGGGTACGGCGCTCTCGCGTCGGTCCTCTACGGCACCGTCATGAACCTGCAGGGCTGGCCGTACATCGGCGGGCTCGCGGGCTCCATCTCCTTCGTCCCGGGCGACCCGGTCGGCGCCAACCTGGTCCGCTTCGCCGCCTACTGCCTGACCACCTCGCTGGGGTGGGACCTGCCGAGGGCCGCCCTGACCGTCGTCCTGTGCCTCACCCTCGGCACGCCCGTGCTGCGCGCCCTGCGCCGGGCGACCCGCCGCGCCGCCTTCGACGCGCCGGTGAGCTTCCGCCCGCCGGAGGGGTGACCGGCGCTTCCGGCGCGCCGTGCGCCGTGCGCCGTGCGCCGTGCGCCGTGCGCCGCCGCGCCGGCGGCACCGGTCACACGGGGACGGCGGCCGGCCGCCGGCGCACCGGCCGCATGACGTCCGGTCAGCCGCCGTGGCCCGTCCGGGCGCCGAACATGCCGCCGCGGGAGGCGAGTTCCTTGATCATGACCCCGGCTCGGCCGCTGACATGAGCGCTCCGGAGGGTGTCGTCGCGGTGGGTGAACTGACCGACGGCGTCGTTGCGGCCGAGGGTGACGGCCCGCGCGAGGTAGCGCACGCGGTACGGCTCGGGGGTGCGGCCGGCGATCAGACGGGCCATGGTGTCGACGGCGTGGACGGCCTGCGGGCCGGCGACGGCGCAGGCGAAGCGGGCGCCGGGGACGGCCGCGCAGTCCCCGATGGCGAAGATCCGTTCGTCATCGACGCTCCGCAGCGCGGTGTCGACGACGGCGCGGCCGTCCCCGTCGACAGTGAGGCCGCTGCGCGTCGCCAGGTCGGGGACACCGGAGACGATCGCCCACAGGGTGAGGTCGGAGAGCAGCGCCACGCCCGACCGCAGGTGCACGACGCCCTCGCCCGCCCCGGTCACCCCGTCGTCCACGATCTCCACCCGCAGCCGTTCCAACCCGGCGCGCACCTTGCGGTACGCCCGGCCGGAGAACGTGTCCCCGACCGCCGGCCCGACGATCCGCAGCGTCAGGTCCGGCCTCGCCTCGGCCACCTCCGCAGCCGTCTCGACCCCCGTCGCGCCGCCGCCGACGACCGTCACGGTGCCGCCCGCCGACAGCGAGGCCAGCGCCGTCCGCGCGCGCTCCGCCCCCTCCCACGTGCCCACCGGCACGGTGCCCGGCAGCGGCCGCACCGTGCTGCCGACGGCGAGGAACGCCCAGTCGAAGTCCAGGCGCGTGCCGTCCTCCAGCACCACCCGCCCGTCGCCGATCCGCTCGGCGGCACCGACCCTCAGCGTGACCCCCTCGCGCAGCATGGACGCCAGCGGCGTCGCGGCGACGGCCGTCCCGGCCACCTGCTGGTGCAGCCGGACACGCTCCACGAAGTCGGGGCGCGGATTGACCACCGTGACCTCGGCGCCCCTCACCTTGCGGGTGACCCGGTTGGCCGCGAGCATCCCCGCGTACCCGGCTCCCACCACGACGACCCTCGTCTCGGGCCCTGTCCTCATTGCGGCCTCCCTGCCGGTGCGATCGGTCGCCGAGGAGATGCCGGCGGACCGCGGGCCGTGACACCGCGCGGGGTGTGAGGCGGGTCACCCCTCGCGGCGTGTCACGGAACGGCGGGGTCCGGCGTCCTGTGGACAGCGCACCCGATCCGAAGGAGACCGAGATGAGCAGCGAGGACGGCCATCGTCCCGACCCGGCCACCGACGCGTTCGTCGCCCACCGCAACCTGCTGTTCACCGTCGCCTACGAGATGCTCGGCTCGGCGGTGGACGCCGAGGACGTCCTGCAGGAGACCTGGCTGCGCTGGTCGGGCGTCGACCTCGCCACCGTCCGCGACCACCGCGCGTACCTGGTCCGGATCACCACCCGGCAGGCGCTCGGCCGGCTGCGCACACTCGGCCGGCGCAAGGAGTCGTACGTCGGCCCGTGGCTGCCCGAGCCGCTGCTCACCTCGCCCGACGTGGCCGAACAGGTCGAGCTGGCCGACAGCATCTCGATGGCGATGATGATGGTCCTGGAGACCCTCGCACCCACCGAGCGGGCGGTGTTCGTCCTGCGGGAGGTGTTCGCCCTCGGGTACGACGAGATCGCCGAGGCCGTCGACAAGACCCAGGCCGCGGTCCGCCAGATCGCCCACCGGGCACGGGCCCACGTCGCGGCACGCCGGCCGCGCGGCGGCGCGGTCTCGGCGGACGAGGCCCGGACGGCCATCGCCGCCTTCCAACGAGCCGTCGAGACCGGCGACTTGCAGGAGCTGCTGGACCTCCTCGCCCCGGACGTGGTCGCCCTCAGCGACGGCGGCGGCATCAAGCAGGCGATGCCCCGGCCCACCGTCGGCGCCGAGCGGGTGGGCCGCCTGCTGTCCGCCGGGATCGCGGTGTGGGGCCCGACGGGCACGGCGGAGCCGGCCCAGGTCAACGGCCACCCGGCGCTGGTCCTGCGGGTCGACGGCGAGATCGACGTGGTGGTGGCGATGCGGCTGGACGAGGGGCGGATCACCGGCATCTACTCGGTGCGCAACCCGGAGAAGCTGACGCACATGACCCGGGAGACGGCGGTGAGCCTCGGAGCGGTGGGCCGCTGAGCGGAGTGCCCGCGAGTGGTCCGCCCGCGCGGGGGATCCGCCGAGCGGACGGCGGGGTCTCCCGGCCGCGCATCGCCGCCGGCGGCCGCGCAGGCGGACGCGGCGCCCCCGTACGCTGTCCCGCAACACGGACACGCGAGGGCGGCCGGGAGTCGGGGAAACCAGTGGAACTAGGTCAGTTGCGCGTTTTCGAGGCCGTCGTCGCCCACCGCACCGTCACCGGCGCCGCGGTGGCGCTCGGGCTCGCCCCGTCCTCCGTCTCCGAGCAGATCCGCACGCTGGAACGGAGTCTCGGCACCGGGCTGTTCGAGCGGGCCCCGCGCGGCCTGACCCTCAGCGCGGCCGGGGAGCGGCTGCTGCCGTGGTCCCGGCGGCTGTTGGACCAGGCCGAGCAGGCACGGCGCGAGGTGGTCGCGGCCCGCGCCCGGCTGCGGCTCGGCGCGCTGGAGACGATCGCGGCCACCCACGTGCCCGCCGTGCTGGCCCGCCTCGCCGACCGCCGGCCCGACCTGGAGATATCCCTGCACACCGACACCGCCCGGGACGGCCTGCTCGGCGGGGTGGCGGCCGGGGCGCTGGAGGCGGCACTGATCCTGGACACCGCCGGTCCGCTCGGCGAGCTCGGCTTCTACCTGCCGCCGGCCCCGCTCGACCACGTGGACCTGGAGGACGTCCCACTCGTCCTGGTCGCCGCCCCCACCGACCCGCTCGCCGGTGTCACCCCGCTCAGCCGCGAGGACCTGCGCGGTCGCCGACTCCTCGTCAACTCCCCCGCCTGCTCCTTCCACCTCGCCGGGGAGCGGCTGCTCGGCCAGGACGTCGACCGGGTCCGCACCGGCGGCGTGGCCGTCACCCGCGCCTGCGCCGAACAGGGCCTCGGCATCGCCCTCCTGCCCGCGTTCGCCGTCCACGACCAGCTCGCCGCCGGCACGCTGGTCCGCCTCCCCCTCGACACCCCGCCGCTCCACCTGCGCCTGGTCTGGCGGGCCGACCGCGAGACCGTCCCGGGCCTGCGCGAGGTCCTCCACGCCGCCTCGGCCTGAACTCCCCCCGGCCAGCCCCACGGCACCGCCCCGCCCGAGCCGCCACGCACCACGGGCCCCGCCCCTCCCGCAGGAGGGACGGGGCCCGCCGCACGCGCAGCCCGCGCCGGGTACCGGCTCAGTCGCCCTTCGGCCCGGCCGACTGGACGACCTCGAAGGACCACAGGGTGGACCCGGAGGCGGCCGGCCGCTTCGGAGCCTCGCCCTCAGCACCGTTCTGGTGGGCCGCCTTCATCGGGCCCTCCATCCAGGCCGTGAAGTCCTCCTCGCTGCGCCAACGGGTGTACACGAGGTACTGATCGGTGCCCTCGACCGGCCGGAGCAGTTCGAACCACTCGAAGCCGTCCGAGTTCTCCACCGCGCCGGCCCGGGAGGCGAAGCGCTGCTCCAGCACCTCGCGCTGCTCGGCCGGAACCGTCAGCACGTTGATCTTGACGACGGACATGCCGCTCCTCACTGGTTCGCCGGGGCCGCGCGTGCGGGCGCCGGCTCGGTCACTGCGAGCAGTCTCCTACACCTCACACCCGGTGGTTCACGCGATCCAGGCCGGGAGGACGCGGTCGGCGTCGCGCGGGGCGAGGGCGCAGGCGCCGTCGGGGGTGCGGGCGTCGGGGTTGTAGGCACGGGAGGGGGAGGTGGAGGCGACGACGGCGGTGAAGCCCTCGGCGGTGGAGACCTGGCGGGCGGTGTCGGCCGGGAGGACGAGGGTGTCGCCCGCGCCGACGGCGAGGGCCTCTCCGGCCAGGTCCACCGAGGCGGACCCGCTGAGGAAGGTCCAGATCTGCTCGGCCTCCATGGCGTGCAGCGGCCCCTGGGCGCCGGCCCGCATCTCGACCCGCCACAGTGCCAGCGAGGTCGAGCCCTGGGTGGGCGAGGCGTAGGTGGTCATGACGGCGTTCGGGGTCTCGGAGCGGCGGGCGTCGGAGAGGCGGATCACGGACATGGCGGAGGGACCCCCTAAGATGGACAATGAAGTTGTCTATATGGTCAATGAGGTTGTCTATCGTGTCAAGTGAGCCGCGTGAGCCGAGCGAACTGCCCCCGCCGGGCTTCGAACTGCCGCTGCGCCTGCTGTTCGCCTTCCGAACGATCATCGACGAGCTGCACGAGCGGATCGCCCGCGAAGGGCATCCGGACCTCCGTCCGATGCACGGCTTCGTCTTCCAGGCGATCGGGCCGCACGGCACCACCGCCGTCGAACTCGGCCGCCGCCTCGGCGTCTCCAAGCAGGCGGCGGGCAAGACCATCGAGGGCCTGGAGCAGTCGGGCTACGTCGAGCGCGGCAGTGACCCGGCCGACGCCCGGCGCAAGGTGGTCCGGCTCACCGGCCGGGGGGTGGACTGCCTGGTCCGGTCGGCCCGGATCTTCGACGAGCTGCGCGCCGAGTGGTCCGCCGTGCTCGGCGAGGAGCAGCTGCGCCAGGTGGAGGACGGCCTGCGCCGGCTCGCCCCCGGCGACCCGTTCCGGCTCGACACCCCCCGCTGGTTCGGCGCGCCGTGAGCCGGCGCGGGGCCGGTCCGCACGCCCCGCGCCCCACCGCACCGGATCACTCCCCGGGGAGTCCGCGCGTCGCGAGGGTCTGGTTCTTGTACGCCCTGACGCCGGTGATCTCGGTGCCGAACCAGTCCGGCGGGGTGAAGCCCTCGGCCTCGGCGGTCGAGTCGAACTCCACCTCGACGGTGCGCAGCCCGGCCAACCGGCCCTGGTAGACGTCGAGGTGGACGGTGACGCCCGCCGCGTCGAAGGTGTAGCGGTCCTTGGCCAGCCGGGCACCGGCGGTCCCGGGCCAGAGCCCGGTGAACTCCTCCTCGTCGAGCTCGCGTTCCACCTCGACGCGGACCGCCGGGCCCTCCCCCTTGCCGCGCTTGACGCCGAGGACGCGGCTGCCGCCGATCCGCCGCAGCCGCACCTCCGTGCCGTCGTCCGTGATCGCGATGTAGCCCTGCTCGATGGGCTGTCGCACCGCCGTCGCCGGCGGCTCGAAGGAGTCCACCAGGAACTTGCGCTCGATCTCGAGCGGCATGCCGCATCCCTTCGACGCTCTCCCCGGCAGCGGTCGCGCGGCCGGGACCGGTACGCGACGATACGTCACCCGGCAGCGCCCCGGCGCCCGGACGGCCCGAGGCCGCCTCCCCCCGCTCCGACGACTCCCGCACCGACTCCCGCACCGACTCCCGCACCGACTCCCGCTCCGACTCCCCCGCCGCTCCGCTCACCCGCCCCGCCGTCAGAACGACCGGCCCTCGGCCCGGTGCGGCGGCTCCGGGCCGACCGGGTCGGGCCGGTCCCGCCGGTCGGCGCCCAGCGTGGAGCTGAGCTTGGTCAGCAGCTCGGCGAGGTCGGCGTACTGCTCCTCGTCCCAGTCCCCGAGCAGCTCGGAGAGCTGGGTGCGCCGGGCGGCGACCAGCCGCAGCGCCGCCTGCTCGCCCGCCTCGGTGAGCCGCAGCGGCAGCCCGCCGCTCCGCGCGGCGAGCCCCCGGCCCTCGACCTCCCGGACGGCCTCCTCGACGACGGCGATCGGCACGATCCGCCGCTCGGCCAGCTCCGCGGGCTCGACCGAGCCGTGCTGGTGCATCTGCAGGAGCAGCCAGCTGGAGGCCGGCAGCAGGTCCAGCCCGGCGGTGGCGGTGATCCGCCGGAAGAGGTCGCGCCGGGCCTCGCGGCTGCTCAGCACCGAGAGCGCGCGGGCGATCTCGTCCAGGGAGCTGCGCTCGACCGGGTTGAGTCCGATCGACTCGCCGAGGTCCGGGGCGGTGACGGTGGTGCGCAGCTTCTGCTCCCGCAGGAACAGCGACAGCACGAAGGCGACCATCACGACGGGTGCCGCGTACAGGAAGACCCGGGTGATCGACTCGGCGTAGGCGTGGTGCACCCCGTCCTGGACGGCGGCCGGCAGCCGGGAGACGACCCGCGGGTCGGAGGTGATGGCCTCGGGCCGGAAGCCGGGCGGCAGCGGCACCCCGGCGAGGGCGTCGGCGAGCCGGCTGTTCAGGCCGCTCGCGAAGACCGTTCCGAAGACGGAGACGCCGAAGGAGGCGCCGATGGAGCGGAAGAAGGTCGCGCCCGCGGTGGCCACGCCGAGGTCCTCGTAGCCGACGGAGTTCTGCACGATCAGCACCAGCACCTGCATCACCAGGCCCAGACCGAGGCCGAACACCAGGAAGCAGCCGCTCATCTCGGCGGTGCTGCTGTGCTCGTCCAGCCGGGAGAGCAGCAGCAGGCCGACGGTCGTCACGGCCGTCCCGGCGATCGGGAAGACCCGGTAGTGCCCGGTGCGGGCGACGATCTGGCCGGAGCCGATCGAGGTGACCAGCATGCCCAGCACCATCGGCAGCATGTGGATGCCGGACATGGTCGGCGAGACCTGCTTGACCACCTGGAGGAAGGTCGGCAGGTAGGTGAGCGCGCCGAACATCGCGAACCCGACCACGAAGGAGATCACCGCGACCAGGCTGAAGGTCCGCGAGCGGAACAGCCGCAGCGGCAGCACCGGCTCCGCCGCCGACCGCTCGACCGCGACGAAGGCGAGCAGCAGCACCAGTCCGAGCACGCCGAGCCCGACGATCTGCCAGGAGCTCCAGGCCCAGGTGGTGCCGCCGAGCGAGGTCATCAGCACCAGGCAGGTGGCGACGGCCGCGATCAGGACGGTGCCGGGGTAGTCGATCCGGTGCTCGCGCCGCACCTCCCGGCCGTGCAGCGCGGCGGCGATCACCAGCAGGGCGACCACGCCGATCGGCAGGTTGACGTAGAAGACCCAGCGCCAGCTGAGGTGGTCGACGAACAGCCCGCCGAGCAGCGGCCCGAGCACGCTGGTGACGCCGAAGACGGCGCCGAACAGGCCCTGGTAGCGGCCGCGGTCCCGGGGCGGGACGAGGTCGCCGACGATCGCCTGGGAGAGCACGATCAGCCCGCCGCCGCCCAGCCCCTGCACGGCCCGGAAGGCGATCAGCTCGCCCATGTTCCCGGCGATCCCGCACAGCACCGAGCCGAGCAGGAAGATCACGATGGATGCCTGGAAGAAGCGCTTCCGGCCGTACATGTCGCCGAGCTTGCCCCACAGCGGGGTCGCGGCGGTGGAGGCCAGCAGATAGGCGGTGACCACCCAGGAGAGGTGTTCCAGACCGCCCAGGTCGCTGACGATGGTGGGCAGCGCGGTCGAGACGATGGTCTGGTCGAGGGCGGCGAGCAGCATCGCCAACAGCAGCGCGCCGATCGGCACCCAGAGCCCTCGGGCGGCGGTGGCCGGCGGACCGGGCCGGTCCGCCGGGCTCCGGCCGGACGCGGCGAGCGGGTCCGTCATGGCGTCTCCGTGGGCATGGCGTCTCCGTGGGGGTCGCGGGTCCGCGGGGCGGCGGGTCCGAGTGGGTCGCGGGTCCGTGTGGGTCGTGGGTCCGTGGGGCGTGGGTCCGGCAGACGGACCCGCGCGGATGATCACTCCCAGCTCACCCATGCTGGCAGATTCGTCCGCATTTGTTCCTCCGGGTTGAGCCGAACGTCACCACCGGCCCCGTCGACGGCCTCCCGGACGTTCCCGGCGGAGCCAATCGGCACCAACCGGCACAACACCCCCGCCCGGCGCCGGACGACCCTGTCCACCCCCCGGACCGTCCTGCATAATCAGGCGCGATCGTGCGCCCGGGCCCGCCCCCGGAGCCGCCGAGACCGTCACGAGACCGACGCGAAGCCGAGGAGGACCGGCCGATGCCGGACCAGCACTGCCCGACGTGCGGCACCGCACGCTCGACCGGGTGCGGCTGCGTCCCGGACCCGAGCCTCACCGAGACCGCCGTCCTCCCCCATCTGGAGGGCCCGCCGCTGGTCCGCCCCTACGTGCCGCAGGCCGCGGACCAGGTGGCCGGGGGAGCGCCAGCGGACGCACCGGGCGTGGACCCCTTCGCGACCACCGTGCTGCCCCCGGTCGCCCCGGGACAGCCGACGGCGCCCGGCGGACCGGTCGCTCCCCCGCTCGGCCCGGACGCCGACGCGTACGCCACCACCGTGCTGCCGCCCGTCCCGACGGGGCAGCCCCCGCTGGGGCCGGATGCCGACTCCTACGCCACCACGGTGCTGCCGCCGGTGCCGCCGCCCTCCGGGGCGGGCGCCTACCGCGCAGGGCCGCCGCAGCACCCCGCCGACGGCGAGATCGGGCTCTTCCCCTTCGACAACGGCCCGGCCGACCCCGGCCCTCCGGCCGGCGGCCGGGCCGCGCGACGGGCGGCCGAGCAGGGCTCCGGCAACCCGCTGGCCGGGCGCAAGGGGCTGCTGGCCGGGGTCGGCGCCGCCCTGGTGGCGCTCACCATCGGCCTCGCGTACGCGGTGACCCCCTCCTCCGAGCCCGACGCCAAGCAGGCGCAGCCGCTGCCGACCACCACCCTGGCACCGGCCCCGGTGGACCCGAGCCCCGCGGCCGTGCCCACCGCCACCGCGCCGGCACCGTCCGGCTCGGCCCCCAGCCCGTCGGCGACGCCCTCCCGCAAGCCGACGCCGACGAAGACGGCCACCCCGACGCCGACCCCCACGCCGACCGTGCCCCCGCCGCCGGTGCCGACGCCCGCGCCGACCCCGACCCCGACGCCGACGCCCACCGCCGCCCCGACCACACCGCCGCCCGCCCCGCGCGTGCTGAAGCGCGGGATGAGCGGGCCCGACGTCCTGGCCATGCAGCAGCGTCTGTACGCCGCCGAATGCGGATTCGTCGACAAGTCGATCATCACCGGGACCTTCGACTACTGGACGGAGTCGGTGCTCAGCACCTACCAGGCCGAGAACCAGATCAAGGGCGAGAAGGGCGTCTACGGTCCCAAGACCCAGGCCTTCCTCGCCGCCGACCCCGGCTGCTGACCCCGGCCCACCCCAGACCCGCGCGCTGACCCGCGCCCGGACACGCGCGAACGGGTGGTGCCCGCCGCTCGGCGGGCACCACCCGTTCACCGCTCCCCGGCCGTCAGCCGGTGATCGCCCCGAAGATGCTGACCCCCGCCAGCACCACCATGATCGACGCCGCCACCCGGATGATCAGCTTCATCGGCACGTGCTTCAGCAGCTTCTGCCCGCCCACGATGGCGATCCCGCCGACCGCGCACAGCGCCAGCCAGGAGCCGATGCCGACGGCCAGCGGGTCGGCGTACTTGGCGGCCAGGTTGGCGGTCATGATCTGGGTCAGGTCGCCGAACTCGGCGATCGCGACCACCACGAAACTGGCCCCGGCCACCTTCCAGAAGCTGTTCGAGGACGGCTCCTTGGCCGCGTGCCCGTCCTCGTCCCCGCCGCCGTGGAACAGCAGCATCGCCGCACCGGCCAGGAAGAGCACGCCGGTGACGCCCTCCACCCAGCGGTGCGGCAGCAGCGACAGCAGGTGCCCGGCGACGAGCGCGATGCCCACCTGCAGGGCGAACGCGGCGGCGATGCCCGCGAAGACGTAGCTCGCCCGGTACTTGGTGCCGAGCACCAGACTGGCCAGCGCGGTCTTGTCCGGCAGTTCGGCCAGGAAGATGATGCCGAAGGTCAACGCGGCAACGGTCAGACTCATCAGGGGTTGGATTCCTCGGTCGGGCTGCCCGGCCTCCGCAGCTCCGTCAGGGGACGCTTCGGCCCGACAGCACTGGTCATGGTCACAGCACTGCGGCCGAAGGTCTCGCCGGCAACGCTCCGCGAGCGGTGCCCCGGGCGCCGGGCCCCTGGGGGCCAGTATGTCGACGGTCCGGTGGAGGGCTACTCCCCTTCAACGCCCGCCAGCCTACCGGACGGCGTCGGGTGGCCCGACCGGCACCTTTCCCCGGCCGACCAGTTCCAGCACCACCACGATCGCCACCGACTCCACCGCCAGCAACCCGATCAGCACGAACAGCTGCACCGCCCCCGCCTGCACCGGCGAGGCCCCTCCGAGCAGCATCCCCACGAAGGCCCCGGGCAAGGTGACCAGGCCAACCGTACGGGTCTGGTCCAGGGCCGGGACGAGCGAGGTCGCCGCGGCCGTGCGACAGATCTCCAGCCGCGCCTCGCGCTCCTCGAAGCCCAGCGCCAGCGCCGCCTCCACCTCGCCGCGCCGCTGCCGCAGCTCGTCCAGGGCGCGCCGACCGGCCAGCGAGGTCGCGGTGAGCGCACCCCCGATCAGGATGCCCGCGACGGGGATGACCGACAGGCCCTCGGGCGGCAGCAGCCCGACCGCCAGCAGCAGGGCGAGCACCGGCAGCACCCCGGCGCCGATCGGGGCGGCCGCCCACGCCCACCCCGGCCCGGGCGTCATCCGGCGCCCCGCGGTGCGCACCGCGACCGAGAACATCAGCACGACGAACAGCGCCGACCACCAGAGCGAGCCGACCACCCAGGTGATCACCGCGGCGACGGCCGCCAGCTGCACCACGGCCCGCAGCCCGGCCCGCAGCACCGCGGGCCCGTGACCGAGCCGTCCCCGCCCCGCCACCGCGACGGCGGCCAGCAGCAGGACCGCGGTGACCACCCCGAGCAGCGGGGTGACCGGCAGCAGCTGCCCGCCGGACGCCGCCAGGGACACCGCGCCGGACACCGATATGGATGCCGCCCCGGACGCCGACACCGGCGTCAGCCCCGGCTCCGGCGCCGCTGGTTCCATCAGATCCAGCTGGTGAACCACATCCGGTCCTGCCAGGACGACATCGGGATCACCTCCGCCGTGTACAGCGGGTAGAAGAAGGCGAAGCAGCCGACGATCGCCAGCACGACCGCCCCTGCCCCGATCGCGCCGATCCGGCGGCGCTCGGGGCTGCATCCGGGCGGGCCGAGGATCGCGCCGAGCATCTGGGCGACGGCCAGGCACAGGAACGGCACCAGCACGACCATGTAGAAGGAGAAGATCGTCCGCTCCTGGTAGCGGAACCAGGGCAGGTAGATCCCGGCCACCGCGCACAGCACCGCGCCCGAGCGCCAGTCCCGCCGGAAGAACCAGCGCCACAGCAGGTAGACCAGCGCGAAGCAGGCCGCCCACCAGAGGAACGGCGTGCCCAGGCCGAGGATCTGCGCCGCGCAGCCGCCGGAGGAGGTGCAGCCGCGGGTGCCGTTCGGGACCTGCTCCCAGTACATCGAGACCGGGCGGCCGTCCACCAGCCAGGCGAAGGGGTTGGACTGGTAGGTGTGCGGGGTGCTCAAGCCGGTGTTGAAGTCGTACATCTGCGAGTGGTAGTGCCACAGGCTGCGCAGCGGCGCGGGCACCCAGCTCATCGACACCTGCGGCAGCGGGATGCCGAGGAAGCTGTCCGGGGAGAGCCCGGCCCGGCCGTCGGCCCAGTGCCGGTCGTACCCGCCCTCGCCGTTGCCGCCGCTGAGCAGCCAGCCGCCCCAGGCGCCCACGTACACCACCAGGGCGGAGCCGACCATGGCGAGCAGGGCGGGTACGGCGTCCCGGCGCAGCATCGAGCGCCAGGGGTGGCGGGCGCCGGCCCCGCGACGGCCGGCCTGGTCCCACAGGACGGTCAGCACGCCGAAGGCGGCGAGGACCGGGGCGCCGTTCCACTTGACGGCGCAGGCGGCGCCGATGAACACCCCGGCGGCGATCCGCCAGGGCCGCCACCCGAGCCGCACCCGGTCGCCGTCCACCGCCGCGGCGAGCCGGGCGCGGGCGTGGTCCCGGTCGATCAGCAGGCTGCCGAAGGAGGCGAGCACGAAGAACATCTGGATGCCGTCGAGCAGGCCGACCCGGCTCATCACCAGCTGCAGGCCGTCCACCGACATCAGCAGCGCGGCGGTGCAGCCGACCAGGGTGGAGCCGAAGAGCCGGCGGCCGATCCGGGCCAGCATCAGCACGGTGACGGTGCCGAGCAGGGCGGTCATGAACCGCCAGCCGAAGGGGTGCAGTCCGAACAGCTGCTCGCCGATCGCCATCACCCATTTGCCGAGCGGCGGGTGAGCGATGAACTCGGGCGCGGAGCCGAGCGGGACGGACTGCGGGACGGCCAGGATGTCGGCGTTGGCGTGGTCGGGCCAGCTGCCCTCGTAGCCCTGCCGCAGGAGCGACCAGGCGTCCTTGGGATAGTACGTCTCGTCGAAGACGAAGGCGTTGGGGTAGCCGAGGTGCCAGAACCGCAGCAGACCCGCGAAGAGCGCCACGCCGATCGGGCCGAGCCAGCCGGAGTGGTCGGCCGCCCAGCGGACCAGGCCCCCGCGCGGGGCCGGTGCGGGGGCCTCGGCGGCCGGGGCCGCCGGGGGGTGCGTGAGGGCCGCTTGCGTCATAGCCTCGCCGATTCGCCAGTCTGCTCTGCCCGGGCCCGGGCGCCGTGGCCGGATCCGGGCGGTCAACAGCCACTGACACTATGTGGCGGTGCTCGTGAAGCCAAGCGCGACGGGCGCCGACCAGGTGACCCGGTCGGCGCCCGTTTCGCGCGTTGGCCCGCTCCCGCCCTACGCGGCGGTCTG
This sequence comes from Kitasatospora sp. NPDC053308, assembly GCF_055585785.1. Lineage (NCBI taxonomy): Bacteria > Bacillati > Actinomycetota > Actinomycetes > Kitasatosporales > Streptomycetaceae > Kitasatospora > Kitasatospora sp. NPDC053308. The sequence goes on along the minus strand of NZ_JBVJJY010000006.1, from coordinate 270,402 downwards.
CAGCTCGCGGACCGGGGCGGTGCGGACCACGACCGGCGCGGCGTTGTCCTGCTCCGGCGTGAGGTGCCGGCGCAGCCGCAGCGCCAGGGTGACGATCAGCAGCGTGCAGCCCGCCATCGCCGCCAGGTAGAGCGGCCAGGTGCCGGAGCCGACCAGCAGCACGCCGACGGCCGGGCCGACCGCGATGGCGATCTGCTTCACCAGGGCGTACCCGGCGTTGTAGGTGCCGAGCAGTCGGGCCGGGGCGAGGTCGGCGACCATCGGGCCCATGGTGGGCGCGAGCAGCGACTCGCCGACGCCGAACAGGGCGTAGATCGAGACGATGGCGACGGTGGCGGCCATGGTCTCGGTCCGGATCAGACCGGCCAGCAGGGCCATCGCCCAGGCGCCGAGCCAGACCAGGCCGGCCGCGGCCATCGCGGTGGTGCGGCGGCGGCGCGCGGTGATCCGCACCATGAACATCTGCAGCAGCACGATGGTCAGCGCGTTGGCGCCGATGGCGAAGCCCAGCGTGGACGGCGCGGTGCCGACGGTGTCGGTGGCGAAGGCCGCGACCCCGGACTCGAACTGGCCGTAGCAGGTGAAGAAGATCAGCCCGGCGAGCAGGCAGAGGCGCAGCATCGCCTTGTCGGCGACCAGCGCGCGCAGGCCGGTCGGGCCGTCGCCCTTCTCGTGGACCGGGCTCAGCTGGAACCGCGGCATCCGGGCGGTGCCGGTGACCAGCGCCAGGCCGAGGAACGTCGCCGCCTCGATGGTGAACAGCCGGGTGAGGCTGGCCGGGTCGGAGACGTCCACGATCTGCCCGCCGACCAGCGCGCCGATGCCCATGCCCAGGTTGACCAGGGTGAACTGCAGCGCGAAGGCGTGCGAGCGGGTCGCCGCCGTAGAGCAGCGGACGATCATCGTGGCGAGCGCCGGCTGGCAGGTGGTGACGCCCGCGCCGAACAGGAAGGAGGAGACCAGCAGGGCCGGGGTACCGGTGGCGTGGCCGAAGGCGAACGCACCGGTGGCGGCGAGCGCCGTACCGGCCAGCAGCACCGGACGGGGACCGTACGTGTCGATGCCGCGCCCGGTGAACGGCAGGACGGCGAGCGCCGCCAGTGCGAAGACGGTGAACACCATCCCGGCCGCCAGCGAGCCCAGCCCGCGCACCTGGTCCACGTACACGAACATGTACGGCATCGTGAACCCGCTGCCGAACGCGCTGAGCGCGTTGCCGATCTGGACGCGGCGCAGCGGGCCGCCCGCTCCACGCCGCTGCCTCTGCTGCTTCACCGTGCCGGCCACCGTGCACATCCCTTCCTGGTTTCGACTGGATACTCTTAAGTCCAGAAGATTTCAGAGCTAAAGTTTGACGAGATAAAGTCTTAGCACCAGAAGGCTGTGGAGTCAAAGGCTTAAGGGGTGCACCCTCGTGCGACACTGGTCCGCATGACTACGGACAAGCCGGCGCCGGCTGCCGACAAGCCCGCCCCGGCCACCCCCCTGGAACTCGGAATCGCCGAGCAGGTGGCCCTCTACCAGCGGGAATTCCCCACCGTCGACCCCCAGGTGGAGACCATCGTGCAGACCCTCAACCGGGTCTCCCGGCGGATGGGCGTGGCATACGACCGCCAACTGACTGTGCTCGGAATCACCTCCGCCGAGTGGGAGGTGCTCAAGGCCCTCGTGGTGGCCGGCAGCCCGTACCGGCTGGGGCCGAGCGAGCTGGCCAAGCGGCTCGGGCTGACCCCGGCGGCGATGACGCACCGGATCGACCGGATGGTGGCCGACGGCCTGGTCACCCGCGAGCGGGACGAGTCCAACCGGGTCCGGGTGATCATCGAGCTGACCGAGACCGGCCGCGACAAGTGGCTGGAGTCGATGCGGATGGCGGCGGTCTTCGAGGAGGAGCTGCTCCAGGACGTCGTGGGCGAGGAGCGCACCGCCCTGGCCGCCCTCCTCGCCCGGATGCTCCGCCGGATCGAGGACACCCGGCCCGACACCCTCGGCCGCACCGCCGACCTGGCCTGACAGCGCGAGCGCGAGACCGCCGACCCGGACCGGCGGCTGCGGGTCCGGGTCGGCGAAATTCCGTTGGCATCCGGCCTTTCCTGTGCCAATCTGCGGGGCGCCCGAAGATCACTGGCACGCCGTCACCAGATTGGCTCCTCCATGCCGCTCATACCGCTCAAGCGCACCTCCGCGCTGCTCGCCACCGTCGTCGTGGCCGGCCTCGGACTCACCGCCTGCAACGACGACAGCTCGTCCGGAGCCGCCCCGACCGCCGCCACCAGCAGCGCGGCGGCGGCCTCCCCCGCCGCCTCCTCCACCGCGACGGCCACCCCCGGCGCCACCGCGACGGCCACTCCGAGCGCCACCGCGCCGACGGCCGCGGCCCCGAGCACCCCCCCGGCCGCTCCGGCGCCGGGCGGGGCCGCGCCCACCACCGTGATTCACGGCGGCACGACCCGGCCGGCCGACCTGCCCGCCGACGTCCCGCTCCCGCCGGGGAAGATCACCGTGGTCAACGGCACGACCGGCGGCTACCTCATCACCTGCGAGGCCGCCCCCGGCGACTACGCCACGTACACGGCGGCGCTCAAGGCCGCCGGCTTCGAGGTGACCTCCACGGGCGACGGCGGGGGCCTGGCCGAGAAGGGCGAGCACAACCTGGTGATCACCAGCTCGCCGACCTCGATCTCCGTCTTCTACGCCAAGGTCTGAGCGGACGGACACGACGGGCGGCCCCGGACGAGATCAGTGCTCGTCCGGGGCCGCCCGGGTCCGGCGCGGGGCCCGTCGGGCCCCGGAGGTGCGGGGGTCAGCAGGGGCCGTTGTCGGCCCAGACGCCCCACTGGCCGCTCAGGGTCGGGTCCTCGCCCTTGGTCCACCACTTGTTGGTGTAGTAGTGGCCCTTCCAGGAGACCTTCGTGCCGCCGGCCGCGTAGGTGGTGTTCGGGTCCCAGCTCGGGGCGGCCGAGCAGCCGGCCGGCGTGGTCGGGGTGCCGGTGGGAGTACCGGTCGGGGTGCCCGTCGGCGTGCCGGTGGGGGTGCCGGTCGGCGTCTGGGTCGGGGTCTGGGTCGGGGTCGGCGTGCCGGTCGGCGGGGCCGGGCAGCCGGCCGCGGAGCCGTTGGTGGCGGTCACCATCGTGTCGAACAGGGCGGTCTTTGTGCCCAGGTCGTACAGCGAGAAGGCGAAGGAACCGCCGAGGCCGTTGCAGTGCGCGTAGTCGAGCTTGGCCTGGATCGACCTGGCGTCCTCACCGCTCCAGAAGGTGGTGCCGTCGTAGAAGTACGTGGCCTTGGCGTCGTCGTCCCAGAAGGTCTTGGACGGGTTGTCGACGAAGCCCGCGAGCTCCTTGTACATCTGGATGCCGGGGACGTTGCCGGACATCGCCGCGCCGGCCGCCGGGCCGGTGGCGGACTGGAACAGGCCGTTCTTGCCGTTGTTCGGCACGCCGGTCCAGCCGCGGTAGTAGAACGGCACGCCCATGTTGATCTTGTTGGCCGGGAAGCCGCCGGGGATGCCGTACTGCGCGTCGCCGACCGTCCACGCCTTGATGGCGTTGTCGATCGAGTACTTGCCGTTGCCCGGCTTGGCCGGGGTGGACGGGTCGTTCGGGCCGGAGTAGAGCGGCGCCTGGTGGTTGGTCGGCCCCTGCGGGTCCCAACCGCCGTGCATGTCGTAGGTCATGACGTCGAGGAAGGTCAGGTACTGACCGATCTTGTCGGTCTCGACGTTCATGATCTTGTCCTGGCCGGCGCCGACCGCCGCCGACAGGGCGTAGGTCTTGCCGTCGGCCTTGCCCTGCGCGTCCAGCTGGGTGCGGAACTCCTTCAGCAGCGCCGTGAAGTTCTGCTTGTCGGCCGGGCTGGAGATGTTGCCGGTGTGGCCGCCGCCGCCCGGGTACTCCCAGTCGATGTCGACGCCGTCGAAGACGCCGGCCGCCGAACCCGGGCCGCCGTAGCCGGCCTGGCTCGGCAGGTTGCCCTTGATGAACATGTCGAGACAGGACGACACCAGGTGCTTGCGCGAGGCGTCCGTGGCGGCCGCCGACGAGAAGTACTTGGAGTAGGTCCAACCGCCCAGCGAGATCAGGACCTTGAGGTTGGGGTTCTTCGCCTTCAGCTTCTTCAGCTGGTTGAAGTTGCCCGCGATCGGCTGGTTCCAGACGTCGCCGACGCCGTCGACCGCGATGTCCGCGCCGAAGCTCTTCTGGTAGTCGGCGAACGCGTCGCCCGCGCCGTCACCGGCGTTGGGGTTGTTGTCGTTGGTGTCGGCGGCCTTGGTGGCCTCGAAACACCCGAGGTCGCTCGGGTGGATGTTGGCGAAGTCGTAGATCAGGTAGTCCAGCTTCCCGGCGACGCCGGTGTCCTGGATGGTCTTCGGGTAGTACCCGTTGGCGTAGACCGACCACTGGTCGAAGTAGGCGACCTTGATGCCGCCGCTGGTGGCGGGCGCGCCGGTGCTGTTGGTGGTCGCGGCGTTGGCCGCGCCGCCGCCGGACAGCGCGAGGCCCGCGCCGAGCAGCAGGGAGGCGGCGGTGCCGGCCGCGACGGCGGCCAGGCTCTTCGGACGGCGTCGACGGCCGCCCTGCGGAGCCGGGGCCCCGGCCCTTTCGATGGGTGAGCGCAGCATGGGTGCGTGACTCCTGGTTGTGGGGGTTCCCGCCGCCGTCCCGGGGGAGGTGCGTCCAGGGTGGGGCCGGACGACCGGGACATGACAGGAAAGGGTGGGGAATCGAGCGGATCAGACCATGACGGACACCGGGATGCGCCGAACCGGCGCCCCCGGCACGAGGCCGTGGACGCCGGTTCAGGGGCTCCCTGCACCTGGGCATAAAAATGGACTAGACCAACTCGCCCGTCAAGGGGTCCCGTTGGGCCTTGAGACCCGCTTAAGGTTCCGCGCCGCGGCCCGCGGGAGGTCCCGCGCCCGTCCGTCGCCGGTCCCGCGGGCCGCCGCGGCGGCTCAGTAGCGGACGGCGTTCGGCACCTCGGCCTTGACGGTGCCCGAGAGCGCCCGGTTGCTGCGCGCGGCGGCCTGGGTGCTCTGCCCGGCCGCCAGGTCCTGGACGGTCACCGCGGTGGCGTCGAGGACGTTGCCGCTCCCGTCGGTGAAGTTCACCTGGATCACGTACCGGTACGACTGCTGCCCGTGGTTGGTGACGGTCAGCTGCACCTGGGCCTTGTCGTCCGTCCCCGTGGTCACCGCCCCGACCGTCACGTCCCCCTTCGCGTCCAGCCCGCCCTTGATCCCGGCCACCGCCGAGGAGGCCGAGGAGACCGCCGCCGACGCCCGGGCCTCCGCCGACGCCAGCGCCGAACTCGCCCCGCCCGCCACCGAGGCCAAGGCCGACCCGGCCCCGCCCGCGGCCGAGGCCAGTGCCGAGGCGGCCGAGGCGGCGGCGCTCGCGCCCTTCTCCACGGCGGACGCCGCCCCGGAGGCCGCACTGCTCGCGCTGCTGCCCGAGGAGCAGCCCGCCAGGGCCGCCGCACCGACCGCCGCCGCGGTCAGCACCCCTGCCGCGGCGCGGAGTCGGCGGCGCACCGGCGGCGCGTCCAGGTCCTGCGCGGTGACCCTCGCGCGCGGCGGAGTGACCCGGGTGGGCGGCTGGCGGTCCATGCGGTTCCTCGTTTCCGGTCGGCGCCGGGCTGCCCGGCGCGCCTGCCGCCCACCCTCCGGGGGGCCGGACGCGGGCGCCAGCAGGGCTGCTGCCTCCGGGTGAACCGCCCCGGGGCCGTCGGGCCGCCCCCGGAGGGACTCAGGACAGCCCCGAGCCCTCCTGCTCGTCCGCCTCCACCGCGGCCCGCTCCTCGCGCAGCCGCACCAGGTGCCGGCGCCTCGCCACCACGCCGTACGCGCCGGCCGCGCTCGCCACGAAGGAGGCCAGGCCGACCCACGGACGGTCGAAGACGTGCCCGGTCAGGTGGTCCAGCGAGTACCGCCCGGCCCCGGCCAGGCCGATCGCCAGCCCGGTCGCGCCGAGGAAGGCGGGGTACTCGTAGCCGCCGGACATGGCGAAGAATCCGGCCGGGGCGTGCACCGCCACCGCGCCCGCCATCGTCCCGGCCACCACCGCGCCGGCCGCCGGAGTGGCCAGCCCGACCACCAGCAGCGCACCGCCGCCCGCCTCCCCGGCGCCGGCCGCGATCGCGCTCTGCCGGGCCGGGTGGAAGCCCATCGCGTCCATCGCCTGGGCGGTGCCCTCCAGGCCTCCGCCCCCGAACCAGCCGAACAGCTTCTGGGTGCCGTGCGCGATCAGCACCCCGCCGACCGCGCTGCGCAGGGCCAACAGGCCCAGGTCCTTACGGTTCAGGCACATGTCGCATCCTCGTTTCCGCGGCGCAGTGGTCCCGGCCGGAGCGGTCCTGCCCGGCGCGGCCCCACCGGTGTCAGCGCCGGTGCCGGTGTCGGTGCCGGTGGGCCCGCCGGCGTGGCGGGCCTGCCTCCATAGCAACCGAGACCGCCCACCCGTTCGAGCCGGGGCCGCCATCCGGGCGAATTCGCCGACGACCGGGAATGGATCCCGAACCGGGGAGACGCAGCCCACGCCCGGCCCGGGGCGTGGCGGACCGGCGGCCCGCGGCGCCGTGGTCATGCTTGGCCCATGTTCGTCTTCAACCTGAGCAGCGCTTTCATCACCTTCTTCGCGGTGGTCGGCCCGCCGAAGACCCTGCTGGCCTTCGCCCGGCTGGCCACCACCCGCAGCACCCGGGACCTGCGCCGGCTGGCGGCCTGGAGCACCGTCATCTCGTCGGTGATCGGCCTGGTGCTCGGGTTCTCGGCGGACTGGGTCACCTCGCTGTTCCACATCAGCGACCAGTCGCTGCAGCTCGCCGGCGGGTTGATCTTCTTCGTCTACGCGGTGGCGCTGGTCTTCGGCGTCCACCTCGGCAGCGGGGCCGACGAGGAGGACGAGCACCTGCCGAACCCGATGGTGGACGGCATCCGCGAGCTGCTGCTGCCCTACATCGCCAGCCCGCTCGCGGTGAGCGCCGTCCTGGTCGCCTCGCTCAACCGGAGCGGTCTGGCCTGGAAGGCCACCGTCGCCGCGGCGTACGTGGCCGTCGCGGTGATCAACTACGTCTGCGTCGCCGTGCTCGCCCCGCTGATGCGGCGCACCCACCGGACCTCGCTGGAGGTGCTGTCCCGACTGCTCGGGCTGCTGCTGGCGGCGGTCGGCGTGGAGCTGGTCCTGGAGGGCCTGTCCGGGCTCGGGGTGCCGCTGCCCTACGCCGGGCACTGAACCGGCGCCGAACCCGGCCGGCCGCCGCCGCGGCCGGGCCTCAGGCGGCGGCCAGTGCGGCCAGCACCGCGCCGATCCGCTCCCGCACCACCGGGTCGACGACCAGCCCGTCCGGGCCGACCGCGCCGCGCCCCAGCGGGATCCGGGCGCAGGCCCCCTCCACCACCGCCGCGCCGGTGTAGCCGAGGACGGTGCGCAGGGTGGCCTCGGCGCCCCCGCCGCGGCCCGGGTTGGCCGCGTTGATCCAGCCGACCGGCTTGTCCGAGATCTCCACCCCGCCGACCGTCCAGTCCAGCAGGTTCTTGAAGGAGCCCGGCAGCGTCCCGGCGTACTCGGGGGTGCAGACCAGCAGCGCGTCGGCCGCCTCGATCGCGGCCCGCAGCCCGGCCACCGGCTCCGGCAGCGGATCCCGGTCGTGGTCCGGGTTGAAGTGCGGCAGGCCGGCCAGCCCGGTGTAGTAGGCGGTCCGCAGGCCCGGGGCGGCGGCGGCCAGCTCGGCCGCGGTGCGCAGCACGGTCTCGTTGGTGGAGCCCGCCCGCAGGCTCCCCGGCAGCAGCAGGATGTGGCGCTCGTTCGACATGGGCCGGAACCTACTCCTTGACGTCCGCGTCAAGGCCAGCCGGTCCACCAGTCCCCGGTCCACCGGCCGGTCGGCCGGTCGGTCGGTCGGCCGGTCGGCCGCCCCGCTCAGCGCGGCGCCAGCGGCCGCCAGGGCACCGGACTGGAGAGGATCATCGAGCTGGCCGGCTGGCCGTAGCCGCCGAGCCGGTCGCAGAGCGCCTCGAACTCGGCCATCGTCGGCACCGCGACCAGCAGCACGCAGCAGGCCCCGCCGGTGACCCGGTGCAGCTGGAGCACCTCCGGCCAGGTCGCCACCTCGGGGTCGCGCAGCACGCAGCGCGGGCCGTAGCACTGGATCTGCACCAGCGCGGTGATCGGCAGCCCGGCCCGGGTGGGGTCCACGTGCGCGTGGTAGCCGCTGATCACCCCGTCGGCCTCCAGGCGGCGGACCCGTTCGGCCACCGCGGGTGCGGACAGGCTCACCCGGCGGGAGAGTTCGTTGTACGAGAGCCGGGCGTCGGCCTGCAGCTCGGCCAGCAGGCGGCGGTCGACGGCGTCCATGGCGGCTCTCCAGGCATTCGGGATCATGGGATTTTCATTCGTAAACCGAACCCGCCGAACGCCTTGCGAACGACAGCTCCGACGGCGGTTGCGGTGTCCGTCGACCATTCAAGCCGGGGCCACCACCGCCGCACAATGGCATCCCGTGGAACCGGGCGGTCCGCCTGGTGCACCGGAGCGGGCGACGGGCCCGAGCGGATCAGGAGGATCGGGAATGGGGCACGACACGGTGGAGACACCCAACCTGTCGTTCGGTCGGGGCGGGGCGCCGGGTCGGAGCACCCCGTACGCCGAGTACGCGCGACTGGACGAGCTGCACAGCCTGCAGCACCCGCTCAGCAAGGAGCCCGCCGAGCTGTCGTTCATCGTCACCACCCAGGTGATGGAGCTGCTCTTCGACCTGGTGTGGCACGAGTGGACGATCGCCCGGCAGTCCCTGCGCGAGGACGACCTGCCCGCCGCGCTCGCGGCCCTGCGCCGGGGCACCCACGCCCAGGACGTGCTGGTGGAGTCCTGGGGCCTGCTGGCCACCATGACGCCGCAGGAGTTCAACTCCTTCCGCGCACTGTTCGGCGAGGCCTCCGGCTTCCAGTCCGCGGCCTTCCTGCGGCTGGAGTTCATGCTGGGCAACAAGAACGCCGCACTGCTCAGGATGTACGACGGCATGCCGCAGACCCAGGACGAACTGGTCGAGGCGCTGCGCTCGCCCGGTCTGTACGACGAGGCGCTGGCCCTGCTGGCGCGGCGCGGCCTGGCGCCGCGGCCGGTGCCCTCCGAGCAGCGCTACCGCCCGTCCGAGGAGGTCGCCGCGGCCTGGCGGCGGGTGTACACCGAGCCGGAGTTCGCCGCGCTGCAGCCGCTCGGCGAGGCCCTGCTGGACGTCGCCGAGCGGGTCACCCGGTGGCGCCAGCGGCACCTGTCCGCGGTCAAGCGGACCATGGGCGGCAAGCCCGGCTCCGGCGGCTCCAGCGGGCTGACCTGGCTGCGCAAGTCGGCCGAGCAGGACGTCTTCCCGGAGCTGTGGACGATCCGGGACGAGCTGTGAACCGGGCGCACGGGCGGAACCGGGCGGACGAGGGAAACGAGGAGCACGAGGCCATGGGCACGACCACGCGCGAGGAGTGCGCGGCGCTGGACGCCGTCGACCCGCTGGCGGCGTTCCGCAAGGAGTTCGCCCTGCCCGACGGGGTGATCTACCTGGACGGCAACTCGCTGGGCGCACTGCCGGTGCGCACACCCGAGCGGGTGCGCCAGGTGGTCGAGGAGGAGTGGGGCCGGGAGCTGATCCGCAGCTGGAACGACGCCGGCTGGTTCGAGCAGCCCTACCGGCTCGGCCGGCGGATCGCCCCGCTGATCGGCGCCGACCCGGCGGAGGTCGTCGTGTGCGACACCACCTCGGTCAACCTGTTCAAGGTGCTGTCGGCCGCACTGCGGCTGCGCCCCGGCCGGCGCACCGTGCTCGGCGACGCCGCGGCCTTCCCCACCGACCTCTACATCGCCGAGGGCGTGACCGGCCTGGTCGAAGGCGCCCGCAGCGCGCTGATCCGGCCAGACGAGCTGGACCGGCACCTGGACGCGGACGTCGCCGCCGTCGTCCTCTCGCACGTGGACTACCGCACCGGCGAGCTGCTGGACATGCCCGGGATCACCGCCCGGGTGCAGGCCGCGGGCGCGCTGATGATCTGGGACGTGTGCCACGCCGTCGGCGCGCTGCCGGTCGAACTCGGCTCCGCCCACGCGGACTTCGCCATCGGCTGCACCTACAAGTACTTGAACGGCGGCCCCGGTTCGCCGGCCTTCCTGTACGTCGCCGAGCGGCACCTGGCGGCCGGTCCGCTGCAACCGCTGAGCGGCTGGTTCGGGCACGCCCGCCCGTTCGCCTTCGAGCCCGGGTACGACCCCAAGCCGGGCATCGGCCGCTTCCTGACCAGCTCGCCCTCGCTGCTCGGCCAGGCCGCCCTCGACGCCTCGCTGGACGTCTGGGAGCGCGCCGACCTCGCGGCGGTGCGGGCGAAGAGCCTGGCGCTGACCGACCTGTTCATCGAGCTGACCGAGGACCTGGACGGCATCGAGGTGGTGACCCCGCGCGAGCACGCCCGGCGCGGCAGCCAGGTCGCGTTGCGCCACTCCGACGGCTACCCGGTGGTGCAGGCGCTGATCGAACGCGGGGTGATCGGCGACTTCCGCGCCCCGGACCTGATGCGCTTCGGCTTCACCCCGCTCTACCTCTCCTACACCGAGGTCTGGGACGCCGCCCGGCAGCTGGCCGAGGTGCTGGCCGGCGGCGAGTGGCGGGCGGAGCGCTTCTCCCGCCGGGGCGAGGTGACCTGAGCGCGCGGCGGCGATCGCCCGGTCCGCGCGCAGGGCCTGCGCACGGACCGGGCCGCCCGCCGCCGGGTCCGCGCCGTCGCCGCCCGGCGCCGTGCGGTGGACCGCTTCGTCGCCGCGAACGGACGTTCCTACCTGGTCAGTTCTCCGACCAGGCGGCGGTAGACGTCGAAGGCCGGCTTGCGCGTGTAGTCGTCGCGCAGCAGGCCGAAGTGGTGGAACAGCCCCGGGCCGGCGCTGTCGGCGTCCCGCAGGGCGAAGAACGCGTAGCCGGTCACGGTGAGTTCGGCGGAGAGTCCGACGACCGCCCGGACCAGCTCCTCGACCACCTCGGCCTGCCGCACCTCGCTCCGCCCGGGGCCGGTGGGCCACCCGTTCTCGCAGACCCGCAGCGGAACGTCCGGCCCGATGCCCGCCCGGGGCAGCCATTCCCGCCGGAACGCGGCGACCACCGTCCTCGCCGCGTCGGCGAGGCGGCCGGGCGGGACGGGTCGGAAGACGTCCGGGAAGAAGTCCAGGCCGACGTAGTCCAGCGCGCGGTGGAAACGCTCGTCGGCGAGCTCCCCGAGCTCGGACCAGAAGGTGTCCCGGGGGTCGAAGGACGGCACCGCGTTGAAGCCGACGGCCAGCTCCCCGTACCCGTGAGCGAGCGCCTCCTCCTTGGCGGCGACCACGCCCTCGACCACCGCCCGGCGGACGTTCGGCACGCCGCCGTCCACGGGCGGCAGGTCGAGGTTGGGCTCCTCGCAGATCTGGAGCAGCGCGATGCGATGCCCCTCGGTCCGCACGGTGTGCCGGACGAAGTCCAGCCAGCCCGCCAACTCCCCGCTGCGGTCCCGGTACTGGAGGACCAGCTCCGACTTCCGCCCCTCGCCGACGTACTGCTCGGGCCGTTCGGGGGCTCGCCACGGCTCGGCGTAGGAACGGTAGGCCCGGACCAGGAACTCGCCGGCACGGCCCTGGAGTTCGCGCAGGGCCTCGGTGATCCGCGCCGGGTCGTCGGGGCGGACGGGCAGGAGCACGCCGCTGTCGTCGCCGAGCGCGCCGCCCGGATAGATGCCGAAGGTGAACGTCATGCCGACACCGTAGCCGATATTTTTGGTGTCACTGCAAGTTTGAGGTGACTCCATGACTCTGCCGTAGGATTCCGCCATGGGACTTCGCGAACTCAAGAAGCAGCGGACCCGGGACCTCCTGGCCGACACCGCCATGGGCCTGTTCGCCGAGCGCGGCTTCGACCGGGTCACGGTGGTCGAGGTGGCCCGGGCCGCCGGGGTCTCGCCGAACACCGTCTTCAACTACTTCCCGACCAAGGAGGACCTGTTCTTCGACCGGCAGGACGCCGTGGTCGCCCACTTGGCCGAGGTGGTCCGCCACCGCCCGCCCGGCGCCTCCGCCGCGGACGCCGTCCGGGCCGACCTGCTGACCGCGATCGCGGACGGCGAGCCGACCGTCGGGCTCAACCCCCGGATGGCCGACTTCTGGCGGATCGTCACCGACAGCCCGGCCCTGCGCGCCCGGTTGCTCGAACTGGGCGAACGGGCCGAAGCCGCGCTCGCGGCCGTCCTGGCCGAGGAGTCGGGAGCCGCCGACGACGACCCGCTCCCCCGCGTCCTGGCCGGGGCCATCGCCGGCGCCCACCGGGCGGTCCTCGGCGAGATCCGGCGCGCCGTGGTGGCCGGCGAACCGGCCGAGCAGGTGCGGCCCCGGATCGAAACGGCGGTGGAACGGGCCTTCGGCCTCCTCACCACCGGCCTCGCCCACTACCCGGCGCCGCGCTGATCCCACCGGGCGGCCCGACGGGATCCCCCCTTCCCTCCTGCTCGGCGCGCGGCCCGGCTACGGCCCGGGCCGCCCGGTCGGGTGGACCCGGGCGGCCCGGGCCGCTGGTGAGCTGGTGAGCTGGTCGGCCGTCGGGCTGTTCAGGAGGCTGTTCAGCCGTCGGGCGTTCAGGTGTTCAGCCGGTCACGACTCAGCTGTGGCGACCGCGCCGACGGGCGGCCATCACGGCCAGACCGCCGAGGCCGAGCAGGCCGACGCCAGCGAGGCCGAAGACCACCGGGGCGTTGCCCGCGCCGGTGGACGGCAGCTCACCGCCACCACCGTGGTGGTGGCTGCTGGGGTGGCCGGTCGGGTGCTCGCTGGTCGGGGCCGGGTGCGCGCTGGACGTCGACGCACTGGCCGACGGCGAGTGGCGGCTCGGGGACGGCGAGGTGGGCTTGGGGGACGTCGGCGACGGCGAGGTCGGCGACGGCGAGGTCGGCGTCGGAGAAGTCGGCGTCGGCGAGGGCGAGGTGGGCTTGGGCGAGGTCGGGCTCGGGGACGTCGGCGAGGGCGAGGTCGACGAGGGCGAGGTCGGCGACGGCGAGGTGGGCTTGGGAGACGTCGGCGAGGGCGACGGCGACGGGGACGACGAGGGCGAGGAGGAGGTCGGCGACGGGCTCGGCGACACGGTGCACTCCGGCAGGTCCCCGTCGAACGGGTAGCTGTGGATCTCGTAGCCGCCCGTCCCCGTGTGGATCAGGTTGCCGGCCAGGTACACCCGGCCGTTCATGCCCGCCTGGGCGATGGTCGTGGTGCCCCCCGGATTGCCGGCCAGCACCGACCCCTGGAACTGGGCGCTGCCGAGGATCCGGGCCGAGGTAGCGGTCGGGAAGTTGTACAGGAGCTTGGAGCGCATCCCGGTGGTCTGGTCGCCCGCCAGACCGGTGCCCGTGTAGGTGTTGATGACCGGGTTGTCCCCGAGCATGTTCACCACGACGGTGGCGCCGGCCGGGATGCCGGTGAAGGCCAGGCCGATCTGTCCGCCGGTGGGCGAGGCGAGGTCCTGGGTGACGTTGAAGACCTGCCGCATGCTGGTCCCGTCGCCGGTGAAGGTCGCCGTGCCGAAGGCGATCGTCACCTGGCCGGTCGGGGCGGACCGCCCGACGCAGGCGGAGACCTCCTCGATCCGGGCCAGGACGTCCCGGTACGGCGCGGCGGCGTCGGCGTCCGGGATCGACCGGCCGGTGGGGTCGATGACGACCGTGCCGGTGACCGTGTCCGCGTGGCGGAGGTTGCCGAAGGCCTGACCCTTGGAGTCGCTGCCGCCGATCAGGATGCGGTTGCCGGTCGTGACGTCGACCTTGCCGCCGGTGGTCACGAAGTCGCTGCCGTTGGGCGGCGGGACCCGGGAGCCGACCCCGACGACGCCCATGTTGTAGACACCGCCGCCGTTCTTGTCGACGGTCAGCTTCCCGAGCGCGACGATCTTGCCCTCGGCCTCGGCGGCGCGGCCGTTCACGGTGTAGTCGCCGCCGGTGAAGACGTTGATGGTGGTGTCGCGCCCGGTGAAGTCTCCGTTGTTCGGCGGAGGCCAGGTGGCGGGGCAGTCGGGCCCGCCGCAGGCGCCGAGCGGCGGGGCCAGCGGAGCGGCCGAACCGACCGTCAGTACGGCCGCCAGCGGCAGTGCGGCGACGACGGTCGCCACCGCCACCCGTACGGCGCGGCGGCCTCGGGTGACGGGGGCTTTCGCGACGGTCGTTCGGTGATCCGGTGAACCGGTGGCCTGATCCATCGACAATTCCTCCGCGCAGAGAAAAGGGCAGGCCGAACGACCTGCCGCGTTCCGTGTTATCTGCTGCCGATCCCACAAATTCGGGACATACAACCGCAAAGGTGGCGATTCACACCCTATGGACCTTCAGATCGGCTCCGGAATCCCCACGAACGGCTCAGCGACCTCCCGGGTACGCTCCGCTGCCCGCCAGGCCCTAGGTTGGAGCCATGACCACCGAGGGCCGGATCCGGAGCGAGGACCACAGCGACGACGGTGACGACGGCGACCGGGGCGCGCCGATCGTCGCCGTCGCCTCCGCCGACGCCGTGCTGCGGCACCCCGAGGTGGGCGCGCACCTGTTGACCGCCCTCGAACAGGAACGCGTCGGCCGTTTCCGGCACGCGTCCGGACGGATCGACTTCACCGCCGGGCACCTGCTCGTCCGGCTCTGCGCCGCCCGGCTGCTCGGCGTCCCGGTGGCCGGACTGGTGCTCGCCCAGCAGTGCCCGGACTGCGGGCTCGCCGACCACGGCAAGCCGTACCTGCCCGACCACCCCGGGGTGCACGTAAGCCTCTCGCACACCCGGGGCGTGGTCGCCGCGGGCGCCGGACACCGGCCGGTGGGCGTGGACGTGGAGCTCTCCGCGCGGGGCGGCTCGCTGGATGCGGTCGCCCGTCGGGTGCTGGCCCCGGCCGAACTCGCGGCCGTCGAGGCGGCCCCGGAGCCGGACCGGGCGTTCCTGCGGCAGTGGGTGCGCAAGGAGTCACTGATCAAGATCGGCCGGGCCACCCTGGACACCCTCGGCGGGATCGACCTCTCCGCCCTGCCGCTCGCCGTACCGCCGGGCACCGCGGTCCGCAGCCGGTACGAGGACCTGCACCTGATCGACTGGACCGACCCGGAGCACGGCGCCGCCGTCGCGGCCGTCAGCACCGCGCCACCGCGGATCGTGGCCCTCGTGGAGCCCGCGGCGGCGCGCTGAGCGGCACTCCCGGAGCCGACGGCGGCCCACCTTCGGCGCCGTCGCCGCTGGAGCCCTCCTCGGCGGCCCCCGGACCCCCGGACCCCCCGGGCCCCGTTCGAGCCCACCCGCGCGGCGGGCCCGTGCATAAGCGGTGTTAGCGTGCCTGGTCGTGGGCACGCCGATCGCGCGCGCCTGTCGACCCCGCTGCCCCACCGGATTCCAAGGGTGCCCCGCCATGGCCAAGTTCCTGCTGAGCCTGCACGTCCTCGCCTCGGTCCTGTTCATAGGCCCGGTCGCGGTGGCCGTCAGCATGTTCCCGCGCCGGGCGAAGGCCGCGCTCGCCGCCGGGCCGGACCAGGCCGCCGACGCGGGCGTGCTGCGCGTCCTGCACCGGATCACCCAGGTCTACGCGCTCCTGGGGGTCGCCGTACCGGTGCTGGGCATCGGCCTGGCCCAGGTGATGGACGTGCTCGGGCAGTCCTGGCTGATCGTCTCGATGGTGCTCACCGCGCTCGCCGCGCTCTCCCTGCTGCTGTTCGTGCTCCCCGGCCAGCAGGCCGCGGTGGACGCGCTCACCCTCGACCCGGCGGACGAGCAGCGCGCCAAGGCCGTCAACGGCCTGCTCCTGCTGCCGATGACGGCCGGGGTGTTCAACCTGCTGTGGGCCGTGGTCGTGGTGCTGATGGTCGTCCGGCCGGGTTCCAGCACCGGCGTCTGATCCCCCGCGCACCCGCGCCGCCCCCGCTCCCGGACGCCCCGCGGTCCCGACGCCCCAGGTCCCGACGCCCCCAGGTCCCGACGCCTCCCGTCCCGACACCGCCGGTCTCCCGCCCCTGACCCCCGAGGCCGCTGACCGGAGGTCCTCCGACCCTCGAGGCCCCCTCCCGCGGACCGGGCTCGTTCGAGTACCGTCCTGGGCCATGACGATCATGGCGGGCATGGGCAGCCCCACCGGAACCGGCGTCGGCCCACTGCTGCGCGGCTGGCGGGAACGACGGCAGCTCAGCCAGCTGCAGCTGGCGCTGCGGGCGGACTCCTCGGCCCGCCACCTCAGCTTCGTCGAGAACGGCCGCTCCCGCCCCAGCCGGGAGCTGGTGCTGCGGCTGGCCGAGCACCTGGACGTCCCGGTGCGCGAGCGCAACACCCTGCTGCTCGCGGCCGGCTACGCCCCGCAGTACCCGGAGACCCCGCTGGACGACCCCTCGATGGACGCGCTGCGCGGCGGCATGGAGCGGCTGCTCGCCGCCCACGACCCCTACCCCGCGATCGTCGTCGACGGGAGCTTCCGGGTGCTGGCGGCCAACCGCTCGATCGGCCTGCTCCTGGACGGCGTCGCCCCGCACCTGCTGGAGGCACCGCTCAACGCGATCCGGGTCACCCTCCACCCGGACGGGCTGGCGCCGCGCATCGTCAACCTGCGGCAGTGGCGGCGCCACCTGCTGGAGCGAATGGAGCACCGGTTGGAGCTGGTCCGCGCCGAACCGCTGCGCCGGCTGTACGAGGAGGTCCGCGGCTACCCGGAGCCGGCCGGCGAACCGGCGGACGGCCCGGCCGACGGTCCGTTGGCGGAGGCCTTCCCGTTCGCGCTGCCGATGCGGATCCGCCATGACGGTCGGGTGCTCTCCTTCCTCTCCACCATCGCGACCTTCAACACGCCGCTGGACGTGACCGTGTCCGAACTGGCCATGGAGACCTTCCTCCCGGCCGACGCGGAGACGGTCCGGTACCTGCAGTCCGCGGTCGGACCGGAGCGTCAGGGCTGAGAACGGCAGATCCTCGGGGCCGACAGCCCGTCAGGCCCGCTGCCGCCGGGAGCGGCCGCTCCGGCGCAAGGCCGTGAACTGTAGGACGGCGAACAGGCCCACGGCCGCGGCCTGCAGCGGGATCCAGACCAACCCGGCGGTGGTCGGCTCCAACCACACCCCCATCGCCACCAGGCTGACCACCACCCAGGCGAGGTTGACGTCGATCACCGCCCGCACGCCGAGCGCCGGCGGCTGCCGGCGGGTCGCCAGCACGCCGACGGCGACGGCGTAGCCGGTCAGCAGCAGCCCGAGGTCGAGCACGGTGGCACGGCCGGCGCCGAGCAGGTCACCGAGCGGGCCGGAGAAGGCCAGGTAGGCCAGGCCGTTGCCGGCGGTGACCAGGGCGTCCAGGGTGAGCGTGCCGCGCACCGTCCGGGGCGAGAAGGCCGAGCCGGGCCGGGCGGGGGTCAGGGCGTTCGCGTGGGCGGACATGGCGGATCGCCTCCTGTCGGGGGTGGGCTCCCGGGGCCGTGGCGGCCTCGCCGGGGTGGCTCCACCCCGGCCCGGCGGCGGGTGTCGATGACCCCGCAGGTAACGAGCCCGCTGCCGCTCAGGGTCCTCCCGGCCAGGGCACCGCTCGGGCACGGCACCACTCGGGCACGGCACCACTCGGGCACGGCACCACTCGGGCACGGCACCGCTCGGGCAGGGCGCTACGCGGACAGGGACGGCTCCCGGTCGGACGCCGCTCGGGCAGGGACGGCTCCCGGAGAGAGCGCCGTCCGGCGCCCGGCCCGGGGCCGCTTCCGGTCAGGACCGCCGGGGTGGCTGCCGGAGCAGCACGCCCGCCCGCTTCACCGCTCGCGCGGTGATGGTGGTCTCGACCCGGGCGGCTCCCAGCGGGCCGAGGGTGTCGGTGAGGAAGCGGTACAGCTCGCCGTGGTCCGCGCAGAACAGCGTGGCCAGCAGGTTGGTCGGGCCGCTGGTGGCGAACACCCCGTGCACCTGCGGGTGCCGGGCCAGCGCCGCACCGACCTCGGCGAGCCGGCCGGGCGGCACGTCCAGCCAGAGGTTGGCGTCCACCGCCATGCCGAGCAGCCGCGGGTCGACGGTGGCGTGGGTGCGCAGCAGTCCCCACTCGTCCAGCCGGTGCAGCCGGCGGCGCACGGTCGACTCGGGCGCGCCCACCGCCGCGGCCAGAACGGCGTGGGACTGCCGGGCGTCCTCGCCCAGCCGCTCCAGCAGCGCGCGGTCGAGGGCGTCCAGCGGCGGGGGCACGGCGGGGCGCGGGACGGCGGGCCGGGCGAGCGCGGCGGCCTCCTCCTCGGTGAGCTGGCCGGCCCGCCACTGCCCGGCGTCGGCGAAGGCGTGCAGCACGGCGTGGGTGGTGGTCTCGGTGACGGCACTGGTCGCGGGCAGCTGACCGTACAGCAGCCGGTCGCGGGCCCCGGCATCGGTCAGCATGACGGCGCCGACCTCGTGGCCGCCGAGCATCACGTCGACGAAGGGCACGTCGGACCGGTCGGCGAGGGCCTGCGCGATGGCGTCCATCCGACCGCTGAGCACCCGGACCCGCAGCAGCAGCGCGCCGACCGCGGCGTCCTCGACGTCGGGCATCCGGACCACCCGCAGCACACCGGCCTGCCGCAGCCGGGTCAGCCGTCGGGTGACGGTGCGGGCGGAGACGCCCAGCACCTCGGCGATCCGGCCGGGCTCGGCCCGACCGTCCACCTGGAGGGCGCAGACCAGGCGGCGGTCGAGCAGGTCCAGCACGGTGTCCGGATCGGCAGCGGCAAGGTCCATGGTGTCCGATTCCCGTCATCTGTGGCTGCTTGAGCGTCCTGTTCGGCAGCACGGACGGTACTCCTTGTCCTGCGCGGCCGGAACGACCGGCCCGGGAGCAGGGATGGAGTCACCGTGACGAACGAGCTGTGGACGTTGGCGCGGGGTGTGGAGGCCGCGGTGCGCGAGGTCGGCGCGAAGCTGGCGGCCCGCCGGTCCACCGAACCCCTCACCGCGCGGACCCCCGAGGACGCCCGGGCCCGGTTCGCCGAGCTGGACGGGCCGGCGGCCGCCGAGCTGCGGGAGCGGCTGACCGCACTCCACCCGCGGGCCGGCTGGGTGCCGGAGGAACTCGACGGTTCGGTGCCCGCGGAGGGCGAGTGGTGGCTCTGCGACGCGACCGACGGAGCGGTGCAGTACCTGCTCGGCCACCCGCACTGGGCCGTCACCGCCGCACTGGTCCGGGACGGCGCCGCGGTGCTGGCCGTGGTGCACGCCCCGGAGCTGGACGGCGGCCGGACCTACCGGGCGGTGCTGGGCGGCGGGGCCGAGCTGGACGGGCGTCCGATCGCCCCGCTGGAGCGGGAGTTGGCGATCACCGTCGCCGCCACCAGCCAGCCGCCGCGGGTCGCCGGGGACCCGGTGGCGCTGCGCCGGGCGGGCGAGTCGCTGTCCGCGATGGCGGGCGCCGTCCTGGCGGTGCGCAACCTCGGCCCGACCGCGCTGCAGGTGGCGCAGGTCGGCTCCGGGCACCTGGCCCTGTTCTGGGAGTACGGGCGGGACGCGGGCAACCTGCTCCCCGGCGCGCTGATCGCGAGCGAGGCGGGCGCGGCGGTGACGGACGCCGCCGGAGCGGCCTGGACGGCCGGCGCCGACAGTTTCCTCGCCGCCGCGCCCGAGCTGCACGCGCGGGCGCGGGAGGTCCTGCGGACGGTCGGCTGAGCTCGCGCGGGCGGTCCGCAGGGCTCGCGCGGGCGGTCGGCTGAGCACACGCGCAGGCCTCGCGCGACGGTCCGCAGGCCCCGCGCGTGGCCTACGGGGCGCCCGCCGAGGGTCAGCTGAGCTTGAACAGGGCGGCCGCGTTGTCGTGGCAGACCGCCCGCAGCCAGTCCTCCCCCAGCCCCAGCCCGGCCAGCGCCTCCAGCTGGTGGACGTACCGGTACGGGATGTTGGGGAAGTCGCTGCCCAGCAGGATCCGGTCCCGCAGCCCGCGCAGGCGCGGCAGGTGCTCGCGCGGGAACGGCGCGTCCACCTCGGCGAAGTCGGTGAACGCGATGGTGGTGTCCAGGCGGACGGCCGGGTACCGCTCGGCCAGGTCCAGGAAGTCGGCGTACTCGGGCATGCCGAGGTGGGCGACCACCAGCACCAGTCCGGGGTGCCGCTCCAGGACCGCCCCGATCGGCCCCGGCCCGGTGAAGCGGCCGGGCACCGGGCCGGAACCGCAGTGGGTGACCACCGGGGTGCCGGTCTCGGCGAGCAGCCGCCAGACCGCGTCCAGCCGCCGGTCCGTCGGGTCGTAGCCGCCGACCTGCAGGTGGGCCTTGAACACCCGGGCGCCGTCCTCGATCGCGCGGGCCACGTACTCGGGCGCCTCGGGCTCGGGGAAGAAGGTGGCGGTGTGCAGGCAGTCCGGGGTGCGGGCGGCGAAGCCGGCGGCCCAGGCGTTCAGCCAGGCGGCCATGCCCGGCTTGTGCGGGTAGAGCATGGACGTGAACGCCCGCACCCCGAACTCCCGCAGCCGCCGGACCCGCCGGTCCTCGGCCTCCCGGTAGGTGATCGGCCACGGCCGGTTCACCAGGGGACCGGCCGCGTCGAAGTACGCCCACACCTTGTCGAGGACGCTCTTCGGCATGAAGTGGGTGTGCACGTCGACCAGCCCCGGAAGGCCCAGGGACGTCCAGAACGCCCGGATCTCCCGCGCCTCTTGACGGTCGGCCGGCGACTGTCCGTCCTCGGGGCCGCTCATGCGGGCACCGGGCGGGCGCGGTCGATGATCGCCCCGGTGTCGATCCCGGTCGGCAGGGTGCCGAAGGCGGCCCCGCGGTCGCCGCCCAGCCGGCCGGCGCAGAACGCGTCGGCCACCGCCGGATCGCCGTACCGGACCAGCAGCGATCCCTGGAAGGCCAGGGCCATCGACTCGACCAGTCGGCGGGTGCGGTACTCCAGGTCGGTCAGGTCGCCGAGTTCCTTGCGGAGCCCGGCGACGGCCGCGTCCAGCCGGCGGTCCGCACCCGCGGCGGCGTCGAGTTCGCCCAGGAAGGCCTCCACGCTCTCCGGGCGCTTGGCCATGGCGCGCAGCGCGTCCAGGGCGGCGACGTTGCCGGAGCCCTCCCAGATCGACACCAGCGGGGCCTCGCGGTAGAGCCGGGGCATCCCGGACTCCTCCACGTAGCCGTTGCCGCCCAGGCACTCCAGCGCCTCGGCGGAGTGTGCCGGACCGCGCTTGCACACCCAGTACTTGGCCACCGCCAGGCCCAACCGCCGTACCAGCGCCTCGTTCTCGTCCCCGGCCAGGGCCAGGTCGGTGGACTGCGCCAGCCGCATCGCGACGGTCGTGGCCGCCTCGGACTCCACCACCAGGTCGGCGAGCACGTTGCGCATCAGCGGCTGGTCGACCAGCGCCTTGCCGAACGCCCGCCGGTGCAGGGCGTGGTGGACGGCCCGGGTGGCGCCGTAGCGCATGCCGGAGGCGGCGCCGATGGTGCAGTCCAGCCGGGTCATGTTGACCATCTCGATGATGGTCGGCACCCCGCGGCCCTCCTCGCCGACGAGCCACCCGACCGCGCCGTCGTACTCCAACTCGGCGGAGGCGTTGGACTTGTTGCCGAGCTTGTCCTTGAGCCGCATCAGGTGCAGCCGGTTGCGGCTGCCGTCCGGGAGGATCCGCGGCAGGACGAAGCAGCTGAGCCCGCCCGGCGCCTGGGCGAGCGTCAGGAAGAGGTCCGACATCGGCGCCGAGGTGAACCACTTGTGGCCGGTGATCCGGTAGCTGCCGTCCGGCTGCGGGGCGGCCGCGGTGGTGTTGGCGCGGACGTCCGAGCCGCCCTGCTTCTCGGTCATCGACATGCCGGCGATCAGCCCGCGCTTGGTGCGCGGCTCGCGCAGCCCGTAGTCGTACTCCTTGGCCGCCAGCAGCGGCTCCAACTCCCCGGCCAGCGCGGGGTTCGCGCGCAGCGCCGGGACGGCGGCGTAGGTCATCGAGATCGGGCAGGTGTGGCCGGCCTCCACCTGGCCCCAGACGAAGAACTTGGCGGCGCGGGCGGTGTGGGCGCCGGGCCGCTCGTCCCGCCAGGGCGCGGCGTGCAGGCCGTGGGCGACGGCGGTGCGCATCAGCTCGTGCCAGTACGGGTGGAACTCGACCTCGTCGATCCGGTGGCCGAAGCGGTCGTGGGTGCGCAGCACCGGCGGGTTCTCGTTGGCCAGCCGCCCCCATTCGGCGGCCTGCTCGGAGCCCGCCAGCCGGCCCAGCTCGCGCAGTTCGGGCTCCGCCCAGCCCGCGCCGGCCCGCTCCACGGCGGCGAGCAGGGCGGGGTCGGCGGCGGTGTCGTGTCCGTACGGCAGGGGCACCTGGTTGGTGACCTCATGCGTCGCTGTCATCGCGTCCTCCCAGGGCACGCAGGGTGAAGGAGACCAGGGCGGGGACCACCTCGGCGGTGGCCTCCCGGGAATCGGTGGGGCCGGAGGGGCCGGAGGGGCCGCCCTGCGCTGATGGCGGGGCGGGGGCGGAGGGGCCGGAGGGGCCGCCCTGCGCTGGTGGCGGTGCGGGGGCGGAGGGCACGGCGGGCTCCGCGCCCACGCCGGGCCCAGCAGCCACGGCGGGCACGGCGGGTTCCGCAACGGCGGGGGAGGCGGCGGACTCGCCGGCGAGCGGGCCGGCCAGCGCCTCGCCGACCGCGCCGACCAGGGCCGCGGCGGTCAGCACCGGGTCCTGCTCGGGCAGTTCGCCACTCGCCACCGCCGCGGCGATCTCGGCGGCGATCACGTCCCGGAACGCCCGCCGGAACACCAGGCGCTCACCGTCCACCACCGCGTCGGCCGGTTCGACCAGCAGCGCGTACGCCAGCCGGGGCGCGCGCAGGGCGCGGGCGGCGAAGGTCTCGACCACGGCGGCGATCCGATCGCGCGGGGTGTCCCGGCGGGCGACGGCCGCGTTGACCGCGTCGATCTCGCGGGTGACCACCCGGCGGAACAGCTGCACCGACAGTTCGGCCTTGTTGGCGAAGTGCTGGTAGAGGCTGCCGGTGGCGATCCCGGCGCGGTCCGCCACCGCGGCCATCGTGCAGCCGCCGTAGCCGCGCTCGGCGAGCAGGCCGACCGCGGACTGCAGCACGGCCTCGCGCTGGGCGTCCAGGCGGGCTTGTACGGCGGGCGTGCGTCGGTAGGCCATGGGAAGCATTGAAGCACTGATTCAGCGCTTCGGGGAGAGGGCCCGCGCGCCTCGGACGCTCCCTGCCGAACGGGCGGAGGCCGCCCCGGGCAGCGGGGCGGCCTCCTGTTCACGGGGCCCGGTCCGACCGGGCGGCGCGACGGGCTCAGAGCGGCCGGCGCTCCTGCTCCAGCCGCTGGCCCTCCACGTCCAGCGGGCCGAAGGCGGGGGTCGCCCGCGGCGACTCGGCCAGCGAACGGGCAGCGGCCTGGTCGCCCAGACCGGCCCACTCCAGCACCTTGGCGGTGGCCTCCGCCGACTGCGCGGCGGGCAGCTTGCCGATGTTGGAGCCGTGGTTGCCGCCGGGCACGGTGTAGACGTAGCTGTCCTCACTGCCCCGGCCGAGCCGGAACGGCTTGGCACCCCACGGATCGTTGCCGCCGTAGACGTACATGATCCGCTCGCCCTCGCGCTTCACCCAGCGGTCGATGTCGGGCATCGCGTACGGGTTGAAGACGGTGGGGATCTCCTTCGGCACGTAGCTGCGGGGCGCGTAGAGCTCCAGGTAGTCGTAGTGCAGCAGGTCCTTCAGGTGCGAGACGTCGAAGAACGGCGCGCCCAGCTCGGTGGCGGCCTGGTAGTAGTACGCGGTGTACTTCGCCAGAGACTGGTCGCTGTTGCCGGTGATGCCCGACTGCGCGTCGAACCAGGCGTAGAGTTCGTCGTCGGTCGCGGTGGCGGCCACCGGGACCTTGGCGCAGTCCGACTCCAGGCTGTACTGCCAGAAGGCCCAGACCACGTCCAGCACGCCCGCCTCGTACGCCCGGTCCGGGGTGCCCAGGGTGGTGAAGGTGGACCCGGCCGCCTTGTTGTCCGCGACGTAGCGGGCCTCCAGGCGGTCCCGCCGCACCAGCAGCTCGCGCTGGGCGGCGTTCAGCCGGTCCCGGCACTCGGCGGTGCCGACGGTCTGGAAGAACCGGGTGTACGCCGCGTAGTCGGTGACGTCGGTGTTGTTCGGCGCGACGTACGCGATCGTGCCGGCCACGTCGTCCGGGTAGAAGCGGCGGTAGTAGGTCGAGGACATGCCGCCCTTGCTGGCACCGGTGGACAGCCACTCCTGCTGGTAGATCCGCTTCAGCGCGGTCACCAGCTTGTGCGAGTCGGCGGCCTGCTGGCGGATGCCGGCCTTGGACCAGTCGGCCGGTTCGGGCCGCGAGGGGGTGAAGTAGCGGTACTCGATGGACACCTGGTTGCCGTCCACCAGCCGGGTCGGCTCGGTGCGGGACGGGTTGGTGCCCAGGGTATAGCCGTTGGTGTAGAAGACCGTCGGGCGGTCGTAGCCGCGGTGCAGCACGCTGAAACGCTGCTGGAAAGTGCCCAGCCACGGGCGGAAGTGGTCGATCGGCTGGGTGTAGGTGGCGAGGAAGTAGCGGTGGTCGGCGTCGGTCGGCTTCTCCTCGGTGATGGTCACCCCGGGGATCGCCGCCAGCCGGGTCTTGATGTCGGCGTTCGGGTCGTCGGCGGGGCTCCGGCCGTGGGCCGCCCCGGCCTCCCCCGCCACGCCGGCGCCCCGGCCGTCGGCGGCCAGCGCCGGGGCGGCCAGGCCGCCGAACGCGAGCAGCGGTATCAGCAGGGTGGAAACCAGCAGCCTTCTCAGCGTGGTGGTCATCAACTCTCCATCTGGTCAACGGACATGACTGCCGCCTCGTGGGCACAACTCTGCGGTGCGGGTGATGCCACGGCCGCCCGGCGGACGGCCGAATGGGCCATCCGCCGTCGGCGGATGGCCCATCGGGGTCAAGGTGCTGGTCATCGGGGTTCGCGCGGTCCTGTGGGGTGCGGTGGTGGCTCGGAGTGCGGTGTGTCGGCCGGGGTGCGGTGGTCGGCCGGGTTGCAGTGGCTCGGAGTGCGGTGGCGGCGCGGGGTGTGGTGGCCGGCTCGGGGGTGCCTACGGGCGCGGCAGGACGCAGCCGGGGAGGGTGAGGTCGAACCGGTTTCCGGCGGCGAAGCAGGCCGGGATCCCGTACGTCTCCTGCGCGTAGCCGATGCCCTGGCGCACCGTCACGACGCCGTTCTGGTCGACCTCGCAGGGGTTGTCCAGGGTGCAGCGCTCGCCGTTCTCATTGGTCGTGTTGTTGACGGCGACCACCTGGCCGGACGAGGCGTCGACCACCGGGGAGCCGGAGGTGCCGCCGATCACGTCACAGGCCGACGTGTAGCGGACCGAGTCCTTGAAGGTCCAGTCGGCTTCCTTCAGGCGGTAGGCGAAGCCGTCGACCGAGCAGGAGTAGATCTTCTTCCAGTACCCGGAGACGACCCGGATCGAGGTGCCCTGGACGGGGTGGGTGGCGGCCACGGTCAACGGGGCGATCCCGTACCGGGACTGGATCGAGGAGTAGCTGGTGTTCAGCTGGTAGATCGACACGTCGGTGTCGGTCATCGCGCCGTAGACCACCTTGGTCGCGCGCAGTGTGGCGAGACGGCCGCCGGTGGCGCTGAGCAGGGTGAACGTCCTGCTGGACGGCTGGTTCAGGACCACCTGGCCGGGGCCCGGCATGCCACTCTCCAGGCAGTGGCCGTTGGAGAGGACCAGCGCCGGGTCGCTCGCGGCGGAGCCGGGCATCCGCACCAGCGAGCCGGAGCAGTTGCTGAGCGCGACCGCTCCGGCGAGGGTGACGGCGGCTTGGACGGTGCCGCCGGTGGTGGCCGGGGTCGCGGTCTGGATCGCGGCCGTGGGGGCGGCCGTGGGGGCGGCCTGGACCGGGGACGCGCCGGCGAGGGTGGTGGCCCCGGCGGCCAGGAGCGTGGCGAGCATTCCTATGAGCGGCTTCTTCATGAGAGACCTCTCGATGTGGGGGTCCACCAAAGCTGTCGCGGACATGACCCACTGTCAAGAGTCACCGCAGGGCCGAGGGAGCCTCGCGATCGCATTGGCCGGTTACCACCCCCACGGCGCCCCGGCGCGCGGTCAACTCCCTTGCCAGTGCCTCCGCCCCAGGCTGATCAGACGCAACTGCAGCCGCGCCGTGGCGGCGATCCGCTGCTCCCGGGCCGGGTCGGTCTCCAGCGCCTCCAGGAAGGCGGAGGCCGTCGACACCATGTGGTCGACGTACAACTCGGCGAGCATCCGCAGGTCCCGTTCGCTCCACCCGTCCGACACCGGCTGCAGGGCGAGCGCGGCACCCACCTCGGCGGCGAAACGGTCGAGCTCGGCGTCGATCGCCTCGCGCACCCGCCGGACCCCGCCGTGCCGCTCGCGGGCCAGGAAGCGGACGTGCGGCCGGTGCTCGCGGACGTGCCGCTCGATCACGTCCACCGCGCGGTCGATCAGCTCCTCCGCACCGCCGGCCTCGGTGAGCACGGAACGGATCATCACGTGCAGGCTGGCCAGCGACTCCTCCACCAGCGCGACACCGAGACCGGCCAGGTCCGGGAAGTGTCGGTAGAACGCGGCCGGAGAGAGCCCGGCCTCGCGGGTGACCTCGCGAACCCCCAGGCTCGCCAGGTTCTGATCGGCCAGCAGGTGCAGACCCGCGTCCAGCAACGCCCGCCGACTCTGCTGCTTCTGGGCCTGTCTGGCCCCTACGGTGTGACTCACGCCATTCAGTAAACATTCGTTTGCCGAACTTGGCCAGCCCGAGTAGAGTGCTGTCGAAGTCAGTGAACAGTTGTCAACCGAAATCGGCGCACCCACAGCCGCAGTCGAAGGAGTCAGTCGTGATCCTGTTCTCCGCCCTCGTCGCCATGGCCGTCCTGATCGGTACCGCCGCCCACACCTCGTTCCCGGTCTTCCTCGCCGCCTCCGCCGCCATCACCGCCTGGCTGCTCGCCTTCGGCGCCCGCGAGGGCATCGCCCGCCTGCGCCGCCGCTGAGCCGCACACTCCGTCCGGCCGCACACTCCGCCCGAGCTGCGCACTCCGCCGACCCTCGAACTCCGCGGACCGCACCCGCGTCCACTCACCGAGAGGACTCGTACAGCCATGAGCACCGTCACCACCCATCAGGGCACCGCCGGTCAGGGGAGCACCCGTCAGGGCGCCGCCCGCCGCGAGACCGCCGAGGCCGACAACCTGGCCATCGCCTCCTTCCTGCTCGGCCTCCCGGGCCTGCTGCTCTTCAACATCGTCCTGGGCCCGATCGCCATCACCCTCGCCACCCTCGCCCTCGTCCGCGGCACCAGCCGCCGCGGCCGCGCCGCCCTCGGTCTGGTGCTCGGCGTCACCTCGCTGGTGATCCTCGCCGTCACCACCGCCACCTCGCACGGCGTGCTGATGGACTTCCGGTCCTGAGCCGCACCCGGTCCTCGACCGGGCACGCAGGGTCCGCCTCCCGACCGCCTTCGGCCGCCCCCACCCCCTCGAACGTCGAACGCCTGATCCCGTCAACCCGCCCCGCTGCCACGGCCCGCCACGTAGGGTGGCCCCATCGGCCGGGCGACCCCAGGGGGCAGGAGTGACTACGGACAACCGCAGCGACGCACGGCCGGCGCGGCCCGCCCCGACCGGTGGCCGGCTGCTCGCCGTGAGCGATCTGCACATCTCCTACCAGGAGAACCGCGACCTGGTGGAGAAGATCCAGCCCACCCACCCCGACGACTGGCTGCTCGTCGCCGGTGACGTCGCCGAGCACGCCACCAGCATCGAGTGGGCCCTGGGCCTGCTCGCCGAGCGCTTCGCCCGCGTGGTGTGGGTGCCCGGCAACCACGAGCTCTGGACGCACCCCGAGGACCCGCTCCAGCTGCGCGGCGTGGCCCGCTACGAGCACCTGGTCGAACGGTGCCGCGAACTCGGCGTCCTGACGCCCGAGGACCCCTACCCGGTCTGGGAGGGCCCGGACGGCCCGGTCCGCATCGTCCCGCTCTTCCTCCTCTACGACTACTCCTTCCGTGCGCCCGGTACGACCACCAAGGAGGAGTCCCTGGCGGTCGCCTACGAGAGCGGCATCGTCTGCGCGGACGAGCGGATGCTCCACCCCGACCCGTTCCCGGACCGCGACTCCTGGTGCCGCGAGCGCGTCCGGCTGACCGAGGAGCGGCTGGCGGCCTGTGACCCGGACGTCCCGCTGGTCTTCGTCAACCACTACCCGCTGGTCCGCCACCCCACCGAGGTCCTCTGGTACCCCGAGTTCGCCCAGTGGTGCGGCACCGAGTTGACCGCCGACTGGCACCGCCGCTACAACACCGCGGCGATGATCTACGGCCACCTGCACATCCCGCGCCGCACCCGCTACGACGGCGTGCCCTTCGAGGAGGTCTCGCTGGGCTACCCGCGCGAGTGGCGCAAGCGCGGCTTGCCGAACCCACTGCTGCGCGAGGTGTTCCCGCAGGCCGCGAACTGACTCCCTTCTCCTTCTCCGCCTGGTCGTCCTCCCTCCTTCCCCGCTGACTGCTGACCTGCCGACCCGACCCGGGCCCACCTGGGCCCACCTGCGCCCACCCGACCCGGGCGTGACGTGGTCTGGCACGGCATGGCCGGGCGTGACGTGGTCTGGCCTGGTCTGGCCGCTACTCCGCCGCGATCGCCCGCAGCACGTCCAGCCGCGCCGCCCGCCCCGCCGGGCGCAGGCCGGCCACCGCGCCCGCCAGCAGTCCGGCCGCCAGGACCACGGCCAGCTGCACGGGCGGTATCGCGAACGATCCCGTCCCGGCGCTGTCCGAGGCCCGCACCAGGGCCCAGCCGAGGAAGGCCCCGAGACCCAGCCCGCCGACCGTCCCGAACGCCGCGACCAGCACCGACTCCCAGCGGACCATGCCGCGCAGCTGAGCCCTGGTCTGGCCGACGGCCCGGAGCAGCCCCAGTTCCCTGGTCCGCTCGTGGACGGCCAGCGTCAGCGTGTTGGCGATGCCCAGCAGTGCGATCAGCACCGCCAGTGCCAGCAGCGCGTAGACCTCCGAGAGCATCATGTCGACGCCGGAGGCGGCGCTCTTCGAGTACTCGGCGCGGTCCTGGACCTGGGGGCTCCCGAACGGGACCAGCGCCTTCTCCACCGCCGCCTTGCCCGCGGCCGGTGAGACACCGACGCGCAGCCCGACCGCGACCATGGTGTCGGCGTCCTGCCCCCGGTGCGGCGCCCAGGCCTGCCTGGTCATCAGGTAGTCCCCCGCCAGCCCACCGCCCCCGTAGAGCGCGCGGATGGTGAACGGACCGCTCGCCCCGTCCGTGAAGGCCACGGTGACGGTCTGTCCGAGCCGCCAGCCGTGCTGCTGCGCCTCGCTGCGGGAGACCGCCAGTCCGTCCGTGCCGAGCGCGTCCAGCCTCCCGTCGATCCGGCCGAGGTCGACGATCCCGGGCAGCCGGGCCGGGTCGGTGACGTCCAGCGTCCGCCCGTGTCCGTCGATCCGGGCGACGCCCCGGCCGAGTCCGACGGTCTGCCGCACCTCGGGCAGGCCGGCCAGGGCGTCCGCCACCTTGGGGCTGATCCCGCTGCCACCGGCCCCGAACGAGGCGGTGGTGACGGCGAGATCGCCCGCGAAGGACGTGCTCACGGTGTCGTCCAGGGTGGCCTTGATCGACGCGCCGAAGACGGTGAACAGGGTGACCACGGCGACCCCGATCATCAGCGCGCTCGCCGTGGCCGCCGTCCGGCGCGGGTTGCGGGCCGCGTTGCGCCGGGCCAGCACCCCGGAGACCCCGCGCAGCGTGGGCAGCGGCGCACCGAGCGTCCGCACCGCGAAGACGGCGGCGACCGGCCCGAGCACCACCGTGCCGGCGAGCACCGCCAGCGCCCCCACCGCCGTGAGCAGGACGGACGGGCCGACGGTCGCGCCGAGGACGGCCACCGGGACGCCCCCGGCCAGCAGCAGTCCGCCGAGCGCCACCCGGACGGTGCCCGCACGCCCCCGCGCCGCCAGGTCGACGGCGGTCTCCCGCAGGGCCGCCAGCGGCGCCGTCCGCCCGGCGCGGACGGCCGGCAGCAGCGCCGAGCCGACCGCGACCAGCGTCCCGACCGACAGCGGCAGCAGGACGGCGGCCGCGCTGATCACCATGCCGCCGGTCGGCAGGGCGAAGCCGAGCACCGAGAACAGCGCCTTGAGCCCGGCGGCCACCCCGATCCCGCCGAGCAGCCCGCCGAGTGAGGCGATCAGGCCCACCGCGAGCGCCTCGGCCAGTGTCGCCCCCAGCACCTGCCCGCGCACCGCGCCGAGCGCCCGCAGCAGCGCGTTCTCCCGGCTGCGCTGGGCGACCACGATGGCGAAGGTGTTGTGGATGGTGAACGTCGCCACCAGCAGCGCGATCCCGGCGAAGACCAGGAGCAGCGTGGTGAACATGGTGAGGAACCGCCCGGACAGCAGCTGGGTGGACTCCTGGGTGGCCGCCGTCCCGGTGATCGCCTGGACGCCGCCCGGCAGCTGCGGCGCGATCCGGTCCACCAGCTCCCGCTGGGAGACCCCGGCCGTCGCCCGGACCTGGATCGAACTGGCCTGCCCCTCGCCCTTGGGCGTGAGGTGGCGCTCGGCGTCCGCGAAGGTCATCGCGGTGAAGGTGCTCGGCCCCATGCCGTCCGCGCTCGCCCCGAAGGTGGCGATGCCGACCACGGTGACCGGCACCGGATCGGGGGTGCGCAGCACCGTGGTCGAGCCGAGGTGCAGCCCGCCCGCCTTCGCCGCGCCCCGGTTCACCACCACCTCGCCCGGGGCGGCCGGCGCCCGGCCCTCGGCCAGCCGGTACGGGTTGAGCCGGCCGTCTGCGAGCCAGTTGCCCGCCAGGGTGGGCGGCCCCTGACCGCCGATCGGTTTGCCGTCGCCGCCGATGAGTTGGCCCGCGCCCTGGACGGACGGCTCCGCGGCCGCAACTCCGGGGATCGCGCGCAAGCGGTCGGCGAGCGCCGCCTCCACCGGCGCCCGCACCCCGCCGGCGGTGCCCGGGGAGTCCAGCACGTCGGCGCTGCGGACCACCACGTCGGTGCCCGCGTTGGCGTCGGCGAACAGGGTGTCGAAGTTGGCCCGCAGGGTGTCGCCGAGCACCATCGTGCCGGTCAGGAAGCTCACCCCGAGCAGGATGGACAGCAAGGTCCCGGCCAGCCGGCGCTTGTGGGCGCGCAGCGAGCGCAGGCTGAGCCGGAGGGTGGCGGACGTCATGACCGCCCCCGTTCGAAGGCCTTCATCCGGTCCAGCACCAGCCCGGGGCCGGGCCGGTCCATCCGGTCGACCAGCCGGCCGTCGGCGAGGAAGAGCACCTCGTCGGCCCAGCCGGCGGCCGTCGGGTCATGGGTGACCATGACCACCGCCTGCCCCATCTCGTCCACCGAGCGGCGCAGCAGGCCCAGTACCTCGCCACCGCTGCGGGAGTCGAGGTTGCCGGTGGGCTCGTCGGCGAAGACCACCTGGGGCCGGCCGGCCAGCGCCCGGGCGACGGCGACCCGCTGCTGCTGGCCGCCGGAGAGCTCGCTCGGGCGGTGCCCCAGCCGGTCGCCGAGGCCGACGACGTCGATCAGCGTCTCCAGCCAGGCCTGGTCGGGGACGGCTCCGGCCAGGTCGAGCGGAAGGGTGATGTTCTCCCGGACGGTGAGCGTGGGCACCAGGTTGAACGCCTGGAACACGAAGCCGACCCGCTCCCGGCGCAGCAGGGTGAGCCTCCGATCGCTCAGCGGACCGAGCTCGGTGTCGCCGATCCAGGCGCGGCCCGCGGTGAGCGTGTCCAGCCCCGCGGCGCAGTGCATCAGGGTGGACTTGCCCGAGCCGGAGGGCCCCATGATCGCGGTGAACCGCCCGGCGGGGAACTCCACCGTGACGTGGTCCAGCGCCCGGACCTCGGTGCGGCCGACGCCGTGGACCTTCACGGCGTCGGCGACCCGCGCGGCGGTGCCGCGCACGACGTCGAGGGTGGTCACGCGGCGCCACCTCCCCGGGCGTCGTCCCGGTGCGGCTCGCTGAGCACGGCCCGCTTGGCGCGGTACTCCTCGGCGTCGATGTCGCCCTCCGCGTAGCGGCGGCCCAGGACGGCCAGCGGGTGCTCCGCGGCGGATCCGGCCCCGTAGCCGTACCCGAAGCCGCAGCCGCGGCGGCGCCAGACCGTCCGGCGCAGGGCCAGGATCACCAGGAACACCACGGTGATCCAGATCAGGGGGACCAGCAGGATCCACGGCCCGGGGCCGTGCCAGTCGGCCAGCTGCGTGTAAATGGTGGGTCATCTCCTCGGCGGTGGGCCTCCAGACCCCGGGTGGTTCCCGAGGTGACCAGAGCGTCCCGCCGAGAGGTCTCATCACGCGTCCTCCCAGCAGCGGCAGTTGGGGTACTCCCGGGAGAGTACGGGCGGCCCGCGACACGCCGGGCCGGAAGTAGGCACCCACCTCCGGACCGGAGACAGACGCCCCACGGCCGGAAGCAGCCGCACCCGGGCCCGGTCCCCCGAAGCGGGCAACACGAGTCGGCCGACGCGAGCCGGGCAGCACGCACCGGGCAGCGCGAGCCGGACAGCACGGCAGCAGGTACCCACCGACGCGAGCCGGCCAACACGGCCCGGACCCCGCCCTCCCTCAGCCCAGCCAGCCCGGCCGCACCAGCCCCGACTCGTAGGCCAGCACCACCAGTTGCGCCCGGTCCCGCGCGCCGAGCTTCACCATCGCCCGGCTGACGTGCGTCTTCGCCGTCAGCGGGCTGACCACCAGCCGCCGGGCGATCTCCTCGTTCGTCAGCCCCATCCCGACCAGCGCCAGCACCTCGCGCTCCCGCTCGGTCAGCACCGAGATGTCCGGGAGCCCCTCCGACGCCGCCTCGGGCGCCTTGGAACGGGCGGCGAACTCGCCGATCAGCCGTCTGGTCACCCCCGGCGAGAGCAGCGCGTCCCCGGCGACCGCGACCCGGACGGCCCGCAGCAGGTCGGCCGGTTCGGTGTCCTTGACCAGGAAGCCCGACGCCCCCGAGCGCAGCGCCTCGAAGACGTACTCGTCCAGCTCGAAGGTGGTCAGCACGACCACCCGTACGGAGGACAGCGCGGGGTCCTGGGCGATCCTCCTGGTCGCCTCCAGGCCGTCCATCCGCGGCATCCGGATGTCCATCAGCACGACGTCCGGCACGAGTTCGCGGGCGAGCTGCAGCGCCGCCTCCCCGTCGTCCGCCTCGCCGACCACCGTGAGGTCGTCCTGCAGGTCCAGCAGGGCCCGGAAGCCCGCCCTGACCAGCAGTTGGTCATCCGCCAGCAGTACCCGGATCACTCGCTCCCCGCCTTCGCCGTCGGCAGCTCCGCCCGGACCCGGAAGCCGCCGCCGGGCACCGGCCCCGCCGTGATGGTGCCACCGGACGCGGCCGCCCGCTCCCGCATCCCGACCAGCCCGCTGCCCGAACCGCCCGCGTCCCCGAGCACGGCCGGCCCCGGGTCCTCGACCCGGACCACCAGCAGGGCCGGGTCCGTCCAGTCCAGCACCACGACCGCCTGCCGGGCCACCGAGTGCCGGACGACGTTGGTGAGCGCCTCCTGGACGATCCGGAAGGCGGTGAGGTCGACGGTGGTGGGCAGCGCGCGGCGCTCGCCGCGCTCCAGCACCTCGACCTCCAGCCCCACCCGGTCGGCCTGCTCGGTGAGTTCGTCCAGCCGGTCCAGCCCGGGGGCAGGCCCGCGCGGGGCCGCCCCGGGTCCGCGCAGCGTCGCCAGCACCTGGCGGACCTCGCCGAGCGCCTCCTTGCTGGTCGACTTGATGGTGACCAGCGCGGTGCGGGCCTCCTCCGGCCTCCGGTCGAGCAGGGCCAGCGCCACCCCCGCCTGGATGTTGATCAGCGACAGGCTGTGCGCCAGGATGTCGTGCAACTCCCGGGCCATCTTGAGCCGTTCCTCGTTGGCCCGGCGCTCCTCCAGCTGCTGCCGGTAGGCCCGGTGGGCGGCCATCCGCTCGCGCCGGAAGCGGACGATCTCGGCACCGGCCATGACCAGCGCCAGCCAGGCCAGCAGCCCGAGTTCCGCCTGCCAGGCGACGCCGCGCGAGGGCGCCCGCTGCCAGCTCTCCGGCAGCACGAAGGTCACCAGCACGTGCACCAGGTACACCCCGGCCAGACCGGCCCAGGCCGCCCGCCGGTGCCCGGAGCCGATCGCCACGCCGCAGGCGATCAGCCAGCTCAGGAACACCGGCCCGTACGGGTACCCGGCGGCCAGGTAGGCCGCGGTCGCCAGCGAGGTGCCGGCCACCACCGCGATCGGCCGGCGCCTGCGCAGCACCAGCAGGGCCGGCCCGAGCAGCAGCAGCACGTAGCCGAAGGCGTCCAGCGGGGCCCGCCCCGGCTGGGTGTGCGCGGCGAAGGTCGAGCCGACCACCTGGACGACCGCGACGGCCGCCGCCAGCCCCACCGGCAAGCCGGCCCCCACCCACGGCGGGCGCCACGGCTCGGGCGGCTCGGGCGGCTCGGACGGCTCGCGCCGCGCCGACGGGCCGGGCCGCACCGACGGGCCAGGCCGCACCGACGGCTCCGACGGCTCCGACGGTTCCGACGGCTCCGGTGACGGGGACATGGGCGGCATCATGCCCGAAACGCTAGACCCGCGTTCCGCCCCGGCGCGTCCTCCACCAGTGGCGTTCGGGCGTACTCCCGCTGGAGTACGCCCGCCCCGACCCGAACTAGGCCGCCCCGGCCCCAAGGACGCCCCACCCGAGGGACGCCCGAGACCGACCGGAGCACGCCCGCCCCGCCCCGGGCCCCACTCCCGTCAACTCCCCGCAGCGGCGTCCCGCGCCTTCTCCTCCGCCTCCTCGAAGGTCGCCGAGGCCTCCGGCCGCGCCAGCGTCACCACCAGCTCGC
The DNA here is from genome assembly GCF_055585785.1 of Kitasatospora sp. NPDC053308. Taxonomy (NCBI): domain Bacteria; kingdom Bacillati; phylum Actinomycetota; class Actinomycetes; order Kitasatosporales; family Streptomycetaceae; genus Kitasatospora; species Kitasatospora sp. NPDC053308. The sequence continues at coordinate 235,598 of NZ_JBVJJY010000006.1, read as the reverse complement.
CGTCGCTGACGTCCGCGATCAGCGTGTCCCCCTCCCGTACGGACCCGTCCAGCAGCAGGTTGGAGATCCGGTTGTCCAACTCGGACTGGATCGTCCGGCGCAACGGCCGGGCCCCGAACTCCGGCTGGTAGCCGCGGTTGACCAGGTACTCCTTGGCCGCCTCGGTGACCTCCAGCCGGACGTCCTGCGCCCGCAGCCGACGCCGACTGCGCTCCAGCAGCAGGTCCACCACCGACAGCAGGTCCTTCCGGGTGAGCCCGTGGAAGACGATCACCTCGTCGATCCGGTTGAGGAACTCCGGCCGGAACTGCTGCCGCAGGTCGCGCATCAGCTCGTCCCGCAGGGCCTGGTCGGGAACCCCGCTCCGGGCGTCCATGCTCCCCGCGCGGTCCAGGATCCGCTGCGAGCCGATGTTGCTGGTCATGATCACCACGGTGTTGCGGAAGTCGACCGTACGCCCCTGGGAGTCGGTGAGCCGCCCGTCGTCCAGCACCTGGAGCAGCAGGTTGAAGACGTCCGGGTGCGCCTTCTCCACCTCGTCGAAGAGCAGCACGCTGTACGGCTTGCGGCGCACCGCCTCGGTCAGCTGCCCGGCCTCGTCGTAGCCGACGTACCCGGGCGGGGAGCCGACCAGCCGGGAGACGGTGTGCCTCTCCTGGAACTCGCTCATGTCGAAGCGGATCATCCGGTCCGGGTCGCCGAACAGCAGCGCCGCCAGGGCCTTCGCCAGCTCGGTCTTGCCGACGCCGGTCGGCCCGAGGAAGAGGAACGAGCCGGTCGGCCGCTCCGGATCGCCCATCCCGGCCCGGCCGCGGCGCACCGCCTGGGCGACGGCGGTGACCGCCTCGTCCTGGCCGATCACCTTCTCGTGCAGGTGGTCCTCCAGCTTGAGCAGCCGTTCCTTCTCGGTCGCGTTCAGTTCCGCGACCGGGATCCCGGTGCGGGAGGACAGCACCTGCGCGATGTCGTCGGCCGTCACCTCGACGACCTCCTCGCGGGACTCGGCGATCGCCGCCAGCTCGTCCTCGGTCCGCCGCAGCTCGGTCTTCAGGTTGGCGGCCCGGACGAACTCCTCGTCCGCGACGGCCTCCTCCAGCTCCCGCTTCAGCTTGGTGATCCGGTCCTGCACCCCGGTCGCCTCGGTGGAGCCGCTCAGGCTGCGCAGCCGCACCCGCGCGCCGGCCTGGTCCAACAGGTCGATCGCCTTGTCCGGCAGGAAGCGGTCGCTGACGTAGCGGTCCGAGAGCGCCGCCGCCGCGTCCAGCGCCTCGTCGGTGAACCGCACCTGGTGGTGCGCCTCGTAGGCGTCCCGCAGGCCCTGCAGGATCTCGACGGTCTCCGCGACGCTCGGCTCGGGCACCAGCACCGGCTGGAAGCGGCGCTCCAGCGCGGCGTCCTTCTCCACGTGCCGGCGGTACTCGTCCAGCGTCGTCGCGCCCACCACGCTCAACTCACCGCGCGCCAGCGCCGGCTTGAGGATGTTGCCGGCGTCCATCGACCCCTCGCCGCCACCGCCCGCGCCGACCACGGTGTGCAGCTCGTCCAGGAAGAGGATCACGCTCTTCTCGGCCGCCGTGACCTCGTCGATCACGCTCTTCAGCCGCTCCTCGAACTCGCCCCGGTACTTGGAGCCGGCCACCAGTGCGGTCAGGTCGAGGGCGACCACCCGCTTGTCCTTGAGGCTCTGCGGCACGTCCCCGGAGACGATCCGCTGCGCCAGGCCCTCGACGATCGCGGTCTTGCCGACGCCCGGCTCACCGATCAGCACCGGGTTGTTCTTGGTCCTGCGGGAGAGGATCTCGACGGTCTGCTCGATCTCCTCGGCCCGCCCGACCACCGGGTCCAGCCGGCCCGAACGCGCCTCCTCGGTGAGGTCGCGCCCGTATTCGTCCAAGGTCGGCGTCTCGCTCGGGTGCCCGCCCGCGCCGCCGCGCTCGCCGCCCGTGCCACGCCCCTCCAGCACCGACTTCAACGCCTCCTGCGAGGGCGCCGCGTTGCGCATCGCCACCGCCCCGCCCGAACGCTCCTGGTCCAGCAACGCGCCGAGGATGTGCTCCGGGCCGATGTACGAGGCGCCGGCCTCCTGCGAGCGGGCGTGCGCGGCGAGCAGGGCGCGCTTGGCCGAGGGGGTCAGCGCCGGCTGGCCGTCCACCGCGTCGGGACTGCCGGACGGCAGGGCCTGCTCCAGGTCTCCGGACAGCCGGTCCGGATCGATCCCCGCCCGCTCCAGCATCCGCCGTGACGGCTCCACCCGGGTGGCCGCCCAAGCCAGGTGGGCGGTGTCGAGGTCGCTGGATCCGTCCTCGGACGCGCGCCGCGCCGCCAGCGCGAGCAGCTCCTGCGAGGACTCGCTGAGCAACCGCCCGATCGGCACCCGCTGAACGGCGGGAGGAGAGGCCATCGGGCTCATTCCGAAGAACCGGCTGAGCAGATCGGAGAACGGATCGCTCGATCCGAACGGGGGCATGGTCACGGCGGTTCACCTCTCCCAAGCGGTTTGCAGCCACACAAACACAGGCCGCACCACCCCGCCTGTCGAGCCCGGCCGCATTCCGCCGGTGAACCGGTGGACCGGTCAACCCGTGAACCGGTCCAGCAGCACACCACCGCTGTACGTCACCGCCATCGCCAGCAGCCCGCCCGCGACGTTGCGCGCCACCGCCCGCGCCGGCCCCGCCCCGCCCAACCGGGCGCTCGCCCAGCCCGACAGGGTGAGCGCGGCCACCACCGACACCACCGTCACCGCCAGCCGCCACGACTCCGGCGGCAGCAGCACCGCCAGCAGCGGCACCAACGCGCCCAGCGTGAACGCGGCGGCGCTGGCCAGAGCGGCCTCCCACGGATTCGTCAACGCCTCGGGGTCGATGCCGAGTTCGGTCTGCGCGTGGGCCCCGAGCGCGTCCCGCTCGGTCAGCGCCACCGCCACGTCCCGGGCCAGGTCGTCCGTCAGCCCGCTGCCCCGGTAGTAGTCGGTGAGTTCGTCGAGCTCCCCCTCCGGGTCCTCCGCGAGTTCCCGCCGCTCCTTCGCCAACGCGGCCCGCTCGGTGTCCCGTTGGGTGCTGACCGACACGTACTCCCCCGCCGCCATCGACATCGCCCCGGCCAACAGCCCGGCCACCCCCGCCGCCAGCAACGCGGTCCGCGAACCGCTCGCCCCCGCCACCCCGGTCACGATGCCCGCCGTCGACACCACCCCGTCGTTGGCCCCCAGCACCGCCGCCCGCAACCAGTTCAGCCGCGCCGACAACTCCGCCCGCGACTCCCCGACCTGCTCAGCCATCCGTCCACCGCCCTCAGGCATCCACACTCACGGGTTCCTCCCGATCCTCACCTACCCCCCACGCCCCCGCCAACCCGGCACCCCGCCCGTCGTCGGCGAACAGGCTCCGCTCCGGCACCCACGCCGGCGCCCCTGCTCCCTCCCCCAGCTCCGCCGCCCGTTCCGACCGGGGGCGGCCCGCAGGCGCCCGGACCACCACGGACCAACGGGCATGATCGTGCGGGAGGTTTTCAGGAGATGAGAGCCGCCGAACATCCCCGGAAACGACCGAGGGCCGGTCCGGGAGACGCATCTCCCGGACCGGCCCTCGGTTCAGCTGTGGGCGCGGACGGTTTCGAACCGCCGACATCTGCTTTGTAAGAGCAGCGCTCTACCGCTGAGCTACGCGCCCCCGTGCGTGGCCCGGTGGGCGCACGACGAGTGCCTAGGGTACCTGGTCCCGGGGGGTGGTGGGGGCCGGGCGCGGGACGGGAGGGGTGGGAGGGGGTGACGGGCCGGCGGGGTGATCGGGGAGAATGGGGGCGGATCAGCGGGTCGGAGCAGGGAGCGCGCAGTGACGGGTGCCGGCGGGAGCGGGCGGGGGCGGCGTCGGGCGGGGAGTGCGCTGGCGGACGCGCTGGTGCTGCCCGTGGTGCTGGCGGGTGCGCTGGGCGCGGTCGGCCTGGCGTCGGCCGGGAACGGTGGCTGGTGGGGTCGGCGCGGCGGTGGTGAGGGCGTACGGGCGGGGGCCAGGGAGGCCAGGGCCGCGGCGCAGGAGGCGTTCTACGAGCTGGAGGAGACCCAGCGCGAGGTGCAGCTCGCGCTGGAGACCGTCCGGGCGGCCGAGGACGGGCCGACGGCGCAGCGGGCGCTGGCCGACCTGGCGGCGATCTCCGGACGGGTCGACCAGGTCACCGTGAACTACCTGAGCGCGCTGGACGCCCACAACCTGGACAGCGAGGCCCTGGACGTCGGGGCGGCCGCGCAGGCCAAGCACCGGCTGGAGGACGTGAAGGGCCAGCTCGGCTCCGCGCGCGCCGAGTTGAACGACTTCCTGCGCCGGCTGCAGCCGACGGTCGAGCATGCCGAGCAGCAGCTGATGCGCGTCACCCCGGCGGTCGAGCAGGCCAAGCGCGCGCTGCTCACGGCCTCCAACGCGCTGGACGAGGCGCGCGGCGCCGGCCTGCGGGCGGACGACCTGGCGGCCCGGCTGGCCGAGCTGGCGCCGGAGCTCGGCCGGCTGAACGAGGGGCCGGCCCGGCACGGGGTGGCCGCCACCCTGCAGCGTGCCGAGGACGTGAAGCAGCGCGCCGAGGCGATCGCCGCCGATGCCGGGCAGCTGCCGGAGCGGGCACGGGAGATCGACCGGCGGGTGGCGAGCCTGCGGACCAGGATCCAGGCGCTGGAGACCAAGGCCGCGACGGTCGAGCCCGCCCTCAGCGAGCTGCGCCGCCGGTTCAGCACCGCCTGCTGGCAGGACCTGCAGCGGGTGCCGGACCAGGTCGCCGAGACCGGGCGCGCCGCCGAGCGCAAGCTCGCCGAGGCCGCCCGGGCCCGGGACGAGCAGCGCTGGGCGGACGCCACCGCAGCGATCGGTACGGTCCGCGCGTTGCTGGAGACCGCGGACGGCTCGGTGGCGGTGGTGAACGACCGGCTGCGGCAGCTGAACGAGGTGCAGCACGACCCCCACCGGGAGATCGAGCGCACCCGCTTCGCGATCCGGGACGCGCAGCGGCTGGCGATGGCCGGGCGCAGCGCGCCGGACCCGCGGCACGCCGCCCCGCTGGACGAGGCGGTGGCCCGGCTGGACCGCGCGGTCGCCACCCTGGAGGCGGCGGGCCGGCACCCCGACTACTGGGCCTTCCTCACCGAGCTGGCGGCGGTACGGGAGACGGCGGCGCGGGTGATCGGGCTGATCCGCGGCGACCTGGGCGGCCACCGATAGGGACGGCCACCGATAGGGCGGGCAACCGAGAGGAACGACCACCGATGGGGACGACCAGCGCCAGGGGCGGCCAGCGCCGGCCCAGGTGACCGCAAGGAACGGCCACCGCGAAGACCGCCACCACGAGGAACAGCCCCCAGCAGTCGGGAGGGCGGGCGCCCGGACGGGCCCGCTCGGTACCCTGCGGGTATGCCACGCTACGACTTCCGCTGCCGTTCCTGCGGCGCCACTTTCGAGCTCCGCCGCCCGATGGCGCAGGCCAACGACCCCGCCGTCTGCCCGCAGGGCCACGAGGACACCGTGAAGCTGCTGTCCACCGTCGCCGTCACCGGCGCGACCGCCGCCTCCCGGCCGAGCCCGGCCGCCGGGGGCGGGGGTGGAGGCGGCTGCTGCGGCGGCGGTTGCTGCGGCTGATCCCGACCGACCCCGCCGGCACGCCGCCCGAACCCCGGGGCTCAGAGCCCGAGGGCCGACCCGCGCTCAGAGCCCGGGGGCCCACCCCCGCCCGAGGCCCGGGGGGCGACCCGTCAGGGCTGACCCGCCACGACCCCCGCCAGGAAGCGCCGGACGATCTCCTCCCCGGCCGTCACCCCCACCTCCGCGAGGGCGGTGACGCCGGGGGCCGTCCAGCCGCTGTCGGCGAGTTCGCCGTGCCCGGGCCGCCAGCCCGCGTCCGCCGCGAGCAGCAGGTCCGCGTCGAGCAGCGAGTCCCCGGCGGCGAGCACGGTGGTGGCCCCGCAGCGCTTCACGACCTCGGCGAGCGCGGCGCTCTTGGTGAGCGGCGCCGGTACGGCGTACACCTTGCGGCCCTGCAGCGAGACCGCCCAGCCGCGCTCGGCGCACCAGCCGGTGAGCTCCTCCAGCCAGCCCGTCGGCAGGGCGGCGCGCTCGACCACCAGGTAGGCGAACAGCTCGTCGGCGATGCGCCGCTTGTGCGTCCACTCCGGGTCGGCGCACACCGCGAGCCGCCGGACGACCTCCTCCAGCGGGGCCGAGTCGGCGGCGATCCGCGCGGTGATCTCGGTGCGCCAGTCCGGGTCCGGAACGCCGTCCACCAGCAGCTGCCCGCCGTTGGCGCAGATCGCGTACTCGGGGACCCAACCCGGCGTCGGCCCGGGCAACTTGACCCGCCCGTACTGCTCCGGCGTCCGGGTGGTGGAGGGGACGAAGCGGGTCTGCCGGGCGAGATCGGCCAGCAGCCCGGCGGCCCGTTCGGTCATGAAGGACAGCGGCCGCCCCTGGTACACCTCGACGCAGAGCAGCCGCGGCGCCAGCCCGTCGGGGACGTCCAGGGCGAGGGCCCGGTCGGAGTAGATCAGCGTCCGGTCGAGATCGCTGGCCACCAGAACACCCATCAGGATTCCCTCCCCGTAACGAACACCCCAGTCCCTCCGGCCACTTCGGTCCGTCTCGACACTTCAGCCCCTTCGGACACCGCAGCCCCTTCGGACACCGCAGCCCCTTCGGATACCGCAGGCCCGTCCGACACCGCCAGCCGCTCGGACACCGCCGACCGCTCCGCAGCCGCCCCGCCCCCGGCCACCGCCGACCGCCCGTCGGCCCCGGTCGCCCCGCGGCTGTAGCGGGGGTGGATCAGGCCGACGCAGGTGTACGGCAGGCCGTCCACCTCCTCGACCTCGACCCCGCGCTGGGCGGCCAGCAGCCGGACGTGGTCCAGGTCCGCGCCCGCCCCGCGCCGGGCGAGGATCCGCCAGGGCACGCGGCGCAGCAGCACCCGGGTGGTCTCCCCGACCCCGGGCTTGACCAGGTTGACGTTGTCGATGCCGTACTCGGCGCTGATCCGCTCGACGGCGGCCCAACCGGCCCAGTCCGGCGTCCGGTCCGGGTCGGCGGCCAGCCGGTCGGCGCCCTCGACCGCGGTTTCCCGCACCTCCTCGAAGCAGGCGGCCACGGCGTCCAGGAAGACCGCGGAGACGTCGCTCCCGGCCAGCTCGGCGTAGTGCTTGGCCCCGTGGAAGTCGTCCGGCCCGATCAGGCCGGCCCGCAGGACGGTGCGCGAAACCAGCCCGGACACCGTGGAGTTGAGGCAGGCGGACGGGATCAGGAAGTCGTCCCGGGTGCCGTACGTTCGGACGCAGCGGCCCGGGTCGGCGAGGACCGCGAGCCCGGGGTCGAAGCCGGTGCCGGCCAAGGCGTCGGCGAGTTCGCGGGTGATCGCGCCCTTGCCCGTCCAGCCGTCCACGAAGACCACGTCCGCGGCGCGGTGGTGTGCGGCCAGGTAGCGCAGCGCGACGGGGTCGATGCCCCGGCCGCGCACGATCGAGACCGCGTAGTGCGGTACGGACAGGCCGTGGGCGAACGCCAGCCAGCGGCGGATCAGGATGCCGACGGGTGTGCCGGCCCGGGCCAGCGAGGCGAGCACCAGCTCGGGACCGCGCTCGCGCAGCAGCGTCTCGGCGACGGTGCCGACGGCGAGCGCGATCCGACGGGAGGAGCCGTTCAGCGCCTGGTGGAACAGCTCCTGGTAGTCGGCGCTGGGCTGGTACTCGACCGGCAGCGACTCCGCGTAGTGCGCACCGCCGCTCTGGACGGCCTCCTCGCGCTCTTCGGTGGGCGCCTCCAGCGCGACCCCGGAGAGGTCCTTCAGCAACCAGGCCACTTCCTCGGCGCGGTACGACGAGAACCCCGGCCCGTACAGCGGCACGGGCAGCGACCGCACGGGCAGCGACGGCACGGCCAGCGCCGACTCGGAAGCGGATGCCGCCGCCACCTCCCCCGCCGACGCCGCCCCCACCGGAACCCCCGCGGACGCCGCCGCCGGAGCCCCCACCGCCCCCGCCACCGGCACCGGCCGGTGCGACGGCACCACCGCGAGCACCACCCGGTCCGTCACCCCCCGCAGCTGCCCGAGCAGTGCCCGCTCGCCCTCGTGCAACGCCGGGGTGTCGGCGAGGTCGTCGACCACCAGCACCACCGCGTCGAAGCGCCGAGCCGGGTCGCTGCCGGGGGCGACGTTGTACGCGTAGCGCTCGCGCGAGGCGTCGTCCTGCGGGTCGTCGTGGGCGGGGAAGACCAGCCGGGTGCGGATGGCGTAGCCGGGGTCGTCCACTGCCAGGACGGGCGAGCGGGTGGTGGTGGAGTAGCGGACTCGGTCGTCGCCGAGGCGCTCGGCGAGGGCTTCGGCCAGGCGCAGCGGCGTGTACATCAGCTCCTCGAAGCCGAGCACCAGCACCCGCCGCGCCCCGGCGGGCAGTGCCTCGGCCAGCTGCCCGGACAGCCGGGGCAGCGCGGCGTCCAGCCGGGCGCGGTCGTGGACGGTGAAGCCGTGCCGGCCGCCGTCCGGGAGCCCGACGGGCCAGTCCAGCGCGACCCGGACCAGCGGCGCGGGGGCGGGCCCCTGCCCGGCGGTGTCCGCCGGAGAGGCCGCGCTCCCGCCCGTCGCCTCGGCGATCAGCCGCTCGGCCCGGGCCGGCAGGTCCTCGGGCAGCTCGACGCCGCCGCTGGCGGTGACGACCAGGTCGAGCCGGGCGCCGAGTTCGGCGGCGGCCTCGTCGAGCGTGTTCCGGTCTGCGGCGGAGCGCAGGTCGACCAGGGCGACCACGACGTAGTGGTCGCGGGGGTGGCGGGCGTGCAGTTCGCGGATGGTGTTGAGCACCGTCCGCCCGGTCGAGAACTCGTCGTCCACCAGCACCAGCGGCCCGTCCCCGGCCAGGAGTCCGGGGTCGGCGGGGAGCAGCAGGTGCGAGGTGGCGTGCGAGTGCTCCTCCTCGAAGCCGCCGAGCGGGGTCAGCCCGGGCACCGGACGGCGGGTGGAGTGCAGGTAGGGGGCGTCGAGTCCGTCGGCGACGCTGTGGCCGAGGCCGGTGGCGGTCTCCGCGTAGCCGAGTACGACGGCCCGGGCGGCCGCCGCCTCGCCGAGCAGCTCGCGGACGCGCCGACCGAGGTCGACCCCGGCGCCGTGGACCACCGAGGGGAGCTGCGGCACGTGCTTGCCGAGCACGTTGGAGACCAGCAGGTGGGCGCGCTTGCCGTTCTCCCGGAGCGCGAGGCCGACGAGTTCGGGGAGGCGCTCGGAGCCGGTCAGCACGATCCCGGCCCGGTCGGCGACCCATCGTCCGGTCCACGTCTGCGGTGTCACTGTCACTGCTGGTCCTGCTTTCGGTGGTGCGTCGGTGCGTTCGTTCGTCTTATCGGTCGTACGGGAACTGGGAGGAACGGGCCGGCCTCGGCCGCACGAACAGGCCCCGCTCCCCCGGGGAATCGGCCGCGCAGCCCCGCCCACCCACCCGCTCGGCGCCCCGGCCTCACCGGCCACCCACCCGCCCGCCCGCTCGGAGACCCAACCTCACCCGCACACACAGGCGCCCCAACCTCGCCCGCCCGCCCGCTCGGCGGCCCAACCTCACCCGCACAGACAGGCCGCCAACAGCTCGGCGAAGCTCACGTCCTCCCTGGCCACCCCGAACACCTCCGCCCGCAGCAGTACCCGCTCCGCCCAGGCCCGGTGCGGCCTGGCCTCGTTCATCTTGTTGGTGTACGCCGAGCGCAGCACCCCGCCCCCGTCCTGCTCCTGCCGGAGGATGTCCCGGGCGTCGCAGTACTCCTCGTGCGTGACCACCGACAGGGCGTGCACGGCGGGCACGTGGCTGGGGTGGATGCAGGTCTTGCCGAGCAGGCCGTTGGCCCGGTCGAGTTCGACCTCGCGGATCAGCCCGTCCAGGTCGTGCTCGATGATCCGCCGGCGGATCTCCTCGCCGGAGGCCCGGACCGTCCCGGCGGCCGTGAGCGAGGCCCCGGCGAACGGGGTGCGGCGCAGCTGCGGCTTGAACATGCGCTCCTGCACCGGGAAGTACTCCCAGACCGGTCCGGTGACGGTGTACCCGGTGCCGTCCGCCCGGCCGAGCACGTTGACCACGTCCCCGATCACCGCCGCGACCAGCGCGACGTCGTACGCGGTGAGGTCGGGCGAGCGCCGCAGGCCGTACGCGGAGCAGAGGTCGGTGACGCCGAGCCGGACGGCGAGCACCCGTTCCCGGTGCCCGGCGAGCAGTTCGGCGATGCCGAAGAGCTGCTCACGCCGGGTCTCCAGGTGGGCGAGCTGGGGCGATTCCAGGACGGGCATGGCGAACAGCCGCCGTCCGGTCGCGGCCTCGGCGGAGGCGAGCGCGGCCAGGTAGTCGGCGCCGTTCTCCGGGGTGAACTTCGGCAGCACGAAGCCGCTGAGCAGCTCGACGGCCGGTCCGAGGCGCTCGGCCAGGTCGAGGATCTGGGAGGCCGTGCGGACTCTGATGAAGAGCAATGGATGGCCCTGTGTGCAGTCGGTGAAGTCCTTGACCAAGTCAGTCAACTGATCGACCAGGTTCCGCTCCCCGGCGCCCACCTCGTGGTCGGCGATCGCGTCCTCCAGGCAGAGCACCATCGACACCACGCCGCGAGCTGCCTGTTTGCGGATGTCGGCGGCCAGGGCGGGCCTGGTGGCGGGGCTGTAGAGGGTGCCGCCGAGCGCGGTGGCGAGCACTTCGGGCCCGCTGCGCGCGGTGAAGGGGCGCGGCTGCTCCAGGAAGAGTCGGCCGCGTACGTCCTCGGCGAGGTGGCCGAAATGGCGCAAGGTGCTCTCCTCCAGGAAGTGAACGGGCCTGCGGCCCGTGCCGTGGACGCCCCCGGCGCCGCCCCCGGGTGGACACCGTCCTACCGGGCCGGCGCCGTCCCACCGGGCCGTCGACGCCCGCCGTGCGAACCGGTCGGCGCCCCTCTGCCGAACCCCCGGCGGGCCTCTCGACCGCCCATCGTACGGACGGGATCCGGCCGTCCCCGGTTCCCCGGCACTGAACTCCCGGAACATCCCGGTCCACTTGGTCGATCACGGGGGTTGCATCGGCAAACCCCGCGAAGCGCAAGTCTTGGCAAAGTCCACCACGGCGCGGACCGGTCCGGTCACGTTGTCCGAAGGGGTGGCGAACAGGCAGGATGGTCCGCTATGACGCACGTGATGGCCAAGGGCGCCAACATCGCACTGCCGGCGGCGGCGGTCCGCGCCGTGCTGCGCTGGAGCGCCGCGCCCGGTGCGCCGGACGTGGACGCGTCCGCGCTGCTGCTCGGCGCCGACGGCAGGGTCCGTTCGGACGCCGACTTCGTCTTCTACAACCAGCCGCGCCACCCGTCCGGCCTGGTCCGCCACCTGCCCAAGCAGCAGACCCCCGGCGGCGCCGAGATCACCGACACGATCGAGGTCGAGCTCGGCAAGCTGCCCGCCGACGTGGACCGCGTGGTACTGGCCGGCTCCTCCGAGGGCGGGCCGTTCCGGATGGTGCCGGGCCTGCGGCTGCTGCTGTTCGACGCCACCGCCGGTGACGGCGCACCCGCGCTGGCCGAGTTCGAGATCAGCGACGCCGAGAGCGTCACCGCACTGGTCGCGGGTGAGCTGTACCGCCGGGCCGGGTCCTGGAAGTTCCGGGCGATCGGCCAGGGCTACACCTCCGGGCTGATCGGCCTGGCCACCGACTTCGGCATCACCGTCGAGGACGAGGCGGCTGACTCCGCGCCCGCCCCGGCGCCGACCCCGGCTCCCGCCTCCACCGGCTCGCGGGCCACCACCTCGCCCACGGGCGCCGTGGACCCGCGCAGCACCCCGCTGCCGGACCCGCGCTCGTCCGCCCCCGAGCCGGGCACCTTCACCCTGGCCCCAGCCGTCCCCCAGCCGCCCTCGCCCTCCCCGGCCGCCCCGGCGCCGACCGCCCCGGCCCCGGTCGCCGCCCCCACCGGCGGCCCGACGGGAGCACGGACGGGCGCCCCGGCCAGCCCCCCGCCCGCCACGCCGCCGACCCCGCCGCCGCCCACGGCTCCGCCGACGGTGCCCCCGACCGCCCCGCCGGTCCCGCCCGCCCAGCCGCCGGCCCACCAGCCCGGCACCGGCTACGGCTACCCCCAGCAGCAGCCCGGCACGGGGTACGGCTATCCGCAGCAGCACCCCGGGGCGGGCTACGGCTATCCGCAGCCCACCCAGCCGTACCCGCAGCAGCCGGGCACCGGTTACGGCTACCCCCAGCCCAACCAGCCCGTCCCGCCGCAGCAGCAGCCGCCGCACCCGGGCGGCTACGGCTACCCGCAGCAGCCCGGCACCGGCCAGCAGCCGCCCGTCCCGCCCCAGCCCCCGACGGCCCAGCCGCCGGCGCCCACCGGCGAGGAGTTCGCCCTGCCCCCGCAGGGCCCGCAGTTCCAGCCCCGCTGACAGCAGCCGTCAGCTGACACCACCCGCCCGGGACCGCACACGCCGGCTGACACCACCCACCCGGGACGGCACCCACCCGGGCGGCGGGCACCCGGGCGGCGGGCACCCGACGAGCGTCAGTCGCCGCCGCCCGGTTGGTTCTTGTAACCGCGCTGCCACTGCATCCCGAAGCCGTACAACCGGTCGATGTCGGCCTGGAAGCCGTTGACGTACCGCACCTCGCGGCGCACGGTCAGCTGGTTGTCCCCCGCGTTCTCGATCAGCACCACGGCACAGGACCGGGCCGCTCGGGCCCGCTCCTCCAGCTTGATCTCGATCCGCGGCCCGGTCTGCGGCACGATCGTCACGACCGCCTGGGACTGCTCGAAGGCCGGTGTGCCGTCGTAGATGTAGACGAAGATCAACAGACGCTTGAACTTGTCCTTCTTCTCCAGGTTGACGTACATCGTCTCGCCCGAGGGCGCCCCGTACTGGTCGTCGCCGCTCAGCTTGATGTACGGCGCTTTCTGGAGGTCACCGAAGAGACCGCCGAGCGGCTGCACCACGCCGGTGGAGCCGTCGGAGAGCTCGTACATGCACGCGAGGTCGAGGTCGACGTTCATCGGCTCGTTGCCCTGCGGCGAGTCCGGCTCCAGCGGGCTGAGGATCCGCGGGCTGAAGAACCGCTTGAGCGATTCCCGGGTACTCGGCCGACCGGAGCCCGCCCGCATCGACCAGTGCAGGTTGACGTAGAGGTAGCCGGTGGTGGCGGCCGACCCGGTGATCGCGTGCTGCGGGGTCGACTTGGTGAGTATGACCTTGTGCTGACCGCCGGGGTTGTCGAAGGTGTAGCTCCGGTCCCCGCGCAGGTACTCCCAGATCGAGACCATCCCGGCTTCTCCCCTCCCCCGGCTCCCGCCAGGCGATCTGACGGTCCGCCGACCAATGATCGGGCATCCGCCCGGCCGACCGATACCCCGTCCGTCCCCGCCCTATCCCGAGCGGGCACGGACCGGGCACTCGACCGGGCACCGGGCCGGCCCACCGGACAGCCGAGCCCGCCACCCGCCCGACAGCGGAGACAACCGGACGACCGGACCGGCCCCCGGCCCGACCGACCACCCCGACCACCCGCCCGAGAGCCGAACTGGCAGGCGAACCACGGGAGAACCGGAGACGAACGGGCGGGTCGATTGGCCCCGTTCGACCGCCCTCCCGTAACATGCCGCCCCTTCGGACGCGATATCGTCTAGCCGCACAGGTGTCCCGTCCGCCCCTGCGCGGGCGCGGTCGGCACTCCGTGCGGTGACGAACGATCCGTCAGGCAGTGCCCACCCGGCGGGACCTGACCGCCTGTGTCGCACCGTGAACCTGTCCCCTTCGGAAACCCGAGGCCCGACCCGCAATGAACCTGACCTCCATACAGCTGGTCTGGACCGTCGTCGGCGGCGCAGCCCTGCTGTTCGTCGCCGTCCTGATGGCGACGCTGCGTTTCAAGAACTCGAAGAAGGACGAGTCCACCGACTCCTGGGAGCGCAGCGAGGAGCGTCGGCGCCGCAAGGAGATGATCTACGGCATCTCCTCCTACACGCTGCTGTTCTGCTGTGCGGGTGTCGCCGCCGCGCTGTCGTTCCACGGGCTGGTCGGCTTCGGCAAGGAGAACCTGGGCCTGTCCGGCGGCTGGGAGTACCTCGTCCCGTTCGGCCTGGACGGCGCCGCGATGTTCTGCTCGGTCCTCGCCGTCCGCGAGGCCAGCCACGGTGACGCCGCGCTCGGCTCCCGCCTGCTGGTCTGGGTGTTCGCGATCGCCTCGGCCTGGTTCAACTGGGTGCACGCCCCGCGCGGCTTCGGCCACGCCGGCGCCCCGCAGTTCTTCTCCGGCATGTCGATCTCGGCGGCGATCCTGTTCGACCGGGCGCTCAAGCAGACCCGCAAGGCGGCGCTGCGCGAGCAGGGCCTGGTGCCCCGCCCGCTGCCGCAGATCCGCATCGTCCGCTGGCTGCGCGCCCCGCGCGAGACCTACGCGGCCTGGTCGCTGATGCTCCTGGAGAACGTCCGCAGCCTGGACGAGGCGGTCGAGGAGGTGCGCGAGGAGCGCCAGGCGAAGCTGGACGCCAAGGCCCGCGCCCGCACCGCCGACCGCCGCGAGCGCGCCGAACTGAAGGCCATCTCCCGCCAGGGCGGCGGCATGCTGGCCCGGGCCCGCGGGGGCCGCCAGGTGCCCGCCCTCACGGCTGCCGGAGACGGCCCGAGCGCTACGGAGCCTGCCCTAGCCACGGGGTCCGACGCCACCACCTCGACCTCGCCCACCTCGACGGCCGGCACCTCCTCGCTGGAGCCCGCCGCCCTGGACTCCGGCCGCCGCCCCCGTGCCGCCGTCGGCTCCTCGTACTCCTCCTACTCCTCGCCCTCGACCTACGCGTCCGCGTCGAGCTCCACGTCCGCTCCCTCCTCGTCGGCTTCCTCGTCCTCCTCGTCCTCCTCGTCCGACCTCCTCGGCTCCTCCCGCCGCGGCTCGTCGATCGACCTGACGGCCGACGACGACACCCTGTCGATGCCGAAGCTGGACTCGCTGGAGCGCAAGCTGCGCGCGATCGAGCAGCAGCTCGGCTGACGCTCGCCGCCGCGCCGGAACAACGGAAACGGCCGCCCCCGGGAAACCCCGGAGGCGGCCGTTCTCACTCGCCCGGCAAGCCACTCGCCCGGCAAGCCACTGGCCCGGAAAGCCACTCGCCGGCAAGCCGTCGGCCCGGCAAGCCACTCGCCCGGCGAAGCACTCGCCGGCAAGCCGCTCGCCGTACGGGCTACTGCCCGCTGCCGACCAACTCCCGCTCCTCGTCCGAGCCCTCGCGCCGGTTGCGCAGGATCGACGAGCCGAGCGCCAGCCCGATGAAGGCGACCCCGATCAGGCCGGTGACGATCTCCGGGATGTGGTACTTGATCCCGATCAGAAGGATCGCCGCCAGCGCGCCGATGGCGTAGTGCGCGCCGTGCTCCAGGTAGACGTAGTCGTCCAGGGTGCCCTTGCGGACCAGGAAGACGGTCAGCGAGCGGATGTACATCGCGCCGATGCCGAGGCCCAGGGTGATCTGGAAGATGTCACTGGAGATGGCGAAAGCGCCCACCACTCCGTCGAAGGAGAACGAGGCGTCCAGCACCTCCAGGTAGAGGAACAGGAAGAACGCGGCCTTGCCGCCGACCTGGACGATCGACTTGCCGGCCTTCTCCGCCTCCTCCTCACGCTCCTCCTCGGCCTCCAGGCCCGACTCGAAGATCGAGGAGAGACCGTTGACCGCGAGGTAGGTGACCAGGCCGAGGACGCCCGCGAGCAGCACCGTCTCGGCGTGCTCCCCGGCGAAGAAGTTGGACGCCAGCAGCAGGGCGACCAGGGCGACGACGGTGGAGAAGGCCTCCAGCTTGCCGACCTTCTCCAGCGGGCGCTCGATCCAGGACAGCCAGTTGTAGTCCTTCTCCTCGAAGATGAAGTCGAGGAAGATCATGAGCAGGAAGACGCCGCCGAAGGCCGCGATGGCCGGGTTGGCCGCTTCCAGGTACTGGGCGTAGGTGAGGCCCTCGTACGTCTTGTCGGAGTGCAGCGCGAGGTCGATGACGGTCGCGGGGGCGAGCTTCGCGGTGAGGCCGACGACCAGCAGCGGGAAGATCAGTCGCATCCCGAAGACGGCGATGAGCACGCCCACCGTCAGGAAGATCTTCTGCCAGAACGGGTTCATCCGCTTCAACACCGTGGCGTTGACCACCGCGTTGTCGAACGACAGGGAGATCTCCAGGATGGAGAGGATCAGCACGATGCCGAAGCCTTCAGCCCCCCAGATCAGGCCGGCCGCGATCAGGCCGATGACGGTGATCGCGAACGACCAGCCGAATGTGCGGAGGAACACGGGAGTTGGCTACCTTTCGGGTTCTGGCCGTGCCGGGGGCGGCCTCGTCCCCGAGACGCCCTGACCGGGCCCGGCCCGGTCAGGTCACCCCCGCACTGCCCTTGGTTCTCATGGTCGGGTCGGGTGCGATGGTCCGATTTCCGCCCTTACTGTACGTTCACGCCGAAGTCGAGCGCGATCCCGCGCAGGCCGGAGGCGTAGCCCTGGCCCACGGCGCGGAACTTCCACTCGCCCCCGTAGCGGTACAGCTCACCGAAGATCATCGCGGTCTCGCCGGACGCGTCCTCGGACAGGTCGTAGCGGGCGATCTCCTGGCCGTCGACCGAGTTGACGACCCGGATGTAGGCGTTGCGGACCTGCCCGAAGTTCTGCAGCCGCGCCTCGGCGTCGTAGATCGAGACCGCGAAGACGACCTTGTCCGCCTGGGCCGGGACGAGCTCCAGGTTGACCAGGACCACCTCGTCGTCGCCCGTGTCCTCGCCGCCGGTGAGGTTGTCGCCCTGGTGCTCCACCGAGCCCTCGGGGCTCTTGAGGTTGTTGTAGAAGACGAAGTACTCGTCACCGAGCACTCGCCCGCCACCGCAGAGCAGGGCGCTCGCGTCGAGGTCGAACGGGGCGCCCGTGGTCGAACGGGCGGACCAGCCGAGGCCGATCTGGACCTGCGTCAGGTTCGGCGCGGCCTTGGTGAGCGAGACGTTGCCACCCTTGGCGAGCGTGACCACCATGACGTTCTTCCTCCCTTGCTTCTCCCGGGGCGCGCCTTCCAGGTGTAATGCCCCGCGCCCCCGGCCGACCGGCTTTGGTCGGCTGAACTTCCTGAACTCACATCCTCGCAGCGTGGCGGACCCCCGCGGCACCGGATCGGACGAACCCCCGACCGGCCCGCGCCCGACCGTACGAACACCGGCCGGACGAACACCGGGCATACGACACCGGGCGTACGAACACCAGCCGTACGAGCAGCGGTCGCACGAACACCGACGGCACGAACCCCGATCGTACGAACGACCGCCGCACGGAACCGGGGCGGCCCCGGACCTCAGTGGTCCGGGGCCGCCCCGGGATGCCGATGCCGCCGCGTGCCGAAGGACGCCGACGGGCGCCGGAGGACGCCGACGAGGACTCAGACGTTGACGCCGAAGTCCTGCGCGATGCCGCGCAGGCCGGAGGCGTACCCCTGGCCGATGGCGCGGAACTTCCACTCGGCGCCGTTGCGGTACAGCTCGCCGAAGACCATCGCCGTCTCGGTGGAGGCGTCCTCGGAGAGGTCGTAGCGGGCCAGCTCGGTGTTGTCAGCCTGGTTCACCACGCGGATGAAGGCGTTGCGCACCTGGCCGAAGTTCTGGCCGCGGGTCTCGGCGTCGTAGATCGACACCGGGAAGACGATCTTCTCGACGTCCGCCGGGACGCCGGCCAGGTTGACCTTGATGGCCTCGTCGTCGCCCTCGCCCTCGCCGGTGAGGTTGTCGCCGGTGTGCTCGACCGAGCCGTCCGGGCTCTTCAGGTTGTTGAAGAACACGAAGTTGCCGTCCGAGGCGACCTTGCCCTGGGCGTTGCACAGCAGTGCGCTGGCGTCCAGGTCGAAGTCCGCGCCGGTGGTGGTCCGGACGTCCCAGCCCAGGCCCACGACCACGGCCGTGAGGCCGGGGGCCTCCTTGGTGAGCGAGACGTTGCCGCCCTTGCTGAGGCTGACTCCCACGTGTCCTCCAAGAATCGGGAGGCACGTCCTGTCACGGTGCCCCCGGTGGTGCGGTCCGGGACTCCGGGAGACGAATCGGCTCCCGCGCCCCACTCCGCCAACGGCCCGAGCGTAGTACGCGGTTCCCGTCCGCAGCGCGGTTCGGGTCGGACACGGCCGTTCGACACCCGGCCGGACGTGGGCGGACGGGCGGCGGCACCCCCGGCGCCCCGGGCCGACGCCCCATCTCCCCGCGCCGCGGGCCGACGCCCCCATCGCCCCCGCCCCGCGCCGCACCCCCGCCCGGCGCCCAGACGCCCCGCGTCGGCACGAGGCGCCGGCACGAGGCGTCGGCACGAGGCGTCGGCACGAGGCGCCGGCACGAGGCGTCGGCCGGGCGGCTCAGAGCCCGGCGAGGACCTTGAGGTACTCCTGCTCGTCCCGGGCGTCCGGGAGGCCGTTGACCACGCTCCAGCGCACCACGCCGGCCCGGTCGATCACGAAGGTGCCGCGCAGCGGGCAGCCCCGCTCCTCGTCCAGGACGCCGTACGCCCGGGTGACCTCGCCGTGCGGCCAGAAGTCGGCCAGCAGCGGGAACTCCAGACCCTCCCGGTCGGCCAGCACGCGCTGGGAGAACTGCGAGTCGCAGGAGAGGCCGAGCACCTGGACGTCCTCGTTCTGCAGCCCGGCCAGCTCGCGCTGGATCGCGCCCAGCTCGCCGGTGCAGACGCCGGTGAAGGCGAACGGGTAGAAGACCAGGACGACGTTCTTCTCGCCGCGGAAGTCGGCGAGCCGGACCGACTCCCCGTGCTGGTTGGTGAGCTCGAAGTCCGGAGCCTGGGTGCCGACCTCGACGGCCATGGGCGGGACCTTTCTGACGCGACCGCGCCGCGCGGCGGGCGCGGCCGGACTCATCCTCGCATTCCCTCACGGCCGTTCGGCCGAACGGATGACGCGGCCCCGCCCGGCACCCGATCACTTTCGCCCTGGGCGAACGCGACGGGGCGGCGCTCCGGCCCCCAGCCCGGCCTCTCAGCCCGGCCTCTCAGCCCGGCCTCTCAGCCCGGCCCTCGGCCCGGCCCCGGCGCGAAGAACCCCCGTCCGGACTCCCGGAGGGGGCCGGCCGGGCCCACCGGTGAGCAGCGACCGCAAAGCGCCGGGCCCCGTCGGAGCGTGACTCCGACGGGGCCCGGCGCGGGTCTTCGGGTTCCGTTCAGCGCTTGCCCGGCTTCGCCGTCGACTTGGTCGCGAGCCGGGTGGCCGCCCAGTCCTTGACGATGTTGATCGAGCTGGTCTGGGAGAGGCCGGCGGTCTTGGCCGCGTCGTTGATCTCGGAGGCCTCGACGTGGCCGTCCCGCCCGGTCTTGGGCGTCATCAGCCAGATGATGCCGCCCTCGGCCAGGTACTCCAGGGCGTCGACGAGGGAGTCCGTGAGGTCCCCGTCATCGTCGCGGTGCCACAGCAGGACGGCGTCCGCGACGTCGTCGTAGTCCTCGTCGACGAGATCCGTCCCGGTGATCTCCTCGATGCCCTCGCGGAGGTCCTGGTCAGTGTCTTCGTCGTACCCCAGCTCCTGGATGATCTGGCCCTCTTCGAAGCCCAGACGGGTTGCCGGGTTGGACTTGTCCGCGGGGTCCGCGGTCGCGCTCACGGGAATAACCTCCAGTATTCGGCTCGGCGTCCGTGCCGAGGCTGTGGCCGTAGTCCACACGGGCGCGGCGGTTCGCGCAAGTACCCGACCCCCGATCCCCTCCAAAGGTTGACGTGTCGCACCGGGACACGCCGCTTCCACGTGTCGGGAATCACACCGATTTGCCCTTCTCTGCGTGGGACAAGGATGCTTCGGGTGGTCCCGGCCCACAGGCCGCACGCGTGCCCGAGATGCGAACGGCATTCGGGGTCCGCGCGTGCGCGGGCGTAGAGTCTCCTGTTGGCCCTCACCCCGGCCGCCCGCCATCGGGCGGACGGGACACCAGGTCGGACCACCTCTTTTCGTAACACCCGGGGGTGTGCGAGCGGACGAAGACGCCCGCGCAGCGCACCGCCAGACCGGCCCGCCCACCAGGCGGAACGGTTACCGATCGGTAGAGATGACGGATCTCCGAGCGCGGTAGCACGATGGAGGCGGCGCGACACACCTCAGTTTCGACCGACAGTGAAGGAACAGCGTGGCTTCCGGATCCGATCGCAACCCGATCATCATTGGCGGCCTTCCGAGTCAGGTCCCGGACTTCGATCCCGAGGAGACCGCGGAATGGCTGGAGTCGCTCGATGCGGCCATCGACGAGCGGGGGCGTGAGCGTGCCCGTTACCTGATGCTGCGGCTGATCGAGCGCGCCCGCGAGAAGCGTGTCGCCGTGCCCGAGATGCGCAGCACGGACTACGTCAACACCATCGCCACCAAGGACGAGCCGTTCTTCCCCGGCAACGAGGAGATCGAGCGCAGGATCCTGAACGCGACGCGATGGAACGCGGCCGTCATGGTCTCCCGGGCGCAGCGCCCGGGCATCGGCGTCGGTGGCCACATCGCCACCTTCGCCTCTTCCGCGTCGCTCTACGACGTCGGCTTCAACTACTTCTTCCGCGGCAAGGACGCCGAGGGCGAGTCCGGCGACCAGATCTTCTTCCAGGGCCACGCCTCCCCCGGCATCTACGCCCGCGCCTTCCTGCTGGACCGACTCACCGAGCAGCAGCTCGACGCGTTCCGCCAGGAGAAGTCGAAGGCCCCGTACGGCCTGTCCAGCTACCCGCACCCGCGGCTGATGCCGGACTTCTGGGAGTTCCCGACCGTCTCGATGGGCCTCGGCCCCCTCGGCGCGATCTACCAGGCCCGGATGAACCGCTACCTGGAGCACCGCGGCATCAAGGACACCTCCGACTCGCAGGTGTACGCCTTCCTCGGCGACGGCGAGATGGACGAGCCCGAGTCGCTCGGCCAGCTCTCCCTGGCCGCCCGCGAGGGCCTGGACAACCTGACCTTCGTGGTGAACTGCAACCTGCAGCGCCTCGACGGCCCGGTCCGCGGCAACGGCAAGATCATCCAGGAGCTGGAGTCCCAGTTCCGGGGCGCCGGCTGGAACGTGATCAAGCTCATCTGGGACCGCAGCTGGGACCCGCTGCTCGCGCAGGACCGCGACGGCGTCCTGGTCAACAAGCTGAACACCACGGTGGACGGCCAGTTCCAGACCTACGCCACCGAGTCCGGCGCGTACATCCGCGAGCACTTCTTCGGCTCCGACCTGCGCCTGCGCAAGATGGTCGAGAGCATGACCGACCAGCAGATCCAGCACCTGGGTCGCGGCGGCCACGACCACAAGAAGATCTACGCGGCGTTCAAGGCGGCCCGCGAGCACAAGGGCCAGCCGACGGTCATCCTCGCCCAGACGGTCAAGGGCTGGACGCTGGGCCCCAACTTCGAGGGCCGCAACGCCACCCACCAGATGAAGAAGCTGACGGTCGAGGACCTGAAGCGCTTCCGCGACCGGCTACACCTGCCGATCACCGACAAGCAGCTCGAGGAGGGCTACCCGCCCTACTACCACCCGGGCCGCGACTCGGAGGAGATCCAGTACATGCACGACCGCCGGCAGGAGCTCGGCGGCTACGTGCCGACCCGCAAGGTCCGCCCGCGGAAGCTGGAACTGCCCGGCGACGACGCGTACAAGGCGGTCAAGAAGGGTTCCGGCAACCAGACCATCGCCACGACCATGGCGTTCGTCCGGCTGCTCAAGGACCTCATGCGGGACAAGGGCATCGGCAACCGCTTCGTGCCGATCGCGCCGGACGAGTACCGCACCTTCGGCATGGACTCGCTCTTCCCGTCGGCGAAGATCTACAACCCGCTCGGCCAGACCTACGAGTCGGTCGACCGGGACCTGCTCCTCGCCTACAAGGAGTCCCCGACCGGCCAGATGCTGCACGACGGCATCTCCGAGGCGGGCTGCACCGCGTCGCTGATCGCCGCGGGCTCGGCCTACGCCACCCACGGCGAGCCGCTGATCCCGGTGTACGTCTTCTACTCGATGTTCGGGTTCCAGCGCACCGGCGACCAGTTCTGGCAGATGGCCGACCAGCTGGCCCGCGGCTTCGTGCTCGGCGCCACCGCCGGCCGCACCACGCTGACCGGTGAGGGCCTGCAGCACGCCGACGGCCACTCGCACCTGCTGGCCTCGACCAACCCCGGTGTCGTCGCGTACGACCCGGCGTACGGCTTCGAGATCGCGCACATCGTCCAGGACGGTCTGCGCCGGATGTACGGCTCCAGCGCCGAGCACCCGCACGGCGAGGACGTCTTCTACTACCTCACCGTGTACAACGAGCCGATCAAGATGCCGGCCGAGCCCGAGAACGTGGACGTCGAGGGCATCCTCAAGGGCCTGTACAAGTACGCTCCGGGCACCGCCGGCCAGATCCCGGCCCAGATCCTCGCCTCCGGCGTGGCCGTGCCGTGGGCCCTGGAGGCCCAGCGCATCCTCGCCGAGGAGTGGAACGTCAAGGCCGACGTCTGGTCCGCGACCTCCTGGAACGAGCTGCGCCGCGACGCGGTGGAGGCCGAGGAGTTCAACCTGCTGCACCCCGAGGAGCAGCAGCGCGTGCCGTACGTCACCCAGAAGCTCCAGGGTGCCGAGGGCCCGGTCGTCGCGGTGTCCGACTGGATGCGCGCGGTGCCGGACCAGATCTCCCGCTGGGTCCCGGGCCAGTACCAGTCGCTGGGCGCCGACGGCTTCGGCTTCGCCGACACCCGTGGCGCGGCCCGTCGCTTCTTCCACATCGACGCGCAGTCGGTGGTCCTGGCGGTGCTCACCGAGCTCGCCAAGCAGGGCAAGATCGACCGCTCGGCGCTGAAGGACGCGATCGACCGCTACCAGCTGCTGGACGTCGCGGCGGCCGACCCGGGCGCCGCCGGCGGCGACGCCTGATCGGCCGGTAGGCACTGACGGGCCGGACTCCCCCCGGGGGGAGTCCGGCCCGTCGTCGTCCCCCCGCGCACCGGCCCCGCCCGCGAGCGGGCACGCCCCCGGGCACCACGACGGCCCCGTCCGGGAACCCGCCCGTCCCCGGGCACCACGACGGCCCCGGACTCCGCCGAGTCCGGGGCCGTGGCGTGCGGGCGGCCGTCAGATGTGCACGGCCGGGCCCGCGTCGGTGGTGCCGCGGCGGGTCAGCAGGCCCAGCACGGCGGCGGCGAAGGCCACCACGGAGGCGACCGCGAAGGCCAGCGACATGCCGCTGACGAAGGACTCGTGGACGGCGCCGGCCATCGCGTCCACCACCTGCTGCGGGGTGCCGGCCGGGGCCGGCGGGGCGATGCCGAGCTGGGCGGCCTGCTTGAGGCCCTCGGCCTCGGCGCCCTGGACGGGCGGCAGACCGGCCCCGGCCCAGTTGCCGGGCAGCACGTCGCCGACCTTGGCGGCCATCAGGGCGCCCAGCACCGCGGTCCCGAGGCTGCCGCCGACCTGCATCGCGGACTGCTGCAGCCCGCCGGCCACGCCGGACAGCTCCAGCGGGGCGTTGCCGACGATCACCTCGGTGGCGCCGACCATGACCGGGCTGATGCCGAGGCCCATCAGGACGAACCAGAGCGACATCACGCCGGTGCCGGAGCCGGTGTCCAGGGTGGACATGCCGAACATCGCGGTGGTGGTGATCAGCATGCCGGCCACGATCGGGATCCGCGGGCCGAGCTTGCCGATCGCGAGGCCGGCCACCGGCGAGCCGACGATCATCATCCCGGTCATCGGCAGCAGGTGGACGCCGGCCTCGACCGGCTTCATCCCGTGCACGTTCTGCAGGTAGAAGGTCACGAAGAAGATCGCGCCGAAGAACGCGAAGGCCATCAGCACCATCAGCAGCACGCCCGCCGACAACGGCACCGAGCGGAACAGGCTGAGCGGGATCAGCGGCTCGCGGGCCTTGCCCTGCCAGAGCGCGAACAGCACCATCAGCAGCACCGCGCCGCCCAGCAGGAGCAGCGTCCTGGCGTCGCCCCAGCCCCACTCGGGGGCCTTGATGATGCCGAAGACCAGCGCGAACATCCCGGCCGAGAGCAGCAGGATGCCGGGCACGTCGAAGGACTTGGCGGCGTTCTCGGCCCGTACGTCCTTGAGGATCCACAGGCCCAGCGCCAGCGCGATCAGGCCGACCGGGACGTTGATGAAGAACACCGACTCCCAGTTGACGTGCTCGACCAGCAATCCGCCGACGATCGGGCCGGCCGCGGTGGAGGCGCCGATCACGCCGCCCCAGATGCCGATCGCCATGTTGAGCCGCTCGGCCGGGAAGGCCCCGCGCAGCAGGCCGAGCGCGGCCGGCTGGAGCAGCGCGCCGAACAGGCCCTGGAGCACCCGGAAGGCGATCACGGTCTGGATGTTGCCCGCGAAGCCGATCGCGGCCGAGGTGGCGGCGAAGCCGACCGCGCCGACCAGGAAGGTGTTCTTGTGGCCGAACCGGTCGCCGATCTTGCCGGCGGTGATCAGGAAGACCGCCAGGGCGAGCAGGTAGCCGCTGGTGACCCACTGGATCTCGGAGGGCGCCGCGTGCAGCTTCTCCTGGATCACCGGGTTGGCGATGGCGACGATCGTGCCGTCCAGCGCGACCATCATGACGCCGACCGCCACGGTCAGCAGGGTCAGCCAGGGGTGCCCCTTGAGGCCCCCGGACGGTGACGTCGGCGGCGGGGCGTCCGCCTCGGAGTTCTTGACGACGGACTGGCTCATCTGGGCCCTCCGGGGGCGTGGCTCGTGCGGAACGTGGTCGTGGCGCCCCGGCCCACCCGTCCCCACAGGTGCCCCGGCCCGACGGGCGCCACTCGCGGCAGATTATGTCAGCCACTGACATTCGGCAAACAGTGACTTCTGGCCACGGCTGACATTTGTCAGAACGCTAAGGTTGTGCTCCCACCCGCCCACACCCGCGCTCCGGAAGGCCCCGCCATGGCCGCTCACACCCCCCGCCCCACCGGCACCCCGGAGGACCTCGGGCGGACACCCGGACTGCGCGAGCGCAAGAAGCAGCAGACCCGGGACGCCCTGGTCCAAGCCGCCCACATGCTCTTCCTCAGCCAGGGCTTCGCCCGGACCACCGTCGACGAGATCGCCACCGCCGTCGACGTCTCCCAGCGCACCTTCTTCCGCTACTTCGCCAACAAGGACGAGGTCGCACTCGCCGTGATGGCCGAGGCCGAGGACTACTTCATCGAGTGCCTGCGCAACCGCCCCGCCGAGGAGACCCCGCTCGAGGCCCTGCGCGCCTCGATCGTCAAGGCCTGGCGCGACCTCGGGAACGCCCGGACCTCCGGCCCCGGCTCGATCAGCAGCGCCCTGGAACTGCTGCGGATCATCGAGGAGACGCCCGCGCTGCTCGCCGCCCACCTGCGCCGGGTCACGGAGCAGGAGCGGCTGGTGGGCCGGGTGCTCGCCGAACGCGAGGGGTTGGACCCGGACCGCGACCTGCGCCCGGTCGTGCTCGCCGCCGTCTTCGGCAGCCTGCTGCGCTCCGCCCACCTGTCCTGGACCGCCGAGCACGAACCGGCCGGCCCCGAGGGCATGGTCGCCGTGATCGAGCGCTACTTCGACCAGCTCGGCCCCGCCCTGGCCGGCCACTGGCGGCCGCAGGAGTAGTACTCCGGTACTACCCGGGATCCGGCCCCGCGGTCGGATCCCGTCCGGGCCGCCCACCCCTACGCTGACGGGATGATCCACGCGTCCACCGGGCAGCCCCGCGGCCGGTCCCCGCGCAGCCTGCTCGCCCCGCTGCTGCACCCGTCCGGCGACCACACCCCGCTGCTGGCGCAGTCCCGGATCTCCTGGCTCCGCCACGTGCCCTACGTCGCAGCGGTCGCGGCGATCGCGGCACTGCTACCCAGCTCGATCAACGTGCTGGCCCACGACTACGGGCTCGACACCGGGCTCGCCGCGGCTCTCTCGGTGGCCCTGACCGCGCCCCTGCTCCTCGCGCCCACCCGGCCACTGCCCGCCTGGTGGATGATCGGGCTGACGAACCTGCTGACCTTCGCGCTGGTGCTCACGACCGGCCGGAACACCTCTCCCTCCTGGCCCTGGCCCGCCACGAGCGTGGTCGGCTACCTGCTGCTGGTGCTGCCGCTCGCCCTCCGCGAACCCCGGCGGACCCTGATCGCCGTCTGGCTGGCCACCGCCGGTGCGAGCCTGGTCTTCTCGGTGGTCGGCTCGGTCCGGGACTGGGGCGGGGACAACAGCCTGCTGGTGATCGCCCTGACCGGCGCGGTCCTCGTCCTCGGCGGCGCCCTCCGGGAAGGCGCCATCGCCCGCCGGTTGCTCTCCGAGCAGGAGCAGATCAGCGAGGTCGAGCGCGAGCGGCGCACCCTGCTGGAGGAACGCGCCCGGATCGCCCGGGAGTTGCACGACGTGGTGGCCCACCACATGTCGGTCATCGCGGTGCAGGCCGCCAGCGCGCCGTACCGCATCCCCGCGGTGCCGGCGGAGGCCGCCGAGGAGTTCACCGCGATCGCCGGCACCGCGCGCGAGTCGCTGGCCGAGATGCGCCGGCTGCTCGGCGTGCTGCGCAGCGAGGAGACCGGCGGGGAGCGGGCCCCGCAGCCCGGGGTCGGCCAACTCGCCCAGCTGGTCGAGACGGTGGGACGCGCCGGGGTGCCGGCCGAACTCGCCGTGGACGAGGGGCTGGCCGAGCGGGTGCCGCAGGCCGTCGGCCTGTCCGTCTACCGGATCGTGCAGGAGGCGCTGGCCAACGTGGTGCGGCACGCCCCCGGCGCGCGGACCTGGGTGTCGCTCTCGGCGGACGGCCCGGAGCTGCGGCTGACCGTGGTCAACGCGCCTCCGCCGCAGCGCACCGAGTCGCTGGAGGCCTCGGTCGAGGGCACCGGTCACGGCCTGGTCGGCATGCGGGAACGCGTACGGCTCGTGGATGGCAGGCTGGACACCGGCCCGCTGCCGGACGGCGGCTTCAAGGTGGCCGCCGTCCTGCCCCTCGACCTTCCCCGGGAGACCACCGCATGACCATCCGCGTGATCATCGTCGACGACCAGGCCATGGTGCGCGCGGGCTTCGCCGCCCTGCTGAACGCCCAGACCGACATCGACGTGGTGGGGGACGCGGCGGACGGCGCCCAGGCCCTGGAGGTCGTCGGCCGCACCCACCCGGACGTGGTGCTGATGGACGTCCGGATGCCCGTGATGGACGGTCTGGAAGCGGCCCGACGGCTGCTCGACCCGGCCGTCCCGGGCGCCCACCGGCCCAAGGTGCTGATGCTGACCACCTTCGACGTGGACGACTACGTGTACGAGGCGCTGCGCGCCGGGGCCAGCGGCTTCCTGCTCAAGGACGCCCCGCCGGCCGACCTGATCGCCGCGGTCCGCGTGGTCGCGGCCGGCGAGGCGCTGCTCGCCCCCTCGGTGACCCGGCGGCTGATCGAGGACTTCGCCCGCACCCGCCCGCCCAAGCGCCACGACCCCAGGGTGCGGCTCAACGGCCTGACCCCGCGCGAGACCGAGGTGCTGGAGCTGATCGCCCGCGGCCTGTCCAACCAGGAGATCGCCGCGAAGCTGGTGCTCGCCGAACAGACCGTCAAGACCCACATCGGACGCATCCTCGGCAAGCTCGACCTGCGTGACCGCGCCCAGGCGGTGGTCCTGGCCTACGAGTCGGGCCTGGTGACCCCCGGTCAGTGATCCGGCCCTCCCCTCCCGACGGACGGGGGTTATCCCCCCTTCCGACAGGAGGGAGAACCTCCTGATACCCCGGTACCACAGGGGAGTTGGCCCCGCGGGGTGACGCCCGCGGGGCCTTCGCGTTCCTACCTTCCTCTCCGTCACCGACCGAACGGACGAGGGAGATCAGGGACATGCGCAGATTCCGGGCCGGACGCGCGATCGCCGCCGGGGCGCTGGCACTGGCGGCGGTGCTCGGCGCGGGCGGCTGGGCCGCCGACACCCAGACCCCGCTCACCGGCCCGCCGCCCGGCAGCGCCGCCTGGACGGCCGACACCTCGCTCGGCCTGCCGCTGCCCGACCCGGCCGTCGCCGTACCGGGCCAAGTAGCTTCGTTCTTCTCCCAGTTGACCTCGGACCAGCAGAACACCCTGGCGGCCCGGCACCCGCTGGTGGTCGGCAACCTGGACGGCGCCCCGGTCGAACTCCGGTACCGCGCGAACACCCTGGCCCTGGCCGCCGAACGCGCCCGCGAACTCGCCCTGGCCACCGACCCCGCCCGCACCCCGCAGGACCACGCGGCCGCCCGCACCCGCGCCGAGCGCTACCGCACCCTGCTGGAGGGCGGCCAGCAGATCCTCGCCTTCGACCCGCGCGGCCGCGGCCAGGTCGCCGAGGTGTACGGCGACCTCGCCGCCGCCCACCGCACCGCCGTGATCGTGCCCGGCTCGGACATCGACCTGCTCGACTTCGACCGCACCGCCGACCCGTACGGCGCCCCGGCCGGCATGGCCCGCGCGCTGTACGAGGCCACCGGCCGGCAGACCGCCGTGATCGCCTGGGCCGGCTACACCACCCCGGTCGGCCTCGGCCTGGACGCCGCCACCGAAGACCTCGCCCGGGCCGGCGCCGACCGCCTGTCCCGGCTGCTCGACGGACTCGCCGCCGCCACCCGCCCGCAGGCCCCGCCCACCCTCTACTGCCACAGCTACGGCTCGGTGGTCTGCGGCCTGGCCCGCCCCACCCCCGCCCGGGCCTCGGGCGTGGTGGTGCTCGGCTCCCCCGGCATGGGCGTCCGCTCGGCCGCCGAGCTCGACCCGGGCGTCCCGCTCTGGGCCACCGCCCGCAACGGCTCCGACTGGATCGGCGAGGTGCCCAAGGTCCGGCTGTTCGGCCTCGGACACGGCACCGATCCGACCGCCCCCGGCTTCGGCGCCCGCCCGCTGCCCGCCACGGGATCCCACGGCCACACCGGCTACTTCGCCCCCGGCACCACGTCGCTCGCCGCCTACGCCGCCGTCGCCCTCGGCCGCGCCTGACCGCCCCGCGCGCCGGCACCGCCCCGCCACCTCCACCTCACCGGCACCACCTCACCGCCCCTCCCACCGGCGGCACCCCGCCGCACCTCCCGCCGACATAACCCCGCCGACATCACCCCGCCGCCCCTCCCGCCGACACCACCCCCGGCACCGCCCGTACCGGAAGGAGCACCACCATGGCCCACCCCCTCACCGCCCTGCGGCACGCCGCCCGGCAGGTCGACGCCCGGACGCCCGCCACCCGCGACCGAGCCCTGGACGGGCTGCGCGCCCTCGCCCTGCTCGCCGTCCCGGTCGGGCACTGGATGCTCGGCGGCCTCACCCGCACCCCCGACGGCGCCTTGCACAACGCCAGCCCGCTCTCCTCGCTCGGCTTCTTCGCCCCGGCCAGCTGGGTGCTCCAGATGCTCGGGGTGTTCTTCCTGGTCGGCGGCCACTCCTCGGTCCGCTCGCTGGACCGGGCCCGCGCCCGGGGCGCGACGTACGGGGGCTGGCTGCGCGCCCGCAGCGTCCGGCTGCTGCGCCCGGTGCTCGGGGTGACGGCGGTGTGGGCGCTGCTGCTCCCGCTGCTGCCCGCGCTCGGCGTGCCCGCGGACACCCTGCGCACCGGCGCGACGCTGGTCGTGCAGCCGCTCTGGTACATCGGCGTCTACCTGGGACTGACCGCGCTGACCCCGCTCTGCGTGGCCGC
The DNA here is from genome assembly GCF_055585785.1 of Kitasatospora sp. NPDC053308. Lineage (NCBI taxonomy): Bacteria > Bacillati > Actinomycetota > Actinomycetes > Kitasatosporales > Streptomycetaceae > Kitasatospora > Kitasatospora sp. NPDC053308. The sequence continues at coordinate 205,996 of NZ_JBVJJY010000006.1, read as the reverse complement.
AGGGCGCCGGCTGGGCGGCTGGTCGGCGGGCCTCCTGGTGGCCTCGGTCGCCGCCGTCGACCTGCTCCGGTACGGGCCGTGGGCGCAGGCGGTGCCGTCCTGGGTCGCGCTGCTGAACATCCTGCCGGGCTGGCTGTTCGGCTACCAGCTCGGCGTGCTCTGGGCGCAGGGCCGACTCGGACGGCCGGCCGCCCGGGCGTTGCTGGTCGGCGGCGGGGCGCTGTTCGCCGCACTGCTGCTGGTGTTCCACTACCCGGCCAGCATGGTCGGCGTGCCCGGGGCCGAGCGCACCAACTCGCACCCGCCGTCCCTGCTGGTGCTCGCCCTGGCGGCGTTCCAGTGCGGCGCCGCGGTGCTGCTGCGGGAGCGGCTGGGCCGACTGCTGACGCGCCGTCCGCTGCTGTGGCTGCCGGTGGTGGTGGTCAACCTGTCGGCGATGACGATCTTCTGCTGGCACCAGAGCGCGATGCTCGCGGTGGCGGTGCCCGGGGCCGCCGGCCTCGGCGCCGTCCCGGGGCTGACCACCGCGCCGGACTCGCTCGGCTGGGTGGCCGCCCGGCTGGCGCTGCTTCCGCTGTTCGCGGGCGCCCTGGTGGCGATCGGGTGGTTCACCCGGCGGTTCGACGGGCCGTGGACGTCCTTCTCCCGGGCCGGCAAGGCGGCGGCCGGCGCCGCGTCGGCGCTGTTCGCGGCCTACGCGCTGGGCGTGGTGTGACCCGGACCGGCCGGACCACCGCCCCCGGCCGGAACGCCGCCCCCGGCCGGAGCGCTTCCCCGAGGAGGTGCATCCGCCTGCGAACCACCACGCGCTCCGGACACCCGCCCCGGCCTTCGACAGGCCGGACCGCCCCGCCGATCGACGCGCCCCCGGTGCGCCCCCGCGCGCGCCGGAGGCGCGCTGTCGTCCCCCTGCTCTAACCTGCCGCCATGGTGACGTTCGAGGAGTTCCGCGCGATGGCCCTGGCCCTGCCGGAGGCCGTCCAGGAGCCGACCTGGGAGATCGAGACGCTGCGGGTGCGCAGCAGGATCTTCGCGATGGGCGCCCCCGACGGCGACCGGGTCACCGTCAAGGCCTCCCCCGAGGACCAGGCCGAACTCCTCGCCGCCGAGCCCGAGGTGTTCTCCTCGGCCCCCTACGTCGGGCGGCACGGCTGGGTGAGCGTCCGGCTGGACCGGGTGGACCGGGAGGAGCTGCGCGACCTGGTCACCGAGGCGTGGCGGCGGACGGCGCCCAAGCGGCTCGTGCGCGAGTTCGACTCCTGAGCGCCCGGCCGCACGGGCCGCCGCCAACCACGGGAAGACGCCGCCAGGACACCCCCGGTTCATGTGATCCATCCCACAGTTTGGGCGTGCCCGCGGCCTCTTCGGGCCCCCTAGGCTTGCGCAGGGAAGTCAGCAGTTCATATCGCACCCTCCGGGCACCGCCCGTGAAACGGTGACGGGCCCCAAGGGAGTTGGTGCGGTGCGCAACCGTCGACGCTGGAAGCGCGTACTGGTCGGGGCGTTCGCGGGTTGTGCCGTGCTCGCCGACGCCGGCGCCTCGGCGGCCGCCGCCGCGGTCTCCTCCGAGCAGCTGGCGATCTCCACGCCCCCGGCCGGCAGCGCCGCCTGGGTCCAGGACCACTCCTTCGGCCGCTCCCTGCCCGACCCGGCCACCACCACCCCGGCCGCCGCCGCCGAGTTCTTCGCCTCGCTGGCGCCCACCGAGCTCGACCGGCTGGTCCAGGCCTACCCGCTGGTCGTCGGCAACTACGACGGCGCCCCGCTGGACCTGCGCTACCGCGCCAACCGGATCGCCCTGGCCGCCGAGCGCGACAAGGCCCGGGCCCGCGCCCAGGACCGCGAACTCGACTCCGACACCCGCGCGCTGGCCGTCTCCCGCGCCAACGACGTCGAGCACCTGCTCGCCCCCGGCCGGCAGATCCTGGCCTTCGACCCGCGCGGCCGCGGTCTGGTCACCGAGGTCTGGGGCGACCTCGCCGACGCCGAGCGGATCTCCGTCCTGGTGCCCGGCTCGGACGCCGACCTCGGCCACTTCGACCAGACCGCCGAACCGCTGCGCTCCCCCGCCGGCATGGCCCGCGCCCTCTACGCCGAGGAGCAGCGCCAGGCCCCCGGCACCCGGACCGCCGTGGTCTCCTGGACCGGCTACGTCACCCCCTCCGGCCTCGGCCCGGACGCGGCCACCTCCCGGCTCGCCGACGTCGCCGCGCCCCGGCTGGAGCGGCTGCTCGCCGGGCTCAAGGAGACCACCCGCCCGGACGCGCCCCCGTCACTGCTCTGCCACTCGTACGGTTCGGTGGTCTGCGGCACCGCCGCCCCGAAGATCCCGCGCGCGGCGGCCTCCCCGTCCGACACCTCGGGCATCACCGACATGATGGTGTTCGGCAGCCCCGGCATGGGCGTGCAGAGCGCCGCCGAACTCGGCGACGGCGTCCACGTCTGGGCCGCCCGCAACCCCAGCGACTGGATCGGCAACGTCCCGTTCCTGGAGGTCGGCAAGCTCGGCCACGGCGCCGACCCGACCGGCGGCGGCTTCGGCGCCGAGCAGATCTCCTCGGCCCGCGCGGTCGGCCACAACGGCTACTTCACCGAGGGCACCGACAGCCTGCACAACTTCGCGGCGATCTCCCTCGGCCACTACCAGGCCGTCGTCCGCACCACCCCCGGCTCGTAGGGTCCGCACGGCCTACAGCGGCTGGTCCTGGTACAGCCGCAAGGCCTCCGCCGCCGCCCTGGCCAGTTCGCGCCGGGCGGTCGGCGGGGCGAGCACCTCGGCGTCCGCGCCGAAGGCCAGCAGCGACCGGACGGCCGCCGGGGCCGGGAAGGCCATCGCCACCTCGACCCAGTCCTCGGCCGCCCCGACGCCCGACTCCGCCGGCGGCGCGGTGACCCGCCCGCCGTGGATGCGCAGGAACACGTCCAGCCGGCCGCGCCGGACCCGTACCCGTACCGGCAGTTCCTTGGGCAGCCGCTCCACCTGCTCGCGCAGCACCGTCCACACGTCGCCGAGGCCCACCCCGGCCCGGCGCCGTACCGCCTCCTCCGCGGTCTCGACCGCCAGCACCCGGTCGGCCCGGAACAGCCGCGGCTCGCCGTGCAGGTCGGCCACCAGGTACCAGACCGCCGCCTTGCACACCAGCCCGTACGGGTCGACGGTGTAGTCCACCGGCGCGGGCGTGCCGCTGTGCCGGTAGCGCAGCCGCACCCGCCGGTCGGCGAAGACCGCGTACTGCAGCTCGCCCAGGTCCGGCCCGGCGGCGGTGCCGGCCGCCCCGCCCTGGTGCATCCAGCGGACCGGGTCGACCAGGATCCGCTCGCTGATCCGCTCGGCCTCCGGGCGGTGCGGGGCCGGCAGCGCCGCCATCACCTTGCGCAGCGCCGAGCCGAGTGCGCCGTCCAGTCCGAGGTCGCTGTGCGCGCCCCGGGCGGAGAGCACGAACAGCGCCCTGGCCTCGTCCGCGGTCAGGCCGGTGACGTCGGTCCGGTAGCCGGGCAGCAGGCCGATGCCGCCGTGCCGCCCGCGCTCGGTGAACACCGGCACCCCGGCGGCGGAGAGCGACTCCACGTCGCGGTAGACGGTGCGGACGGACACCTCCAGCCGTTCGGCGAGTTCGGTGGCGGACACCCGGCCGCGGGTCTGGAGCAGCAGGAGGACGGAGAGCAGGCGGTCGGCCTTCATGGGCCAAGAATCCCAGTAATCCTGACGGCACTTGTCAGGTTTTACTGGGAGATTGCGTTCCGAGTCCGAAACACCGCCCGACCACGGAGAGTCGACCGCCCATGAACGCCGTCCAGGACGCCCGCCCGCAGTACCTGCTCGCCCTCGGCCAGTTGGAGAAGCTGTTCGCCACGATCACCCCGGAGGACCTCGACCGGCCCACCCCCTGCCCCGAGTTCACCCTGCGCGGGCTGCTCAACCACGTGGTCGGCGGCGTCCACCGCCTCGCGTACATGGGCGAGGGCGGCCGCGCCGCGGACATCCTGCCCGGCATCGAGGACCCGTCCGACGAGGGCTGGTCGGACGCGCTGGCCCGGGCGAGCGCCCGCGCCACGGCCGCCTGGGCGGACGACGCCAAGCTGGCCCGCCCGACCTTCGCCCCCTGGGGCGAGGTGCCCGGCGGCATGGTGGTCGGCGGCTACGTGATGGAGGCGACCACCCACGCCTGGGACATCGCCCAGAGCCTCGACAACGGCTTCGTGCTGGACGACGCCCTGGCGCACACCGCGCTGGGCATCGCCCAGGCCGTGCTGCCGCCCGAGGGCCGGGTCGAGGGCGTCCCGTTCGGCCCGGTGCAGCCGGTCGCCGAGGACTCCGACGTCCACACCCGGCTGGCCGCCTTCACGGGCCGCGCGGTCTGAGCCCGGGAACACGACGCGCCGGCGGGCCCGGGGAGTAGCCGACTCCCCGGGCCCGTCCGGCCGCTCCCGGCTACCGTCGGCTACTCCCGGCCGACCGAGGTGAAGGCCATGTCCGGGTAGCGGTCCCCCGCCACGGCGCCGGCCACCGGCTCCAGCAGTGCCAGCTCCTCGGCGGAGAGCCGCAGCGTCGCCGCCGCGACGTTCTCGGCGAGTCGGCCGCGCCTGCGGGTGCCCGGGATCGGCACGACGGTCAGTCCGTGCACCTCGGCCCGCTGGTGCACCCAGGCCAGCGCGACCTGGGCCAGGGTCACCCCGCGGGCCGTCGCGATCTCCCGCATCGGCGCCAGCAGTCCGGTGTTGGCCGCCGCGTTGGCGCCGGTGAAGCGCGGCTGGGTGCGCCGGACGTCGTCCGCCGCGAGCTGCTCGGCGGCCTGGAAGGCGCCGGTCAGGAAGCCCCGGCCGAGCGGCGAGTACGGCACGAAGGCGACGCCCAGCTCGGCCGCGGCCGGCACCACCGAGCGCTCGACGTCCCGGGCGAACACCGACCACTCCGACTGCACCGCCGCGATCGGGTGGATCGCGTGCGCCTCGCGCAGCTCGGCGCCCGTCACCTCGGACAGGCCGAGGTGGCGCACCTTGCCGGCCTCGACCAGCTCGGCCATGGCGCCGACCGAGTCGGCCAGCGGCACGGCCGGGTCGCGGCGGTGCATGTAGTAGAGGTCGATCTCGTCCACGCCGAGGCGGCGCAGCGAGGCGTCGACGGCGCTCCGGATGTACGCGGGGTCGTTGCTGATGCCGCGGTAGCCCGGGTCCTCCTCCTTGCGGACGAGCGCGAACTTGGTGGCGAGCACCACCTTGTCCCGGTTGGCCCGGACGAAGGGGCCGATGAACTCCTCGTTGCGGCCGTAGCCGTAGGCGTCGGCGGTGTCGAACAGGGTGACGCCCGCGTCCAGCGCGGCACCCAGGGTGGCGAGCGCCTCGTCGGAGTCGGTCGGCCCGTAGAACTCGCTCATGCCCATGCAGCCGAGGCCCTGGACGCCCACCGGCGGGCCGGCGGTGCCGAGTTCGGCGGTGGGGAGGACGGGGTGCGTCATGGATACCTCCACAGGATCCCGACCGGGGTCGGGGAACGGATCGGCTCGTCGCGCTGATGTCAAGCGCTCTGGTCTTCCTCTTCGCGGTACCGGCATTCGGCCGGGGCGCCGGCGGTGTCGGCGAGCTTCCCGGCATAGAGGTCGATCTTGTAGTCGAGGACGGCGAGGGTGGCCTGGAGATCGACGATCCGCTGCCGGACCTCCTCGCGCTGGTCGACCAGCAGCTGCCGGCGGTCCTCGTACGTCCCCTCGCCCTGACGGGCCATGTCGACGTACTTGAGCATGTCCGCCACCGACATGCCGGTCAGGCGCAGCCGGCCGAGGAAGGCCAGCCGGTGCAGGTCGGCGTCGCAGTAGCGGCGTTGGCCGCCGGCGGCCCGGTCGACCGGGTCCAGCAGGCCGATCCGCTCGTACCAGCGCAGGGTGTGGGCGGTCAGTCCGCTCGCCGCAGCGACCTCGCTGATGGTGTGCCGCGGGGTCCGGTCCGGATCGCCGCCGGGCGCCCGGTTGAACACCTCGGAGCAGCTGCGCAGGTCGATCTCGACCCGTGCGGGTGTGGCCATCGGACGTCTCCCCCTGTCCTGCGCGGCCGTCCGGCTCGACGGTCCTTCGCGACGGTCCTTCGCGACGGGACCGACGCTACCGAGTTGGAGTGCACTCCAAGCAAGCCCGGCCGGCCCGGCAGCCGGGTGTCCCCGCCACCCGGCTGAACAGCGGGGTCCCGCGCCGGCGCCCTCCCGCCCCGACTACAGTCGACGTCCATGGAGAGCTTGCGCATGATCGACGACTGGCCGGTGCCCCACGCCGCGGCGGCGGTGGTCCGGGGGGCGGACGGCGCGGTGCTGGGGGCGCACGGCCCGCAGCAGCACCTGTTCCCGCTGGCGTCGGTGACCAAGCTGCTCACCTCGTACGCGGCGCTGGTCGCGGTCGAGGAGGGCGTGTTCGAGCTGGACGACCCGGCCGGGCCGCCCGGTGCGACCGTCCGCCACCTGCTGGCGCACACCTCCGGCCTGGGCTTCGACGAGGACCGGGTGTTCGGCGAGCCCGGCAAGCGCCGCCTCTACTCCAACGCGGGCTTCGACGCCCTGGCGACGGCGCTGTCCGAGGCCGCCGGGATCGAGTTCTCCCGCTACGTCGCCGAGGCCGTGTTCGAGCCGCTGGGGATGGCCGACACCCTGATCAACACCGCGCACAAGTCCCCGGCCGGCGCCGGCGGCCTGTCCACCGTCGCCGACCTCGCCCGGTTCGCCGCCGAGCTGCAGGCCCCCAAGCTGCTGGACCCGTCCACCGTCCGGCGGGCCACCCGCGAGGTCGCCTTCCCCGGCACCGGCGGGGTGCTGCCCGGCTACGGCCACCAGCGCCCCAACGACTGGGGCCTCGGCTTCGAGATCCGCGACGGCAAGACCCCGCACTGGACGGGCGCCGCCAACTCCCCCGCCACCTTCGGCCACTTCGGCCAGACCGGCACCTTCCTGTGGGTCGACCCGCGGGCCGGCGCGGCCTGCGTGGCGCTCACCGACCGGGACTTCGGCCCGTGGGCGGTCGAGGCCTGGCCGGCCTTCTCCGACGCGGTGCTCGCCGAACTCCGGTAGGCCCGCTCAGCCGTACGAGACCGGCGAGTGCATCTCCCACAGCAGGAGTTGCGCGCCGGTCTCGCCCGCCGACGGATCGGCGAAGGCCTCGCCGGTGATCCGCACGCTGTCGCCCGGGGCCATCGAGCGCCCGCCGCCCTTGGGCCCGGGGATCGTCCGGTACCCGAGCGAGCCGGCCGTCAGGTGGGCGTACCGCCAGGGGGCGGCGGGCAGTTCGGGCAGCGGCTGCCACGGCCCGGCGGTCGCCAGCCAGAGCGCGGCGTCGCTGCGGCGCAGCCGCAGGGCGTCCGTCCCGGCGTCGCGCGCCATCCCGGAGGCGAGCAGCGTCAACCCGCCGTCCGCCGGTTCCACCTTGCGCAGCCCGTACGCCGGGGCCGCGTCGAACTCGTCCGGCTGCAGCCACATCTGGACGAAGCGCACCGGGCCGGTGGCGCCGCCGACGTTGCGCTCGGTGTGGGTGACCCCGGAGCCCGCGCTGAGGTGCTGGACCATCCCCGGGCGGACCACTCCGTGGTGGCCGTGGGAGTCGCGGTGCGCGAGCGCGCCCTCCAGCACCCAGGTGAGGATCTCGGTGTCCCGGTGCTTGTGCTCCTCGAACCCGGAGCCGGGGGCGAGGAGTTCCTCGTTGCACGCGAGCAGCGCGCCGAAGTGCGTGTTCTTCGGGTCGTAGTGGCCGGAGAAGGAGAACGCGTGGCGGGTCTCGATGCCTTCGGCCGGGGTGGAGCGGTAGCGCTCGGCGGTGCGGCGCAGGTCGGCACGGGGGCGGTCAGCGGCGTCGGTCACGCGCCCCACGGTAGTCGGTGCGGGCCGCACCGTAGCGGGAGCGGCCCTTGCCACCGCGCCGCTCCCGCCGGGGGGTGTGCACGAGCACTCACTCGCGTGAGGCAGTCTTGTCCTTGTGCCAGCCGTTTCCTCGAACTCCAAGAGCGAGCCCAGTCCCGTACCCGAACCGACCGGGAAGAGTCCGGCTCCCCGGGCGGGGCGCGACCGCCCCGGCCGCGCGGCGCCCCGTCTGACGGCGCAGGAGCGCAGAAACGCCGCCGAGCGCGCCGAGCGCCGGGCGGCGACGCTCAAGCGGCTGGAGAAGTCCTCGGGGAAGCTGGCCACCGCGGCGATCTCGCGGATGGACGACGAGCTCGGCTGGTACCGGCGGATGCCCCCGGAACACCGGTCCTGGATCGGTCTGGTCGCCCAGGCCGGCATCGCGGCCTTCACCGAGTGGTACCGCCGTCCCGACACGGCCCAGGCGATCTCCACCGACGTCTTCGGCACCGCGCCGCGCGAGCTCACCAGGGCGATCACCCTGCGCCAGACCGTCGAGCTGATCCGCACCACGATCGAGGTGATGGAGGAGGCCATCGAGGAGGTGGCCGCCCCGGGCGACGAGGCGGACATGCGGGAGTCGGTGCTGGTCTACGCCCGGGAGATCGCCTTCGCGACCGCCCAGGTGTACGCCCAGGCGGCCGAGGCGCGCGGCGCCTGGGACGCCCGGCTGGAGGCGCTGGTGGTCAACTCCCTGCTGTCCGGCGACGCCGACGAGGGCGTGCTCTCCCGGGCCGCGGCGCTGGGCTGGGGCCAGCCCAGCCAGGTCCGGGTGGTGATGGGCAGCGCGCCGGACGGCGACAGCGAGCTGGTGGTCGAGGCGATCCGCCGGGCCGCCCGGTACGCGAAGCTGAACGTCCTGACCGGGGTGCTGGGCAAGCGTCTGGTGGTCGTGGTGGGGGGCGACAAGGAGCCGGTGCACGCCGCCCGGGCGCTGATCGGCCAGTTCGCGCCGGGCCCGGTGGTGGTCGGCCCGACCGTGCCCGACCTGCTCTCCGCGACCCGGTCGGCGCACGCCGCCGCGGCCGGTCTGCGCGCCTGCGCGGCCTGGCCGGACGCGCCCCGCCCGGTGCTGGCCGACGATCTGCTGCCCGAGCGGGCGCTGGCCGGTGACCAGGCCGCCCGCCGCCAGTTGGTGGAGGAGATCTACACACCGCTGGACGAGGCCGGCTCCGCCCTGCTGGAGACGCTGAGCGTCTACCTGGAGCAGGCCTCCTCGCTGGAGGGGGCGGCGCGGATGCTCTTCGTCCACCCCAACACGGTGCGCTACCGGCTACGACGTGTGACCGACGTCACGGGGTACGCGCCGTCCGACGTACGTTCGGCGTTCACTCTGCGGATCGCACTGGCCCTCGGCCGGCTGGATGCCGCGGGGGAGCCCGGCTGAGCCGGAGTGTAGGGACCATACAATCCCGGATGGTTTTCTTCGTTACCGTCGCCTACCCGCCCCTGGGCGCCTGGCGAGAGAGGGTTGAACCGTGCTCGTAATCGTCGCCCCTGGACAGGGTGCCCAGACCCCCGGTTTCCTCAGCCCCTGGCTGGAGCTCGACGGTGTCGCCGACCGCCTGCGCGGCTGGTCGGAGGTCGCCGGGCTCGACCTGGTGCACGCCGGTACCGAGGCGTCCGCCGAGGAGATCAAGGACACCGCCGTCGCCCAGCCGCTGCTGGTCGCGGCCGGTCTGGTGACCGCCCGGGCGCTGTTCCCGGACGAGGACGCCGCCCGCAAGCTGGTCGGCGCCGTCGCCGGCCACAGCGTCGGTGAGATCACCGCCGCCGCCGGCGCCGGGGTGCTCAGCGCCCACGACGCCCTGACCTTCGTCCGCGAGCGCGGCCGGGCCATGGCCGCGGCCGCCGCCACCACCGAGACCGGCATGATCGCGGTCCTCGGCGGCGACGCCGAGGTCGTCGCGGCCAAGCTGGCCGAGCACGGCCTGACCGCGGCCAACAACAACGGCGGGGGCCAGATCGTCGCGGCCGGCACGCTGGCCCAGCTGGAGGCGCTGAGGGCGGACCCGCCGGCCGGCGCCAAGCTGATCGCCCTGAAGGTGGCCGGCGCGTTCCACACCGAGCACATGGCTCCCGGCGTCGAGCGGCTGGCCGAGCTGGCCCCGACGCTGACCGCCGCCGACCCGCTGGTCCGCTACGTCTCCAACAAGGACGGCGCGGTCGTGGAGTCCGGTGCCGAGGTGCTGGCGCGCCTGGTGTCGCAGGTGTCCAACCCGGTCCGCTGGGACCTCTGCATGGAGACCCTCGGGCAGCTGGGCGCGACGGCCGTGATCGAGCTGTCCCCCGCGGGCACCCTCACCGGTCTGCTCAAGCGCAACCTCAAGGGTGTGGCCACGCTCGCCCTCAAGACGCCCGCCGATCTGGACAAGGCCCGCGAGCTCGTCGCGGAGCACGGCGGTCAGGACCAGGAGTTCACCGCATGACCAAGCCCCAGATCCGTCCCGCCTCGGGTGCGCAGTACTCGCGCATCCACGGCGTCGGCGGCTACCGCCCGGTCCGGGTGATTCCCAACGCCGAGGTCCTGGAGTGGATCGACTCCTCGGACGAGTGGATCCGCACCCGCAGCGGCATCACCGCGCGCCGCTGGGCCGGCCCGGAGGAGTCCGTCGCCGAGATGTCGGTGCAGGCCGCCGGAAAGGCCATCGCCCACGCCGGCATCTCCCCGGAGCAGATCGGCGGCGTGATCGTCGCGACCGTCTCGCACCTCAAGCAGACCCCCGCGATCGCCACCGAGATCGCCGAGCGGCTCGGCTGCGGCACCGCCCCGGCGTTCGACATCTCGGCCGCCTGCGCCGGCTTCGGCTACGGCCTGGGACTGGCGGACGGCATGATCCGCGGCGGCAACGCCGAGTACGTGCTGGTGATCGGCGTCGAGCGGCTCAGCGACCTGACCGACCAGTCGGACCGCTCGACCGCGTTCATCTTCGGCGACGGCGCCGGCGCCGCGATCGTCGGCCCGTCCGACACCCCCGGCATCGGCAAGCTGATCTGGGGTTCGGACGGTTCGCAGGCCGACGTGATCACCCAGACCGAGGCCTGGGACACCGCGTTCGCCAAGCCCGCGGCCATCAACGGCCCGGGTGAGGAGACCAAGTGGCCGTACCTGCGGATGGACGGCCAGCCGGTCTTCCGCTGGGCGGTCTGGGAGATGGCCAAGGTCGCCCAGCAGGCGCTGGACGCCGCCGGGGTGACCGCCGACCAGCTCGGCGCGTTCATCCCGCACCAGGCCAACATGCGGATCACCGACGCCATGATCAAGGCGCTCAAGCTGCCGGAGTCGGTGCCCGTCGCCCGTGACATCGCGGAGACGGGCAACACCTCCGCGGCCTCCATCCCGCTGGCGATGGAGCGCATGCTGGAGAGCGGCGAGGCCCACAGCGGCGACCTGGCGCTGATCATCGGGTTCGGGGCGGGTCTCGTGTACGCCGCGGCAGTCGTTACGCTCCCCTAGGCGCGTTTCGCCCCACTGATCCACAAGCCTGTGCCCGGCCGCCGGCCGGACACGTTCAACACGGAAGAGGAGCAGCCAGTATGGCTACCAAGGACGAGGTCCTGGATGGTCTCGCGGAGATCGTCAACGAGATCGCCGGTATCCCGACCGAGGATGTCGCGCTCGACAAGTCCTTCACCGATGACCTGGACGTCGACTCGCTGTCCATGGTCGAGGTCGTCGTGGCCGCCGAGGAGCGCTTCGACGTCAAGATCCCGGACGACGAGGTGAAGAACCTGAAGACCGTGGGCGACGCGGTGGACTACATCCTCGCCAACGCCTGAGCGATCACATCGTTCGACTCGGCCAGCCCGTCCGGCGTCCCGCACGCCACCGACGGCTGACCCGTCGGCCCGGCTCCCACCGAGCCGGGCCGGCCAGCCGGCCGGGACGCCCCAAGCGGGCGCCCGGCCGGGCCCTTCCTCGGCTCCCGCCGACCCCCGCACACGTGAGAGAAGAAGAAACCAGTGACCGCTGAAAACCGCACCGTGGTCGTCACGGGTATCGGCGCCTTCACGCCGCTGGGCGCCGACGCCGCCAGCACCTGGGAGAACCTGGTCGCCGGGAAGTCCGGTGTGGCGGCCCTGACCGAGGAGTGGGCCGAGGAGCTGCCGGTGAAGATCGCCGCGCGCACCGCCGTCGAGCCCGGCGAGATCCTGCCCCGCCCGCTGGCCCGCAAGCTGGACCGCTCGGCCCAGTTCGCCCTGATCGCGGCCCGCGAGGCCTGGGCCGACGCCGGCTACGAGACCCCCGCCACCGACGAGTCCTCCAAGCTCGCCCCCGAGCGCCTGGGCACCGTCATCGCCTCCGGCATCGGCGGCGTGACCACCCTCCTGGACCAGTACGACGTGCTGCGCGAGAAGGGTGCCCGCAAGGTCTCCCCGCACACCGTCCCGATGCTGATGCCCAACTCCCCGGCGGCCAACGTCGGCCTGGAGGTCGGCGCCCGCGCGGGTGTGCACACCCCCGTCTCCGCCTGCGCCTCCGGCGCCGAGGCGATCGGCTACGCGATCGAGATGATCCGCACCGGCCGCGCCGACGTCGTGGTGGCCGGCGGCACCGAGGCGGCGATCCACCCGCTGCCGATCGCCGCGTTCGCCAGCATGATGGCGATGTCCAAGAACAACGACGCCCCGCAGCAGGCCTCCCGCCCGTACGACAAGGCCCGCGACGGCTTCGTGCTCGGCGAGGGCGCCGGCGTGGTGGTCCTGGAGTCGATCGAGCACGCCGAGGCGCGCGGCGCCCGCATCTACTGCGAGGCCGTGGGCCAGGGCCTGTCCTCGGACGCCCACCACATCGCCCAGCCCGAGCCGACCGGCGCCGGCGTGGCCCGTGCGCTGGCCGACCTGTTCGAGCGCAACGAGCTGGACAAGGCCGAGATCGTGCACGTCAACGCGCACGCCACCTCGACTCCGCAGGGCGACACCGCCGAGCTGAAGGCGCTCCGCAAGGAGCTCGGCGAGGACCTCGACCACATCGCCGTCTCGGCCACCAAGTCGATGACCGGTCACCTGCTGGGCGGCGCCGGCGGTATCGAGACCGTCGCCACCGTGCTGGCCCTGCACCACCGGCTCGCCCCGCCGACCATCAACGTCGACGACCTGGACGACGACGTGGACGCGGACATCGTGCGCGGCGAGGCCCGCAAGCTGCCCGAGGGCCGGATCGCGGCGCTGAACAACTCGTTCGGCTTCGGCGGCCACAACGTGGTGCTGGCCTTCCGCACCCGCTGAGGCCACCCGCCCGGCACGGCCGACGAAGGGGCCGGCGCTCCGCGTGAGCGCCGGCCCCTTCGTCGTGCCTCCGTCGTCAGACCACCTGGTGCAGCCAGCGCACCGGCGCGCCCTCGCCCGCGTACCGGAACGGCTCCAGCTCGTCGTCCCAGGGCTTGCCGAGCAGCCGGGCGATCTCGGCCTCCAGGTCGGCCCCCTCGCTGCGGGCGCGCAGCAGGACGGCGCGCAGCCGGTCCTCGGGGATCAGGATGTCGCCGTGGATGCCGGTGACGGCGTGGAAGATGCCCAGCGAGGGCGTGCTGCTGTAGCGCTCGCCCTCCGCCGTGGCGCAGGGCTCACTGGTCACCTCGTACCGCATCAGCTGCCAGCCGCGCAGGGCGGAGGCGAGCTTCGAGGCCGTACCGGGCTCCCCCTGCCAGGAGAGTTCGGCACGCCAATGCCCGGGTGCGGCCGGCTGGCGGATCCAGTCCAGGCTCACCCGCACACCGAGCACCCCCGCGACGGCCCACTCGACGTGCGGGCACAGCGCGCGGGGCGCGGAGTGGATGTAGAGAACTCCACGTGTCGTCACCGGGACCTCCAGGCTGTGGACGAGGGTCGCCTTCCCCAGCTGCCTCGTGCCTGCAGTTGATCCACAGTTACCCACGTTAGCCGACATTAAGCCACTAAATTGAGCAAAACGGACAGGCTTTCGCTCAATGCTAGTCGAATCCGCAACGAGGTCTACCCCTCGGTGGGATCTCTCCCCCGAACGGCCCCATCGCCGGGCGGGACCACCGTACCGCGCCGCCCCGCAGGTTGGCTGACGCACTTTCGGATCCGGCCGGAATGCGGTAGTGCGAGCGGGCGCCCCGCGCCCGACCGCGAACCTTCCCATGACGAACCGCCCCGCTCGCCCGGGTCGGGCGGCGGGGCGGTCGGTTTCCGGACACAAGATCCTGACGCAGCGTCAGCCGTCAAGTCGGACGACCATCTTGCCGGTGTTGACGCCGCGCAGCAGGTCGAGGAAGGCCTCGGCGGTGTTCTCGAAGCCGTCCACCACGGTCTCCTCGTGGCGCAGTTCGCCGGACGCCAGCCAGCCGGCCACCTCTGCGACGAACTGCGGCTGCAGCGCGCTGTGGTCGCCGACCAGCATGCCCTCCAGGCGCAGCCGCTTGCCGATGGCGAGCGCGAGGTTGCGCGGGGCGGCGGGCGCGGTGGTCTCGTTGTACTGGGCGATCGCGCCGCAGAGCACCGCACGGCCGTGCACGTTCAGCGCACCGATCGCGGCCTCCAGGTGGTCGCCGCCGACGTTGTCGAAGTAGAGGTCGATGCCGTCCGGGGCGGCGGCGGCGAGCTGCTCGCGGACCGGGGCGTCCTTGTAGTTGAAGGCGACGTCGAAGCCGTACTCGTCCACCAGCTTGGCGACCTTCTCCGCCGAGCCGGCCGAGCCCACCACCAGGGAGGCGCCCTTGAGCTTGGCGATCTGGCCGACCATGGAGCCGACCGCGCCGGCCGCGCCGGAGACGAAGACCTTGTCGCCCTGCTGGAGGCCGCCGACGGCGAGCAGTCCGGCGTAGGCGGTGAGGCCCGTCATGCCGAGGACGCCGAGGTAGGCGGAGAGCGGGGCGGCGGACGGGTCGACCTTGACCGCGCGCTTGGCGTCCAGGGTCGCGTACTCGCGCCAGCCGAGCCCGTGCAGCACGGCGTCGCCCGGAGCGAAGCCCTCGGCCTCGGAGGCCACCACGTAGCCGACCGCGCCGCCGTCCATCGGCTCGCCGAGGCAGAACGGGGGGAGGTAGGACTTCACGTCGTTCATCCGGCCGCGCATGTACGGGTCCACCGAGAGGTAGACGTTGCGGACCAGGATCTCGCCCGGGCCCGGGGTCCGGACCGGGGCCTCGACCAGGGCGAAGTCGCTCGGCACCGGCCAGCCCTGCGGACGGGCGGCGAGGTGCCATTCACGGGCGGTCGCGGGGGTGGCCTGCTCTGCCATGGGCTGCTCCTTGTGATTCAGGCGCATGAAAGGTTGAGAAACTGAAGTAACGATGGACATAAAAGGTTCACCTTGTCAACTTTTCAGGTAGACTCTTCCGCATGGACACTCAGCCGGCCCAGGACGCCACGCCGCAGCCCGACGAGATCACCCGCGAGGTCGTCGACCTGATGGCCAACCTGGTCGCGCTCTTCCACCGCGAGTACGAGGAAGCCGCCGCGGCCCGCTCGCTCACCGGCGCCCAGGCGAAGGTGCTCGCGCTGCTGCGGCGCGGGCCGATGCCGATGCGCCAGATCGCCCAGACGCTCAGCTGCGAGCCGTCCAACATCACCGGCATCGTCGACCGGCTGGAGACCCGCGGCTTCGTCACCCGGGAAGCCGACCGGCAGGACCGCCGGGTCAAGCTGGTCGCCGCCACCGACTCCGGCTCGGCCGCCTCCGCGGAGCTGCGCGAGTCGCTGAACTTCGCCCGTGAGCCGCTGGCGGCGCTCGGCCCGGACGAGCGGACGGTCCTGCGGGACCTCCTCCGGCGGATGCTCGCGGGCGCCTCCGGACCCGGGGCGTGACCAGCATCACAGGCCCGGCGGGCGATCCGTTCGCCCATCGGGGGTAACCGAACCGCCCCCACGAACGTCTAACGTTCGAATCATCGAACGCTGGAAACCTGAAACGGGGGGCACGGAGGATGAGCACCAGCACGCGCCGGCGCCGGTACCTGCGGACCGCCATCGGCCTGGCCGCCGTTCTGGTGCTGTCGGTCGTGGGAGCCGGGGCCTGGTTCTACCACCGGCTGGACAGCAACATCACCACCTTCGACGCCGGCGGCGTCGCCACCGAACGCCCGCCGGCGCCCGTCCCGGCCAGCCCGGGCGCCTCCGTCCCGGTCAACGTGCTGCTGCTCGGCTCGGACACCCGCGACGACGGCAACAACGCGCTGGGCGGCGGCGACGAGGGCGTCGGCCACTCGGACACCGCGATCGTGCTGCACATCTACGCCGACCACAAGCACGCCGTCGGCGTCTCCATCCCCCGCGACACCCTGGTCACCATCCCGTCCTGCCGGCTGCCGAGCGGCACCTGGACGGCCCCCAGGAACGACCAGATGTTCAACTCGGCGTTCACCGTGGGCGACGCCCCCAAGGGCAACCCCGCCTGCACCCAGAACACCGTGGAGAAGCTCACCGGGCTGCGGATCGACCACACCGTCGTGGTCGACTTCAAGGGCGCGGCCGCGATGGCCGACGCCGTGGGCGGCGTGGAGGCCTGCGTGCCCAACGACGTCAACGAGTACGGCATCCACCTGAAGAAGGGCCTGCAGAAGCTGTCCGGACAGTCCGCGGTGGACTACCTGCGGGCCCGCCACGGCATCGGCGACAACTCCGACATAGGCCGGATGAAGCGCCAGCAGGCCTTCCTCTCCTCGATGATCAAGAAGGTCCAGAGCCAGGGGTTCTCGCTGCCCACCCTGCTGCCGCTGGCGGACGCGGCCACCAAGTCGCTCACCGTGGACGAGGGGCTGGGCACCGCGATGAAGCTGGTGGACTTCGCCCGCTCGGTGCAGGACATCAAGCTCTCCGACGTCACCTTCGTCACCGCGCCGTGGCGCTTCGCCGGCGACCGGGTCCGGCTGGTCCAGCCGGACGCCGACACCCTCTGGAAGCTGCTGCGCGAGGACCGCACCCTGGACGGGCAGAGCACCGCCGGGACGGGCCAGGTCACCACCTCCCCCGGCGCGACCCCGGGCGCCGGCGCCGACACCCCGCTCAGCCCCGAGCAGGCCGCGGCGCCGATCACCGTGGTCAACGGCGTCGGCACCCCCGGCCTGGCCGGCTCCGGCTCGGAGACGCTCAAGGGCCGGGGCTTCCGGAACATCACGCTCGGCAGCAACTCCCCCGGGCACCAGACCACCCGGGTCGCGTACGACCCCGCCCTGAAGACCGCCGCCGACCAGGTGGTGGCGCTCTTCCCCGGCGCCCAGGCGGTCCAGGAGCCCGGCACGGAGTCGATCACCGTCACGCTCGGCGCCGACTACCGGCCGGCCGGCACCCGGATCGACTCGGTGTCCTCCCCGAGCCCGGTGCCCGGCACGGCGGCCGACGGCACGCCCGGTGCGACGCCCGGAGCCACGTCCGGAGCCACGTCCGGAGCCACGCCGAACAACGGCATCCCCACCGGCATAGCGGAGAACACCCGCAACGCCGACACCGACCCGTGCGCCAACCTGACCTTCGGCTGACCGGGACCGGCCCCGCGCCGCGCACACCGGCTACGCGGGGTCGGGCACCCCGGTGACCACGGCGGTGAGGCGGGTGCCGCGCGGGAAGGCACCCGCCCCGGCGAGCTGGAACAGCGCGGCCAGCAACTTGGCGACGTAGCGGCGCTCCACCGGGATGCCGTGCCGCCGCTCGAAGCGCTCGGCGAAGGCCGCCAGCTCCGCCGGCACCTTGCCGTAGCCGCCGCCGTGGTGCGCGTGGTCGATCCGCCAGCCGTCGAACTCGCGTCCGTACGCGGCCCGGTGGAGCCGGGCGACCTCCGCCTCCAGGTAGCCCTCGCCGCCGCGCAGCACGGCCACGCCGAGCGCTCGCGCGCCCGGGGGCAGGCCCGCCGCGATGCCGGCCAGGGTGCCGCCGGTGCCGACCGGGCAGCAGACCACGTCACGCTCGCCCAGGTCGGGCAGTTCGGCCGGGATCGCGGCCGCGCCGACGGCGGCCAGGGCGTTGGAGCCGCCCTCCGGGAGCACCAGGCAGGGGCCCCAGCGGCGCTGCAGTTCGGCCGCGGCCTCCCCGGTGCCCTCGCCGGCGGCTCGGCCGGTGGCCTCCCGGTACGCGGCCCGGGTCAGGAACTCCAGTCGCATCCCGGCCGCCTCGGCGGCCCGCAGCGACCAGTTGCGCGGCCGCTCGGCCAGCTCCTCGCCGCGGACCAGGCCGACGCTCTCCAGTCCCAGCGCCCCGGCGGCGGCCGCGACCGCCCGCAGGTGGGTCGAGTACGCCCCGCCGAAGGTCAGCAGCCGGGTGTGGCCCCGCTCGACGGCGGCGGCCAGGTTGGGCGCGAGCTTGCGCCACTTGTTGCCGGGCACGGTCGGGTGCAGCAGGTCGTCCCGCTTGAGCCGCAGCTCCACCCCGGCCCGGGCGAGGAACCCGTCGGTGCAGTCCACCAGCGGGGTCGGCAGTAGGGCGGGTTCGAGCATCCGGCCAGCTTACGGCCCGCCCGGCCGCCGCCGATCCGCCCCGGCAGCGGGGGCGTCCCTGGCGGACGGAGCCCGGTTGCCTCGGGGTCGGCCGGCCTTGTCGCCGGAGGTGCCGCGGGGGGGGCGGTTCAGGCCGCCCCGCCGTCCGCCCGGCCGGCGTTCACGGCCCGGCGCAGCGCGCGCGGGACGGGACCGGCCGCGGGGGCGAGCTTGTCGATCCTGCTCCGGAACTCGCGCCGCTGCCGCCAGGTCAGGGCCGAGCCCAGCCGGGCCGCGTCGAGCAGCGCGACCAGGACGGCGTCCGCCGGGTCGACCCGGCTGAACGGGCCGTCGAGCGCCGAGGCGACCGACAGCACGAGCGACGTGCGCAGCCGGGTCTCCGGGAGGGTGACCCGGGCCCGCGGGAACAGTCCGAGCACCCGGTGCTCCTCGACCCGGATCCGGCCGGCCGCCGCCAGGCCGCCCCGGACCACGCGCGCGGCGCGCGCGGTCGGGCCCCGGTTCCGGCCGATCCAGCTCTGCCAGGAGCGTCGGCGCTCCTGCCGGATCTGCGCCAGCAGCGCGGCGGTGAGCGGGTCGAGGCCGGGGGTCTTCCCCCCGTCCACGGCCGCCGGGTACCGGCCGTCCTCGCGGATCAGTCCGCGCCGCAGGAGCTCGGCGAGCGCCGCCGCCCGCATCACCAGGTCGAGCCGGTCGGTGGCGGTGATCCGCCCGCGCCCCGGGTCGTACGCGAGCAGGTAGAGCTTCTCGGGAAGTGTGGCGGGCTGGTCCATGTCGGTCTCCGAAGGTCTTCGCGTGCCCGGCCGCCGGTCAGTCCTCCGCGGGACCGCCGCTCTCCGGGCCCTCCTTGGGCGGGCGTCCGCGCCGGGGGAGCCGGTTCGCACCGCTGGGCATCCGGCCCGCGTCCGTGAGGGCGCGGCGGAGCAGGAACTCGATCTGCGCGTTGGTGCTGCGCAGGTCGTCCGCGGCCCATCTGGCGAGCGCGTCGTGAACTGAAGGGTCCAGTCGCAACAGGATCTTCTTCCGTTCCGTCGCCACTGCCGCGCCTTACTGATAGAGGGAGCCCGTGTTGACGACGGGCTGGGTGCCGCGGTCGCCGCAGAGCACCACCAGGAGGTTGCTGACCATGGCGGCCTTGCGCTCCTCGTCCAACTCCACCACGTCGCGCTCGGCGAGCCGGTCCAGCGCCTCCTCGACCATACCGACGGCGCCCTCGACGATCAGCCTGCGCGCCGCCACCACGGCCCCGGCCTGCTGACGCTGCAGCATCACCTGGGCGACCTCCGGCGCGTACGCGAGCCGGGTGATCCGGGACTCGACCACCCGCACGCCGGCCGAGGCGACCCGGGCGGCGATCTCCGCCGAGAGCTTGCGGGCGATCTCGTCCGCGCCGTCGCGCAGCGACAACTGCCCCTCGTGGTGGGCGTCGTACGGGTAGCTGGTGGCGATGTGCCGGACGGCCGTCTCGGTCTGGATGGCGACGAAGTCGGTGTAGTCGTCCACCTCGAACACCGCCATCGCGGTGTCCTCGACCTGCCAGACCACCACGGCGGCGATCTCGATCGGGTTCCCGTCCGCGTCGTTGACCTTGGTGGTCTCGGTCTCGTGGTTGCGGATCCGCAGCGAGATCGGCCGACGGCGGGTGAACGGGTTCAGCCAGGTCAGGCCCTCGGCGCGGATGGTGCCCCGGTAGCGCCCGAGCAGCTGCACCACCCGGGCCTGGCCGGGCGAGATCACCGTCAGCCCGCACAGCAGCAGCAGCGAGCCCAGCACCAGGACCGGCCCGGCGGTCATCAGCACGGCGCCCGACACCTGGTCGTGCCCGGCCAGTCGGACCCCACCGGCGACGATCGCCCCGGCCCCGGCGACCAGGCCGAGCAGCGAGCCGAACAGCACCGGCAGCCCGGCGGCACCGGTGATGACCCGTTCGGTGATCTTGGGGACCGGAAGGTCCAGGACAGGGCCGTCCTCGACGGCGATGTGCGGTGTGGGCATGAGAGCGACTCCTCCAGCGAGCGTCCGTACCGATGGCAAAGTGATATCACTTTTTCCGCGCGGAGCACCAGGGGTCGGCAGGCGGCGGGGAGGCCGACGACAGGGGGCCGCAGGGCCGTCAGGGAACGCCGGGGCCGATGACCACGGGCGGGTGAATTCCGGCGCGCCACACGGGGAAGGAGGTGGCCGCGCCCTAGACTCTGCGTCGTCGCAGGCGGCGGAGCTCCGGCTCCGGGGCCTGCCCGCGGACGGTCCGTACGACCCTCGTCCGCGCGACGAGAAGGTGGGGCGGGTGGGACTCGAACCCACGACCAAGGGATTATGAGTCCCCTGCTCTAACCGGCTGAGCTACCGCCCCGGTTCGCCGCGCGCGCCGGTGATCCGCCACGGCAGCAGCAGACGGCCCCTGCGAGGCCGTCCCGGGCAGCATAGCCGGTCGATCACCCGTGGTGCGCGCCGGGGGCGCACCTGGGTGCGCGACCGTGCGCGCCTCTCCCGGCGGCCCAGCCCGGGTGGCGGCGGGGCGCCCGCCCGGGGCAGCCTGGGCGGATGACGACACGTAGGGGGACAGCGGCCGGGGTGCTGGCGGCGGTGCTGGCGGTGGTGCCGGCGGCGGGCTGCACGACGGCGGCGGGGCCCGGCGGGGGCGCGCCGACGGTCACCTCGGCGCCGGCCACGGCGGCCGCGTCCGGCTCGGCGGGCGCGGGCGGCTCGGGCGACAGCCACGGCTGGACCCGACAGCGGTTCAAGGGCGCGGTCGGCCGCCACACCGGGGTCACCCGCACCGCCAAGCCCACCGTGCTCAACGGCCTGGTCGGCGCGGTGTTCACCCGCAACGCCGACGGCGACCACTTCTGCACCGCCAGCGTGGTCGACAGCGCCGGGCTCAACCTCATCGTCACCGCAGCGCACTGCGTCTGGGACCCGAAGCTCGGGCAGCGCGGCGACCTGGTCTTCGTCCCCGGCTACCGGGACGGCGAGACCCCCAGCGGCGTCTGGCCGCTGCTGGCGGTCACCGTGGACGACGGCTGGAAGGACCACGCCGACCCGGACATGGACGTCGCCTTCGCGGTCGTCCAAGCCCAGAACGGCCGGCAGGTCCAGCAGGTGCTCGGCGCCAACCGACTGGGCGTCAACCGCGGCTACCGGCTGCCCGTGAAGGTCACCGGCTATCCCGGCAGCAGCGACGTCCCGATCACCTGCTCCAACACCACCTCCGAGCAGAGCCCCACCCAGCTGCGGATCGACTGCCCCGACTACACCGGCGGCACCAGCGGCAGCCCCTGGGTCACCGACTTCGACCCGACCACCAGGACCGGCACCGTGGTCGGCGTGATCGGCGGCTACCAGGAGGGCGGCGACACCCCGGACACCTCCTACAGCAGCTACTTCGGCGACCGCGTCCAGGCGCTGTACGACCGCGCCACCGGCTGACCGGGGGCGGGCGCGCACCCGGCAGTGGCGCCGCCCGGCACAGCCTGGTAGATCTTCCTCACGAACGGCGGAACGCACCCCTCCCGGTGTCCGCCCCGAGGAACGAGACGGAGCCCCGATGGCCCCCCGCCCGGCACCGACCGCGCGCACGGCACGTACGGCCGCCCTGGCCGCCCTGCTGCTCGCCGTCGGCACCGCCTGCGGAGGCCAGGGCGGGGCGCCCACCGCCGAGGTCGCCCAGCGGAGCCCGGCCCGGGACCGGATCGGCACGCTCTCCATCCACACCGCGCAGGGGCCCCGGGCGTGCACCGCGAGCGTGGTGCAGAGCCCCCGGCGCAACCTGCTGGTGACGGCGGCGCACTGCGTGCAGAGCCGCCGGATCGGCCTGCTGGACGGCCTGGTGTTCACCCCGGGCTACCGCAACGGCTCGACCCCGTACGGGACTTGGCCGGTGCAGTCGGTGACCGTCGACCCGCACTGGGCGACCGACGACGACCCGGAGTACGACGTGGCGTTCGTCACCGTCGGCACGGTCGACGGCCGGCAGATCGAGGACGCGGTCGGCGGCAACCCGCTCGGCACCGGGCAGGGCTTCGGGCTGTCCGTCTCGGTGACCGGCTACCCGAACGACAGCGACGAGCCGATCACCTGCTCGGTCCGGACCCGCTCGCAGGGCGCCACCCAGGAGCGCTTCGACTGCGGCGGCTACACCGACGGCACCAGCGGCAGCCCCTGGGTCACCGAGAAGGGCTCGGTGGTCGGCGTGATCGGCGGCTACCAGGAGGGCGGGGAGACCCCGAGCACCTCGTACAGCGTCGCCTTCGACCAGCGGGTCGCCGACCTCTACCGGAAGGCGACCACCTGATTCCCGGTCGGCACGGGGGCGGGGCCCCGGCGTGACGCACACGACACCGTACGGCGACGCCGGCCCCGCGCGGCCACAACACGAAGGCCCCCCGGTCGACCGGGGGGCCTTCGCTCTGAGCAGTCACCGGGCGGACCCGGTGCAGCTCCCGCAATTGGACTCGAACCAATAACCTGCCGATTAACAGTCGGCTGCTCTGCCAATTGAGCTATGCGGGATCGCGGTACTCGACCTCCGTACCACGCACGGGAAGCGAGCCCCCGAAGGGCCTCGTCCCGAGCTCCCCCAATTGGACTCGAACCAATAACCTGCCGATTAACAGTCGGCTGCTCTGCCAATTGAGCTATGGGGGATCGGCTTCCGCCCCGGGCCCCGGGTTTCCCGGGCTCCGCGGCGCTCGCTGCGGGACATACATTAGCGCACTCGGGGGGGTGGTCCGCCAATCGCTTTCCCCGGTCGCCCCGGGGCTGCCGACCGGCGTGCCCGGCGCGCGCCCGGCCCCGCACCCGGGGATGCTGGGGGCGCGGACGGTTCGCCGTCCCGACGGACGGGTAGGGCAATGCGGCAGAAGGCCGCCAGGAGAGGGTGGATCCGATCATGTGGAAGCTGTCGTTGGCCGCGGGCTTCGCGGCCGGCTACGTGCTGGGCTCGCGGGCCGGACGCGAGCGCTACGAGCAGATCGCCAAGGTCTCCCGGCAGATCGCCCGGAACCCCGCGGTGCAGGGGGCGACCGAACGGGCCCGGCAGCAGGCCGGCGCGGTCGCCGGGAAGGCCGCGGGCGCGGTCGCGGACCGGGTCGGCGACCGGCTGCCGTCGGCCGTCACGGACCGGGTGCCGTACTTCAACCGGGCCCGGACGGAGGACGACGGCTGGGGTACCTTCCGCCCGTGACCGCTGGGTGACGGCGCGGCGGCGGCACGGTGACGGCACGGCGAGAACGGCCCGCCCCGGGGTCGCGAAGCGGCAACGGCTCACCCGGCCCGGACGCGTCCCGGGCCGGGCTGAGGCATGATCTCGACATGGCCATCGTCGCGGGGATAGACAGCTCGACCAGCCGCACCAGGATCGTCGCGTGCGACGCGGAAACCGGCGCCGTCCTGCGCTCCGGCAAGGCTCCGCACCCCGTCCCCGAGGACCAGGACCTGCGCCCCGGCGAGGCCGACCCGCAGGTCTGGCTGCACTCGCTCGGCGACGCCGCGGCCGGCGGCCTGCTGGAGGGCGTCCGGGCGATCGGCGTCAGCGCCCAGCAGCACGGCATGATCGGCCTGGACGCGGGCGGGGTGCAGGTCCGGCCCGCGATCCTGTGGAACGACCCGCGGTCCAGCGGCGCCGCCGCCAAGCTGCTGGACGCCCTCGGCGGCCCGGCCGCCTGGACGGCCGCCATCGGCGCCGTGCCCGCCCCGACGTACACCATCGCCAAGCTGCGCTGGCTGGCCGAGTTCGAGCCGGCCAACGCCCGCCGGGTCGCCGAGGTGCTGCTGCCGCACGACTGGCTGGTCTGGCAGCTGCTCGGCCACCCCAAGCGCCGCACCACCGACCGCGGCGACGCCTCCGGCACCGGCTACTGGTCGCCGATCACCGGCGAGTACCGCCAGGACCTGGTCGAGCTGGCGCTCGGCCACCCGCTCAGCCTGCCGCACGTCCTCGGCCCCGCCGAGCCCGCCGGGCACACCCCCGAGGGCCTGCTGATCTCGGCCGGCACCGGCGACAACATGGCCGCCGCGCTGGGCCTCGGCCTGCGCCCGGGCGACGCCGTGGTCTCGCTCGGCAGCGCCGGGACGATCTTCGCGGTGCACGAGGAGGCCGTGGTGGACGCCTCCGGCCTGGTCTCCTCCTTCGCCGACGCCAGCGGCCGCCACCTGCCGATGGTCGCCACCCTCAACGCCGCCCAGGTCCTGCTCTCCACCGCCGCGATGCTCGGCCGGGACCTGGAGGGTCTGAGCGACCTCGCGCTGCACTCCTCCCCCGGCTCGTACGGGCTGGTGCTGCTGCCGTACCTGGACGGCGAGCGCACCCCGGCGCTGCCGCACGCGGCCGGCACCCTGACCGGCCTGCGGGCCGAGGCGATGACCCCCCAGCACCTGGCCCGGGCCGCCGTCGAGGGCATGCTGTGCAACATCGCGGACGCGCTGGACGTGCTGCGCGCCCGGGGCGTCGGGATCAAGCGGGTCTTCCTGCTCGGCACGGCCGGGCGGCTGCCCGCCGTCCGGCACGTCGCACCGATGCTGTTCGGCGTCCCGGTCGTGGTGCCGCCGCCGGGCGCGCACGCCGCCCGCGGGGCCGCCCGGCAGGCCGCGTGGGCGCTGGCCGGCACCCCCGAGCCGCCGGCGTGGGAGCTGCCGGACGCCGAGACCGTCGAGCCCGACGGGGAACAGGACCTGGCGATCGGTTCGGCGGTGCGCCAGCAGTACCGGGCCGCCCGGGACCAGATCCACCCGGAGGCGGCGGCCGGCTGACGCCGGGGACGCCGACGGGGCTCCGGCATCCGGGTCACGCGGCCCGCCCCCGGTGAAGATGCGTCACCCGGCGCCCGGTGGCAGCGTGGGACCGGACACGGCCACCGACGAAGGGCGGCAGGACGCCATGGCGCTGCACAAGGGGGCCGGCGGGGACCGCCGGCTGAGCATCGGTCCGTTCGCGGCCACGGCCGACCCGCTGGGCGCGATGGAGCTGGCCCCGCCGGTGCACCGGCTCGGCGAGGGCCCGGTGCCCGCCGAGACCGCGTACCAGCTGATCCACGACGAACTGATGCTGGACGGCAACGCCAAGCTCAACCTGGCGACCTTCGTCACCACGTCGATGGAGACCCAGGCGACCCGGCTGATGACCGAGTGCCTCGACAAGAACATGATCGACAAGGACGAGTACCCGCAGACCGCCGAACTGGAGCGGCGCTGCGTGGCGATCCTCGCCGACCTCTGGCACGCCCCCGACCCGGACGCCGCGGTCGGCTGCTCCACCACCGGCTCCAGCGAGGCCTGCATGCTCGCCGGCATGGCGCTCAAGCGCCGCTGGATGCGCCGCAACCCCGAGCGCTACGCGGCCGGGGCCCGTCCCAACCTGGTGATGGGCGTCAACGTGCAGGTGTGCTGGGAGAAGTTCTGCACCTTCTGGGAGATCGAGGCGCGCACCGCGCCGATGGAGGGCGAGCGCTTCCACCTCGACGCCGAGCGGGCGGTCGCGCTGTGCGACGAGAACACCATCGGCGTGGTCGGCATCCTCGGCTCCACCTTCGACGGTTCGTACGAGCCCGTCGCGGAGATCTGCGCGGCCCTGGACGCCTTCCAGGAGCGGACCGGGATCGACGTCCCGGTGCACGTGGACGCCGCCTCCGGCGGCATGGTGGCTCCCTTCCTGGACCCCGACCTGCTCTGGGACTTCCGGCTCCCCCGGGTGGCCTCGATCAACACCTCCGGGCACAAGTACGGCCTGGTCTACCCGGGCGTGGGCTGGGCGCTGTGGCGCGACCGGGCGGCGCTGCCCGAGGAACTGGTCTTCCGGGTCAACTACCTCGGCGGCGAGATGCCGACCTTCGCGCTCAACTTCTCCCGGCCGGGCGCCGAGGTGATCGCCCAGTACTACGTCCTGCTCCGGCTCGGCCGGGAGGGCTTCCGGGCCGTCCAGGGCGCCTGCCGCGAGGTCGCCACCTACCTGGCCGGGAGGATCGGGGAGCTGGACTGCTTCCGGCTGCTGACCCGCGGCGACCAGGTGCCGGTGTTCGCCTTCACCACCGACGGGGACGTCCCCTTCGACGTGTTCGACGTCTCGCGCCGACTGCGCGAGCGCGGCTGGCAGGTGCCCGCGTACACGTTCCCGGCGAACCGGGAGGACCTGTCGGTGCTCCGGGTGGTCTGCCGCAACGGCTTCTCCCGGGACCTCGCCGACCTGCTGCTGGCCGACCTCGACCGGCTGCTGCCGGAGCTGCTGCGCCAGCCCGTCCCGCTCAAGGAGCTCGGGGTGCCGGCCCGCTCGGGCTTCCACCACTGAGGAGGGGCCGTGTGAGGTGGGGCCGCGCGGGGAAGGGCGCGCGAGGAATGGTCACGGCGGGAGGGCGCGGTGAAGCGCCCTCCCGCCGGACGTCCCGGAACAGCCGGGGCAGCCTCCCCCCGCGAGGCTGCCCCGGCTCCGTGGGGGGAGCCGGGACGGAATTCGGAAGAAACGGTGGGTAACCGTCCGGTTTCCGAACGAACCGGCCGAGCGGCTGGCCGCTCCGACCAGAGAACTCTGCCCGACCATCCCGCGGATGTTCGAGCGGCCCAGGGGCTTGTGAGACACTTCCGTCCGTCTCAGCGCCATGACCTGGGGATTGAGACGCCCGGCCGATGAGGTTGGAGACGCGGAGTCACCCGAACGGCCCGGGCCGGAGCCCCTTCCGCCGTCCCCGTCCCCCTGTTCCCCCACTCTTGGAAGGCCGCATGGGTTCCGCCTGGAAGAACCTGCCCGAGGAGCTGCCCGAGCCCGCCAGACGCCTGGCCGAGGAGCTCCGGGCCATCAAGGACGCCGCCGGGCTCTCACTGTCCGAACTCGCCGCTCGCACCCACTACAGCCGCGCCTCCTGGGAGCGCTGGCTGAACGGCAAGCGGATCGTCACCGAGCAGGCGCTGGACGCCCTGATCGGGGCGGTGGACTGCGACGGGGCCGCGCTGCGGGCGCTGTGGCAGCGGGCCGTGGCGGCACCGGAGGAACCGGGGGCCCCCGGGAGCCCGGTGGAGCCGCCGGTGCGGGGCTCCTCGGCCGACGGACCGGCGTTCGACGGGCCGAGGGCGCCGGCCCTTGACGAGCCGTCCGCCGACGCGCCGTCCGCCGACGAGCTGTCGGCCCACGAGCCGTCCCTCGACGAGCCCCCCGCCGACGAAGCGGACGAGGCCCTGGTGATGGGTCAGGCGCCGGAGCCCGCCCCCGTCGCCTGGTGGCGGCGCCCGGCGGTGCTGGTCTCCGGGGCGGCGGTGCTGGCGGTCCTGCTGGTGCTGGCCGGCCTGCGCGCCACCCGGCACGACGGCACGACGGGGCCGCTCGCCGCTCCGGCGCCGACCACGGCCCCGGTCCCCGCCCCGGTCCCCACCAGCACCAGTGCCCGGCCCATCCCGGCCGAACCGACCTGCCAGGCCCTCGGCTGCGACCACAAGGACCCGAAGTACAGCGCCTGCGGCAAGGACGCCCGCACCCTGTACACCGAGGTCATCGGCAAGGTGGTCATCTACCTCCGGTACAGCCAGAACTGCCGGGCCGCCTGGGCGGCGATCACCGAGGGCGAGCCGGGCGACTTCGCCACGATCGTCAACAGCACCGGTGACAGCGAGCAGGGCCTCATCCACTACGGCTACGACAACTACTCGAACATGCTCACGGCGGCGGACCCGACGATCGGGTTCCGCGTCTGCGGGCACCAGCCGGCCGGGGACCGCTGCACCCCGGAGATCTACGACCTGGCGGGCGTGGTCGCCTCGACCCCGATCCCGGTCGGCCCCGCCTCCCCGCCACCGGGCACCGGCGCCGGCGCGGTGACGGCCACCCCGGCACCGACGGACACGCCCGCCCAGCCGGCGGCCGGTTCGCCGACCACGCCGGCCCAGCCCACCCAGCCGGGCTAACCGTTAGTCGAGGTAGCCGCGCAGCTGTTCGGCGAAGGCGTGGTCGCGGAGCTTGACCAGCGTCTTCGACTCGATCTGGCGGA
The DNA here is from genome assembly GCF_055585785.1 of Kitasatospora sp. NPDC053308. Classification (NCBI taxonomy): domain Bacteria; kingdom Bacillati; phylum Actinomycetota; class Actinomycetes; order Kitasatosporales; family Streptomycetaceae; genus Kitasatospora; species Kitasatospora sp. NPDC053308. The sequence continues at coordinate 177,767 of NZ_JBVJJY010000006.1, read as the reverse complement.
TCCGCTCCCGGGTCACGCCGAACAGCGCGCCGATCTCCTCCAGCGTGCGCGGGCGGCCGTCGTCCAGCCCGTAGCGGAGCTGGACGACCTGGCGCTCCCGGTCGCCCAGGGTGGCCAGCACCGCGTCGAGGTGCCGGCGCAGCAGCAGGAAGGTCGCGGACTCGGCGGGCGAGGCCGCGTCGGCGTCCTCGATCAGGTCGCCGAGCGCGACGTCGTCCTCCTCGCCGACCGGGGTGTGCAGCGAGATCGGCTCCTGGGCCAGCCGGAGCAGCTCCCGCACCCGCGCCTCGGTCAGTTCCAGGACGGCGGCGACCTCGGCCGCCGTGGGTTCCAGCCCGCGCTCCTGCAGCAGCCTGCGCTGGACCCGGACCACCCGGTTGATCAGCTCGACCACGTGGACCGGCACCCGGATCGTCCGGGCCTGGTCGGCCAGCGCCCGGCTCATCGACTGGCGGATCCACCAGGTCGCGTACGTGGAGAACTTGTAGCCCCGGGTGTAGTCGAACTTCTCCACCGCCCGGATCAGACCCAGGTTGCCCTCCTGGACCAGGTCCAGCAGGGTCAGCCCGCGGCCGACGTAGCGCTTGGCGACGGAGACGACCAGGCGCAGGTTGGCCTCGATCAGTCGGCGCTTGGCGATCCGGCCCCGCACCACCAGGGTGTCCAGCTCGCCCGCCAGCGGGTCCGGCGGAGGCGGGGAACCGTTCAGCCGCTCCTCGGCGAACAGGCCGGCCTCGACCTGGCGGGCCAGCTCGACCTCCTCGGCGGCGGTCAGCAGCCGGATCCGGCCGATCTCCCGCAGGTACTGGCGCAGCAGGTCGGCGGCCGGTCCGCCGCTCCCGGCGGGCTCGGGGCGCTCGTCCGCCGCGTCGGCGTCGGAGCCGCCGTCGCCGTCGGCTTCGGCTTCGGCATCGGTGTCACCGTCGGGGCTGCCTTCGGGACCGGGGCCGCCGTCGAATTCCGCTTCGGCTCCGAGTCCGGGCTCGGGACTGTCCGGGTGGCCCTCCGCCGGGCCCTGTGCGGGGACCCGCGCGCCGTCCGGGGGCGCCGCCCCGGCCCGGCCGTGGTCGGTCTCCCGCTCCCCCGCCGATCCGGCGGGGACCGCTCTCGTACTGGTGGTCGCTGCGACGAGGCCTTGCTCCACGGGCATCCCCTCGGGGCGGGCGCGACTCTGGCGGACCCGCGCTGAACGGAGGTGGGACGCCCTCCAGTGTGCGGTACGCCACGCTCCGTGGCCGAGACTCGTGCGCCGACTTTCTGTGCGGCGGCCGCTCCGGCGAGCCCTACAGGGCCGCGGCGCCCCGGCTGCGCAGCTGCTGCCCGTACTGCTGGAGCTGCCACAGCTCGGTCTGCACCGCGTGCAGCTGCTCGGCGTCGGCCCGGGGACCGAGCCGCTGGAGGTAGCCGCGGACCTCGGTGATCCGGCGGTCGACCGCCAGCAGGCGCAGCTTGACCAGGAACTCCCCCGCGTAGACCGCGTCCGCCTTGCGCAGCGAGCGGACCGGCTCGACGGTCAGCTCGGTGACCAGCGAGCGCACCTGGTCGTCCGGGGCGGCCTCGCGCACCACGCTGGTGAAGTCGGGCAGGGTCGCCCCGTACGCGGCGCCGCCGGCCTTGGCGATGGCCTGCCGGACGGCGGTGTACGGCGGGGTCGGGAACTCGTCCTCGCCGTAGTGGTCGAAGGCCGGGCTGACCAGGTCCGGGTGCTGCAGCGCCAGCTTGAGCAGTTCGCGTTCGACGAACTGGGCCGGGTCGCGCGGGTTGAGCCGGAAGGCGGGCTGCGCGGGGCGGACCGGGGCGACCGGCTGCTCGGTGTGCCGCTGCCGGCCGCCGCGCGGGTTCTGCTGCTTCTCGCGCTCCCAGCGGGCCAGCTGCGCGATCCGGCGGACCACGAACTGCTCGTCGCCGGGGTTCACGCCGAGCATGCCGGCCAGACGGATCGCATAGCCGTGCCGGATCGACGGGTCCTTGATCTTCGCCACGATCAGGGCCGCCTCCTCCATGGCGGCGGCCTGCCCCTCGGGCGTCTCGACCCGGTGCTTGGACACCGCCGTGCTCAGCGCGAACTCGAACAGCGGGACGGGGTTGTCGATCAGCTGCCGGACCGCCTCGTCGCCCTGGGCCAGGCGCAGCTCGCACGGGTCCATGCCGCCCGGGCTGACCGCGATGGAGGTCTTGGCGGCGAACTTCTGGTCGTCCTCGAAGGCGCGCAGCGCGGCCTTCTGGCCGGCCGCGTCGCCGTCGAAGGTGAAGACCGTCTCGCCCCGGTACTGGGAGGTGTCCATCAGCAGCCGGCGGATGATCTTGATGTGGTCCTCGGCGAAGGCCGTGCCGCAGGTGGCCACCGCGGAGGTGACCCCGGCCAGGTGGCAGGCCATCACGTCGGTGTAGCCCTCGACCACCACCGCGCGGCCCGACTTGGCGATCTCCTTCTTCGCCAGGTCGATGCCGTACAGCACGTGGGACTTCTTGTAGATCGGCGTCTCGGGGGTGTTCAGGTACTTGGGCCCGTTGTCGTCCTCGCGCAGGCGGCGGGCGCCGAAGCCGATCACCTCGCCCGCGATGTCCCGGATCGGCCAGACCAGCCGGCCCCGGAAGCGGTCGATCAGGCCGCCGCGCTGGCCCTGCGAGGCCAGACCGCCGAGCAGGATCTCCTTGTCGGTGAAGCCCTTGCCGCGCAGGTAGCGCACCAGGTGCTCCCAGCCGGCCGGGGCGTAGCCGACGCCGAAGGCCTTGGCCGCCTCCTCGTCGAAGCCGCGCTCGGCCAGGAAGCGGCGGCCGATCTCCGCCTCCGGCGAGGCCAGCTGCTCCTGGTAGTAGGCGGCGGCCACCTTGTGCGCCTCGACCAGCCGGGTGCGCTCGCCCTGCTGGTGGCGGGGGCTGTAGCCGCCCTCCTCGTAGCGCAGCGTGATGCCGGCCTGGGCGGCCATCCGCTCGACGGCCTCGGCGAAGGTGAAGTGCTCGATCTTCATCAGGAAGGCGATGGTGTCGCCGTTCTCCTGGCAGCCGAAGCAGTGGAAGACGCCCTTGGCGGGGTTCACGTAGAAGGAGGCGGACTTCTCGTCGTGGAAGGGGCAGACGCCCTTGTACTCGCCGCCGCCACCGTTGGTCAGCTGTACGTAGTCGCCGACCACCGCGTCGATCGGCAGTGCGCTGCGCACCGCCTGCACGTCTTCGTCCCTGATCCGCCCGGCCACCCCGGAAGTCTACTGGGGCGGCCGGGGCGCGGGCCGCCGCCTTTCACGCCCAGGCGGCGCCGACCAGCTTGGCGTGCAGGGCGAGCGCCGAGGCGTCGGTGAGGGTGGCGATCTGGTCGATGACCGTGCGCACGGCGGCGCCGTCGTCCTCGGCCTCGTGGTACATCGCGGCGAACACCGGGTCCAGCCCCTCGGGGGCGCGCTGGGTGAGCACGTACGCCAGCTCGGCGATCACGATCCGCTGGCGGGCCCGCAGCTGGGCCTGCTCGTCGCGCTGCATGACGAAGCGGACGGCGACCGCCTTGAGCACCGCGCACTCCAGCCGGACGTCCCGGGGCACCACCAGCTCGGCCCCGTAGCGGCTCAGCCCGCCGGGACCGTAGCGGGCCCGGGTGGCCTGCTCGGCGGCCAGGCAGAAGCGGCCGATCAGCTGGCTGGTGAGGTCCTTGAGCCCGGCCCTGGCGCGGGCGGTGCCGTCGTACGAACGGGGCCACCACTCCTGGCCGAGCAGCCGGTCCAGCGCGGCGGCCAGTTCCTCCGGCTCGGCGTCGCGGGCGTAGCGCTCGGCGACCTTGAAGAGCTCGGCGCGCTCGCCCGGGGCGCGCAGCGCGGCCGGGTCGATGTGGCCGGCCTGGAGGCCGTCCTCGACGTCGTGGGTGGAGTACGCCACGTCGTCGGACCAGTCCATCACGGTGGCTTCGAAGCACTTGCGCCCGGCCGGGGAGCCCGCCCGCAGCCAGCGGAAGACCGGCAGGTCGTCGGCGTAGACGCCGTACTTGGGCGAGGCCGGGTCGGTCGGGTGGGCGCCCCTGGTCCACGGGTACTTGGTGGCGGCGTCGAGCGCGGCGCGGGTCAGGTTGAGGCCCACGCTGCGGCCGGGCCAGGGCGCGAGCCGGGTGGACGGCTCCTCCTGGGGGGCGAAGCGCTTGGGTTCGAGCCTGGTCAGGATGCGCAGGGACTGGGCGTTGCCCTCGAAGCCGCCGCACGCCTCGGCGGCCTGGTCGAGGGCCTCCTCCCCGGTGTGGCCGAACGGCGGGTGCCCGATGTCGTGGGCCAGGCAGGCCGTCTCCACCAGGTCCGGGTCGCAGCCCAGGGCCGCGCCCAACTCCCGCCCGACCTGGGCGCATTCGAGGGAGTGGGTGAGCCGGGTGCGCGGGAAGTCACTGCGCATCGGGGCGACCACCTGGGTGGTGCCGGCCAGCCGCCGCAGCGCCGCCGAGTGCAGCACCCGGGCGCGGTCGCGCTGGAACGCCGTACGGCCCGGGCGTTTGTCGGGTTCGGGGACCCAGCGGGCCTCGGCGGTGTGGTCGTACGGGATCGGGGCGGCGAGGCGGTGCGTGGTGTCATCCATATGACCCTCACGGTACGCCGCGCCCCCGACACCCGGGGTGTGCCGCGCGCGAAGGGGCGCGGGCCGGGGCGTGAACGCTGCGCGGCACCACGGTGCCCGCTCCGGCGCCCCGGGCCCACCTGGACGGCGTAGCTCCGCGCGCCGTCCCGCCGACCCGCCGGCCGCCTCCGGTCAGCCCCTGAGCGCCTTGAGCACGAGGCCGGCCACCGCCTCCTGACCCTTGGCGTTGGGGTGGATCGGCGCCAGGCCGCGCGCCGGGAACGGCGGCTCGATCCAGCGCTGTTCCGCGCCCGCGCACATGTCGTGCCCGGCCGAGGGGCCGGCGGTGTCCACGAACACCGCGCCCGCCGCCTGCGCGCGCTGCCGCAGCATCCCGTTGAGCTGCCGCTCCTTCTCCGCGAGGAAGCCCAGGTCGGCGGCGGCCACCGTGGTGCCGAGCACCGGGAGGCAGCCGGCCGGGTCGGCCGGGAACAGCGCCGGGTAGCCGATCACGTACACCCGGGCCTGCGGAGAGCGCCGCTTGACGTCCTGGAGCACCTTGCCGAGCCGGTCGCCCGCCTCGTCCACCTTGCGCTGGACCCGGTCGGTGCCGTCGTCGGCGGCGTAGTGCTCTCGGCAGGGCGAGGTGGCGCGGGTCGGTTTGATCACGCTCTTCACCGCGTCCACCAGGTTGTCCCTGGCGCACTCGACCACCACCTCCGTGAAACCGGCGTCGTTGCCGCCGATCCCGAGGGTGACCAGCCGGGTGTCCGGGCCCAGCGCGTCCAGCTGGGCCGGATTGGTGCCGTTGCCGGTGTCCTGCGGCGCGGTGAGGTCCACGGTGGTGGCGCCGGTGCAGCTGACGTCCCGGAACTGCCCGGGGGCGATCCCGAGGCCCCTGGCCACCAGGGACGGGTAGTCGGCCCCGGAGCGGGAGCAGCCGCGCGGCTCGCCGGTCTGCGGGGGCAGCTGCATCCCGGCCGTGTACGAGTCGCCGAGCGCGACGTACGGCCCGGTGGTCGGCGGCGGCGTGGGGGTCGGCGACGCGGTCGCGCCGGGCTGGGCGCGGCCGGGCACCGCGCCCGCGAAGCCCTTCCCCTGGCCGTCCGAACCGCCGCCGCCCGTGCATCCGGCCAGCAGCAGCGCGGTCAGCCCGGCCGTCACGGCGACGGCCGGGCGTGTGGTCCTCGACATGGCATCCCCCCGGGGGTGTGACGGGTCACGGTCGGCTCCTCACGGCGGCCCGTCCCCCGGGCACCTCAGGCTCCAACGAGCGGTCGCCCCCGATGACTCCCGCCTGCGCGACATCCTCCCAAGGGGGGACCCGCCACCCCCGCGGGGGTGGCTCCGTCCGACGGGAGGGGCGTTCCGGACCTGCCGCGCGCTACTCCGCGCCGCGCTCGTGGTCGGCCAGGAACTGCTCGAACTGCCGGCCCAGTTCGTCCGCCGAGGGCAGGTCCGCCGGCTCGGCCAGCAGGCTCTCCCGGCCGTCCGCGCCCGCCACGGCGTCGTACTGGCCCTCCATGCCGCGGATCGCCGAGCGCAACTCGCCGTCCCCGCCCGTCAGCTGCTCCTCGATGTCGGCGTAGACCTCGCCGACCCGCTCGCGCAGCCGGGTGCCGGGCAGCACCAGCCCGGTGGCGGACTGCACCGCCTCCAGGATCAGCACGGCCGCCGCCGGGTAGGCCGAGCGGGCCACGTAGTGCGGCACGTGCACGGCGAAGCCCAGGACGTCGTGCCCGGCCTCGGCCAGGCGGTACTCCAGCAGCGCTTGAGCGCTGCCCGGGACCTGCGCCTGCTCGAACCACTGCGGGTACCCGGGCGCGAGGTCCAGCCGGTTGCCGTGCGGCGTCAGGCCGACCGGGCGGGTGTGCGGCACGCCCATCGGGATGCCGTGGAAGTCGATCGACAGGCGGACCTCGAAGCGCTCCACGAGCTCGCGGACGGCGCGCGCGAAGCGCTCCCACTCGACGTCCGGCTCCGGGCCGCTGAGCAGCAGGAACGGCGCGCCGGCGGCGTCGTGGACGAGCTGGAGCAGGATCTCCGGCGGGTCGTAGGACGTCCAGCGGTCGCGGTCGAAGAGCATCGACGGGCGGCGGGCGCGGTAGTCCACCAGGCGGTCGTGGTCGAATCGGGCCACCACCTGCGGCGATCCCGTCTCCAGCAGGTGGGCCACCACCTGGCCGCCGGCGTCCCCGGCGTCCATGAAGCCCTCGAAGTGCTGGAGCAGCACCAGGCCGGCGCCGGTGTCGCGCAACTGCTCGGTGGCGGCGGCCACCGCGGCCACGCCCTGCTGATCCAGCTCGTACAACGCCTGGAAGTCACGCACCGCGCACCCAACCCCGTTCTCTGCTCGTCCCGGCCGACCGGCTTCTCGCCCTCTCCAGCGCGCGGGGCCCCGACGGAATTCCCGCCACGCCGGACGACTCGTCCGACAGCCGTGGCCGACCGCTCCGGACCATGATCGCATCCGACCGAAGAGCCCCTGGTCACAGGCCTGCGGTAGCGTGTTCGCGGGCCCTGTGGAGCGGGCCGCGCGGCCATTCGCGTGCCGCGAAGTGACGCACCGCCTTCTGGCGGGTATCGTCCTCTCGCTGCCTCGCATCGTCGCGTCGTCGTCACGTCGTCCCGTAACGCCGTCGGCCACGTCCCGGTCCGGTGCTCGGCCAGCCACCCACGACGCATCTTGCCTTCACCTGGCCGCCTGCTTCCCTTCGCGCTCTCGTTTCCTTCTCGGCCATTTCGCGGACGCACACTGTCCCCTCGCTCTTCCCGCCGGACCGGTCCGAGGACCCGTGTCCGTTCCGGCACCCGCGCCGCCCGTTCCGGGCCGCCGCCCCCGCCCCGCCCGACCGGAATCCTCCGGCGTGCACGGCTACCCGGCGGACGGTCGGGGCCGGGGCGAAACAGTCCACCGCACCCCGTGCCGCACCCCGGCGCGGGAGGCATCCTCCGACCGATGAAGGACCGAAGGTTCCGTGCCCGTACCTGTCATCCTCACCGGCCGCACCGTGCGGCTGGAGCCCCTCGCCGCGCACCACGCCGAGGCCATCGCCGAGGCCGGCGCCGAGGACCGTACGACCTACGCCTTCACCCCCGTCCCGCACGGCCTGGAAGCGGCCCGCGACTACATCGCGCGCGCCCTCGCGGACCAGGCCGCCGGACGGTCGCTGCCGTTCGCGACGGTGAACGTCGCGGACGGCCGGGTCGTCGGCTCCACCCGCTTCCTGGAACTGGACTACTGGCAGGGCCCGATGGTGTGGCCGCCGGTGCCCGGCGTCCCGTTCGGCGATCCGGCCACCGCCGTGCCGGACGCCGCCGAGATCGGCAACACCTGGCTCTCGCCGCGCGCCCAGGGCACCGGCATCAACACCGAGGCCAAGCTGCTGATGCTGCGCCACGCCTTCGAGACCTGGGGCGTGCAGCGCATCTCGCTGCGCGCGGACGCCCGCAACATGCGCTCGCGCGCCGCGATCGAGCGGCTCGGCGCGACCGCCGAGGGCGTGCGCCGGGCCCACTCGCGCGGGCTGGACGGGGTGGTCCGGTCCACCGCGTTCTACTCGATCCTCCGGGAGGAGTGGCCCGCCGTCCGGGACATCATCGAGCTGCGGATCGCCGCCGCCACCTCGCCGAGCGCGCCGGACCCGGCGATCAACCAGGAGTGCCTTAGACAAGGCGGCAGCGGCGCCGGGCAGCTGATGATCACGGCCTGACCGGGTCACCGTTCGGCCGGAGGCCCGCCCGCGGCGTGGTCCAGCAGGCGGGCGAGGTGGTCGAGGTCCGCGGCCGCGGGCAGGAGCCCGCGGGTGCCGGCGGCCTCCACCACGGCCGAGAGCGGGCGCCAGCCGTGCCGCACCCGGCGGACGGCGAGCTCCCAGACGGCGTGGCCCCGCCGGTGGCGGATCCGGACGGTGCCCTCGCGGATGTGGACGTCCGCCAGGCGGGCGTCCACCGCGGCCAGGGACGGGCCGGTGCGCATCCGCCGCCACTGCGCGTCCGTCCAGACCACGTCGGGAACGGGGTGCGGACGCGGCAGGAGCATCTCCTCCCGGCCGACGCCGGCCGCGACCCCGCCCGGCTCCGGGAAGGCCCAGCCGGGCAGCGGCTCGCGGGCGGCCAGCCAGGCGGGCGGGATGCCCCCGGCGCCGGTGCGGGCGGCCACCACGCCGCCGGTGATCGCGGCGACGGTGTCCATGTCGCCGCCGGCCGCGATCGCCTCCCACACGGCGGCGCGGTAGTCGGTGAGGTTCCGGGCCGCGCACCACAGCGCGTACGGGACGGTGTCGGCCGCCGAGGTCCGGCTGCCGTTGCCGAGCACCCGGGCGGCGGCCCGGAGGTCCGGTTCGGCGAGCAGGTCGATCGCCTCGTCCAGGCCGTCGCGGACGGCGCCGGCGGGAGTGTGGTGCCGGACGGACCCCAGGAAGGACGCCGGCGTCACCTCCGCGCTCCTGGCCCGCACCGCGATCGCCGCCGCCACGGCCACCGCGACGGCGCCGTCCACCGCCTGCGGGTGGGTGTGGGTGACCACCGCCGTCCGGGCGGCCTGCCGGACCACCTCGTCCGGGTCCCCGGCGAGCGCCGCGCCCAGCGGGGCGACCCGCATCGCGGCGCCGTTGCCGTACGAGCCCTGGCCGTCGAAGAGTTCGGCGGCCAGCGCCCGGGCGTCGCCGCCCTCGCGGATCAGCCGGAGCATCCGGTTGGCGGCCGGGCCGTAGCCGCGGTCGAAGTCGTGGCGGTCGGCGAAGGCGTGGGTGAGGTCGAAGGCGTCGATGGTGCCGCGCTCGGTGTGGGCGGCGTACACCGAGCAGGCCATCTCGGTGTCATCGGTCCACGGCCAGGGGCCGGGCGGGTCGGTGCGGGCGTCGAGGTGGGCCCGGGCGGTCTCGGGGACGAAGAACTGGGCGCCGAGGGCGTCGCCGACGGAGAGGCCCTGCAGCGCGTCGAGCGCGGGGCCGGGGTGCGGAGTCGTCATATGGGCCCCAGCTCAGCCGCTCGGCCCGCCCCTCGTCAACACGTTTGCCGGGAGGCCCCCGACTGGGGATGTTTCGCATACCTCCGATCCGGGTGGGCAGCACACCCGGCATGACCCCCGCGAACCCGCTCGACCCGGTCGCCCTGCTCGGCGCCGACCAGCAGCACATCGCCACCCGGGCGCAGCTGCGCCGGCTCGGCGTGCCCTCCGGCACCATCGCCCACCGGCTGCGGCCGGGCGGGCCCTGGCAACAGGTGCTGCCCCGGGTGATCTGCCTGCAGAACGGGCGGTTGACGGTCCATCAGAGACTGCGGGCCGCCCTGGCCTACGCGACGCCGAAGGGGCGCGAGCCGCGCGCCGGGGAAGTGCTGCTGACCGGCTTCACGGTGCTCGCCGACGCCGGGCTGCCGAGCGCCGGGCACCCGGCCGACCTCGATGCCGTCGACGTCCTGATCCCCCGTCAACGACGGGTGAGGGAAAGGGATTTCGTTCGGATCCACCGGGCGAGCGGGGTGCTGCCGGGCGGCTTCGAGCGGGACGACGGGCTGTGGAGCACCACGGTCGCGCGGGCGCTGGCGGACCTCGCGCCGAGGGAGACCGGGCAGCGCCGGTTCCGGGCGCTGTGCGCGGAGGCCGTCCAGCGCAGGCACTGCGAACTCGGCGAGCTGCTGGACCAGTTGCTGGCCAGGCCGGGAGCGCTCGGGCTGCCGCAGGTGGCCCGGGTGGTGGAGGACCTCACCGCCGGGGTGCGCTCGGTGGTCGAGGGCGAGACCCGCGAACTGCTGGCGCACGCGGGCCTGCCCGAACCGCTGTGGAACCCGGTGCTCTTCCTGGACGGGCGCTTCCTCGCCGTCCCGGACGCCTACTGGCCGCACGCCTGCGTCGCCCTGGAGATCGACTCCCGCGCCTACCACCTGCGCCCGGCCGACCACGAACGCGGCCTGGCCCGCGCCAACCGGCTCACCGCCGCGGGCCTCCCGGTGGTCCGCACCACCCCGGTCCAGCTCCGCCGCGACCCGGCCCCGGTCCTGCACGAACTGACCGCGCTGGTCACCACCGGCCCCCACGGCCCGCACTCCAGGATCACCTGGCGCCGGGCGCGGTGACGGGGTGACGGGCGCGGTGACGGGGCGCCGGGCGGTGGGGAAGCACGCCCGTGCGGGGAGCGCAGCGGATCCGCCCGGAGCCCGGGGTGGCCGGCTCAGCAGCGGGGGTCGATCTCCTGGAAGGTCGCGTAGTGGTCCGCGGACCAGTACTGCTCGCCGGCGTTGCCGGTGACCACCCGGCGGGTGCCGCGGTCGTTGGAGCCCGGGGTGACGACGGTGTACTCGTGGTAGTAGCCGTCGGCCTTCTTGGGGAGGCGGCTCTCGCGGTTCTCGAACACGATGCCGTCCCGGCTGTACGGGTAGGGGCCGCCCTTGGCGATCAGGCCGAGGGTGTCCTGGGCCTGGCTGGGGAGCTTGGTGCGGCAGACGTCGGCGAGCGCGGGGTCGGCGGGGACCCAGGTGCCGGCCGCCGCGGTGGCGCCCCCGGCGGGCGCGGACGGCTTGGGGGCGGAGGGCTTGGGCGCCGAAGAGCCCGGCGTGGCGGCCGCGGTGGGGCCGGCGGTGGCCTTGGGGTGGCTGCTCCCCTTGTCGGCGAGGAGGTACCCGACCCCGGCCAGCAGCGCCAGGATCAGCACGGCCACGACGACGAGCGGGTTCTTGCGACTGGTCATGCGCCCCAGCTTGGCAGGCGGCCGGGCCCGCTCGCGCGAACGGCCGGCGTGGCAGCGGCCACACACCCGCCGGCCCGCCGTTGTGTCCGCCCTGTCGTCCGCCCTGTCGTCCGCCCTGCCGTCCGCGGACGCCGGACGTACGGCAGGGCGGGAACGGACGCCGTTGTCCGTTCCCGCCCTGCCGTGTCACGTACGCCGGTTCTCCTGCGCCGAGCTCCGGTGTACGCCCTCCCGGTGGGAGGGGGAGCGGTCAGTCGTGCCCGCGCGTGAGGAGGGGATGCCTCCCTCGCTCAGCGCGAGTCGCTGCCCGCCGACTCGATGGCGGCGCGGCCGGCCTCCAGGCGCGCCACCGGGATCCGGAAGGGGGAGCAGGAGACGTAGTCCAGCCCCACCTCGTGGAAGAAGTGGACCGAGTCCGGGTCGCCGCCGTGCTCGCCGCAGACGCCGAGCTTGAGGTCGGGGCGGGTGGCCCGGCCGGCCTCGACGGCGTGCTTGACGAGCGAGCCGACGCCGTCGCGGTCGATGGTCTCGAACGGGGAGACCCCGAAGATGCCCTTCTCCAGGTAGGCGGTGAAGAACGAGGCCTCCACGTCGTCCCGGGAGAAGCCCCAGACCGTCTGGGTCAGGTCGTTGGTGCCGAAGGAGAAGAACTCGGCGGCCTCGGCGATCTGCCCGGCGGTGACCGCGGCGCGCGGCAGCTCGATCATGGTGCCGAGCTTGATGTCCAGCTGGACGCCGGTGGAGTGGGCGACCTCGGCGAGCACCCGCTCGCACTCGTCGCGGACCAGCTCCAGCTCCTGGACGGTGCCGACGAGCGGGATCATCACCTCGGGGCGCGGGTCCCCGCCGGCCAGCTTGCGCTCGGCGGCGGCCTCGGCGATGGCGCGGACCTGCATACCGAACAGGCCGGGGATGACCAGGCCGAGGCGCACGCCGCGCAGGCCGAGCATCGGGTTCTGCTCGTGCAGCTTGTGCACCGCCTGGAGCAGGCGCAGGTCGTTCTCGTTCGGGTCCTTGCGGGCCTCGGCGAGGGCGACGCGCACCGACAGCTCGGTGATGTCCGGCAGGAACTCGTGCAGCGGCGGGTCGAGCAGGCGCACGGTGACGGGCAGGCCGTCCATCGCCTGGAAGAGCTCCAGGAAGTCGCCCTTCTGCAGCGGCAGCAGGGTGGACAGGGCGAGCTCGCGGTCCTTGTCGTTGTCCGCGAGGATCAGGTGCTCGACCTCCTTGCGGCGCTCCTCGCCGAGGAACATGTGCTCGGTGCGGCACAGGCCGATGCCCTGGGCGCCGTAGCGGCGGGCGCGCGAGCCGTCCTCGGCGTTGTCGGCGTTGGCGCGCACGGCCAGCCGGCGGCGGCCGTCGGCGTGCGACATCAGCCGGTGGACGGCCTGGACCAGCCCGCCCTGGACGTCGGCGCCGGCGTGCAGGGTGCCCTCGAAGTACTCGACCACGGGGGACGGCAGGACGGGCACCTCGCCGAGGTAGACCTTGCCGGTGGCACCGTCGATGGAGACGATGTCGCCCTCGTGGACGACCAGGCCGTCGGCGGTGGTGAAGCGGCGGGCCTTGGTGTCGACCTCCAGCTCCTCGGCGCCGCAGACGCAGGTCTTGCCCATGCCGCGGGCGACGACGGCGGCGTGCGAGGTCTTGCCGCCGCGCGAGGTGAGGATGCCCTCGGCGGCGATCATGCCGTCCAGGTCGTCCGGGTTGGTCTCGCGGCGGACCAGGATGACCTTCTCGCCGGAGCGCGACCACTTGACGGCGGTGTACGAGTCGAAGACGACCTTGCCGATCGCGGCGCCCGGCGAGGCGGCGAGACCCCAGGCGATCTGGCGCGACTCGGCGTTCGGGGCGAATCGGGGGAACATCAGCTGGGACAGCTGGCCGCCGGTGACCCGCATCAGGGCCTCGTCGAGGTCGATCAGGCCCTGGTCGACCAGCTGGACGGCGATCCGGAACGCGGCCGCGGCGGTGCGCTTGCCGACGCGGGTCTGCAGCATCCAGAGCTTGCCGCGCTCGATGGTGAACTCGATGTCGCAGAGGTCGCGGTAGTGGTTCTCGAGCTTCTGCATGATCGCCATCAGCTCGTCGTACGACTTCTTGTCGAGCTTCTCCAGCTCGGCCAGCGGCAGGGTGTTGCGGATGCCGGCGACGACGTCCTCGCCCTGGGCGTTGGACAGGTAGTCGCCGTAGACGCCCTGGGCGCCGGTGGAGGGGTCACGGGTGAAGGCGACACCGGTGCCGGAGTCCTCGCCGAGGTTGCCGAAGACCATGGTGCAGACGTTGACCGCCGTGCCGAGGTCGTTCGGGATGCGCTCCTGGCGGCGGTACAGCCGGGCGCGGTCGCCGTTCCAGGAGTGGAAGACGGCGTGGATGGCGAGGTCCATCTGCTCGCGCGGGTCCTGCGGGAAGGCCCGGCCGGTCTCGCGCTCGACGATGCCCTTGAACACCTCGACCAGTTCCCGGAGGTCGGAAGCGTCCAGGTCCAGGTCGTTGACGGTGCCCTTGGCGTGCTTGGCCTCGTCCAGGGCCTCCTCGAACAGCTCGCCGTCGACGCCCAGCACGGTCTTGCCGAACATCTGGACCAGGCGGCGGTAGGAGTCCCAGGCGAAGCGCTCGTTGCCGGACTGGGCGGCCAGGCCGGCCACCGACGCGTCGGAGAGGCCGATGTTGAGGACGGTGTCCATCATGCCGGGCATGGAGAACTTCGCGCCCGAGCGGACGGAGACCAGCAGCGGGTTGTCGGCCTGGCCGAGCTTCTTGCCCATCTCCGCCTCGAGGGCGTCCAGGTGGGCGCTGATCTCCTCATGGAGCGAGGTGGGCTCGCTGCCCGTCTCCAGGAAGACCTTGCAGGCCTCGGTGGTGATGGTGAACCCCGGAGGGACGGGGAGCCCCAGATTGGTCATCTCGGCCAGGTTCGCGCCCTTGCCGCCAAGAAGATCCTTGAGGTCCTTGTTTCCTTCGGTGAAGGAGTAAACAAACTTCTGCTGGGACGGCACGGGTCGGTCTCCTCGTACGCGGTTGCCCTGACGCCGGAGAACATACCCATTTCGAAGGCACTTCTCTGCCCTGAATAGGCCACCCGAGGCCGGTACCGAGCGGTAACCCGCTAGATCGAATGCACATAAAGGCGTTCACCTCTGTTGGTGAAATCGTCCGCCTGACGCGAGCAAGCGTTCAACTCTTGAACGCAAAGAAACGCGAAGATCACACGATCCGGACGCTCGGTAGCGGTCGCGCTTCCGTCGCGTTGCCCCGGCTTGATTTCCTGCACCCGGATCGCCCCATCCCCGGCCGACCGGCTTCGGGAAGCGATCCACGACCGACCTGTCCATTTCGTCCACTGACCCGGCGTCAGTCCGCGAAGCATGTGGCAAGCGTCACCAGCGCATCTCATCGGTCGGGCGTAGACCGCCTCCGCCGATCGTCGCACAGCGTCCAGAAACGTGCTCGCTCCGTGACATTCGTAGGCCGAAAAGGAGCCCCCCTGTCCAGAATGGACAAGAGGGCCGGGACCTGGTGGCCATCGGCCCGCGAGGGCCGATTTCTACGGTCCGTATAGATCATCCGCCAGAGGTGTCCGACTCGGCGTCCTCACCCGGTCGGGCGCAGTCGTACGGATCGTCCAACCACCCCTCCGGCAGGACCACCCGGTTGTTGCCGCTGGTCCGGCCGCGCGGGCCGTCCGCACCGGCCGGCCAGCCCTGGGACTGCTCCACCTCGGACAGGGTTTCGGCCAGTTCGGCCAAAGAGGAGGAGTTGGCGAGCCGCACCCGCAGCTCGGAGCCCACCGAGAAGCCCTTGGTGTACCAGGCGACGTGCTTGCGGAAGTCGATCACGCCGCGCGCCTCGTCCCCGATCCACTCCCCCAGCAGCTGCGCGTGGCGCACCATCGCCCGCGCCACGTAGCCGAAGTCCGGACGGGCGTAGTCGACGTCACCCTCGAAGATCGCGACCAGGTCCTTGAACAGCCACGGCCGGCCCAGGCAGCCGCGGCCCACCACGACGCCGTCGCAGCCGGTCTCCCGCATCATCCGCAGGGCGTCGTCGGCCGACCAGATGTCCCCGTTGCCCAGCACCGGGACGTGCGCCGGGACGGACTCGCGCAGCCGGGCGATCGCCGACCAGTCGGCCGTCCCGCCGTAGTGCTGGGCGGCGGTGCGACCGTGCAGGGCGATCGCGGCCACGCCCTCCTCCGCGCCGATCCGGCCGGCGTCCAGGTAGGTGAGATGGTCGTCGTCGATGCCCTTGCGCATCTTCATGGTCACCGGGAGGTCGCCCGCGTTGACCACGGCCTCGCGCAGGATCTCGCGCAGCAGGTTGCGCTTGTACGGCAGCGCCGAGCCGCCGCCCTTGCGGGTCACCTTGGGCACGGGGCAGCCGAAGTTGAGGTCGATGTGGTCGGCCAGGCCCTCGTCCGCGATCATCCGGGCGGCCTTGCCCACCGTCACCGGGTCCACGCCGTACAGCTGGATGGAGCGCGGCTTCTCGCTCGGGTCGAACTTGATCAGCTGCATGGTCTTGGCGTTGCGCTCGACCAGTGCCCGGGTGGTGATCATCTCCGAGACGTACAGGCCCTTGCCGCCGCTCTGCTCCCGGCACAGGGTGCGAAACGGCGCGTTGGTGATGCCGGCCATCGGCGCCAGCACGACGGGCGGCCAGACCCGGATCGGGCCGATGTCGAGCGGCGCGAACTCGGTGTCGGGCGCGGTGGGTGCGGGCGTGGCTGTCATGCGCGGCTGACCTCGGGTAGGGGGACGGGACTCTCCATTGTCCCCCACCCGGGTGAGCGGCCCGCGCTGCGACCGGGGCCGCGGAGTCCCGCCGGGCCCCGGCTACGACGGATTGACGCTGATCGACCCCGAGGTGACCGTCGCGTGGATGCGGTTCGGGCTGTCGGAGTCGGCCAGGTCCGGGTCGATCCGGCCGTTGCCGGAGCCGGTGTCGCTGGAGAAGGCGTAGCGGCTGCCCCGCGGCAGGGTCATCGTCACCGAACCCGAGGTGGCGCTGGTCGTCACCTGCTGCGGGGCGTCGGTGAAGGCCAGCTCCGTCGAGCCCGAGGTGCTCTGGACGTCCACCCGCCGCGCGTGCAGGTTCCTGCCCTGGACCAGCCCGGAGGTGGCGCGCGCGGAGACGTCCCCGGAGACGTCGACCAGCAGCAGCTCGCCGGAGGTGATCCGCATGTCCACGTCCCCGCTCAGGCCCTCCAGTTGGACCGAGCCGGAGCCCACCGACCCGGACACCTCGGTCGCGGCCGGCACGTCCACCTCGATCTCGGCCCCGCAGGAGTCCACGACCGGCACCAGCCGCCGGCACTGCACCCCGACGGTGACGAGGTCGTCCGTGAAGACGGTCGAGACCACCGGCTTGCGCACCATCCACTCCAGCCGCTGGCGGACCACCACGTGGTCCGCCCGCCCGGCCCGCACCGTGACCGCGGCGGTGCCGGTCTGCAGCTTCAGCCGGTGGACCGGCCGGTCGTACGACCGTGAGCCGGTCGACCGCTGCTGCGCCACCGTCGACCAGGTCTGCAGTCCGCCGCCGATCATGACCAGGACGGCCGCGACCGACCCGGTGATCCGCCAGCCCTTGGCCGTGCCCGCCGTCACCCGACCTCCAGGAAGCGCAGCACCGCCAGCACCCGGCGGTGGCTGTCCTCGGCCGGCGGCAGGTCCAGCTTGGTGAAGATCGCGTTGATGTGCTTGGCCACCGCGCTGTCGCTGACCACCAGCGAGGCCGCGATCGCGGCGTTGGAGCGGCCCTCCGCCATCAGCGCGAGCACGTCCCGCTCACGCGGGGTCAGCTTCTCCAGCGGGTCACGGTGGCGGCGCACCAGCAGCTGGGCGACCACCTCCGGGTCCAGCGCGGTGCCGCCCTCGGCGACCCGCTGCAGCGCGTCCAGGAAGTCGTCCACGTTGGCCACCCGCTGCTTGAGCAGGTAGCCGACGCCGCTGGTGTTGGTCGACAGCAGGTCGGCGGCGTAACGCTCCTCCACGAACTGGGAGAGCAGCAGGACGGCCGTCTGCGGCCACTGCCGGCGGATCACCATCGCCGCCTTCACGCCCTCGTCGTGGAAGCCCGGGGGCATCCGGACGTCCGCGACCACCACCTGGGGGCGGTGCTCCTCGACGGCGGCCAGCAGTTCGGTGGCGTCCCCGACGGCGGCCACGACCTCGAAGCCCACCGCCTCCAGGACCTTGACCAGGCCGACCCTCAGCAGGACCGAGTCCTCGGCGATCACAGCGCGCACGGCAACTCCACGGTGATGGTGGTGGGCCCCCCGAGGGGGCTGAGAACGGACAGCGTCCCGTCGACCGAGGCGGTGCGCTTGCGCAGCCCGGTGAGCCCGGTGCCGCGCGAGGGGTCGGCGCCGCCCACGCCGTCGTCGCTGATGACCAGGCACAGCCGGCCGCCGACCGTCCGCACCGAGAGGTCGACCCGGCTGGCCCGGGCGTGCTTGGCCACGTTGGTGAGCGCCTCGGAGACGGTGAAGTAGGCCACCGCCTCGACGGTCGGGGCCACCGGCTCGGACAGCTCGACGTCCAGGCGCACCGGCAGCGGGGCGCGGGCCGCGACGCCGGACAGCGCCGCGTCCAGGCCGCGGTCCTCCAGGACCGCCGGGTGCAGGCCGCGGACCAGGTCGCGCAGTTCGTCGATGGCCGCCTGGGCCTCCTCGTGCGCGTCCACGATCACCTGCATGACCTCGGGCGGGACGTCCTTGAGGGTGCGCCGGGCCAGGCCCAGGTTCATCGCCAGCGAGGTGAGGCGCTGCTGGGCGCCGTCGTGCAGGTCGCGCTCGATCCGGCGGCGCTCGGCGTCCACCGCGTCGACCAGTCCGGCCCGGCTCTCGGCGATCTCCTCGACCCGCCGCTCCAGGGCCTCCGCGCGGTCCGGGCCGAGCAGCCGCTGCGCCGCCCACACCTCCAGCCGGGCCGTCAGTGCCGCCGCCCAGGGCGCCGCGACCAGCAGCAGCGCCCCGGCGACGGTGAGCCCGACGTCCAGCCCCGCCAGGTCCGACCGCAGCTCGGTGCCGGGCGGCATCAACCAGATCCAGCCGTACAGGGTCACCAGCACCAGGGCGCCGGCCGCGGCGTACACCACGGACAGGGCGGCCGCCGCCAGCAGCGGGCCGACCAGCAGGTGGTGGAGGACCTGGCGCCAGGTCACCCCCAGCAGCAGGATCCGGCGTCCGGTGACCGGCCGCGGCGGCGGGATCTCCACCCCGTACAGGGCGCGTAGCCGGCCGCGCTGCAGAGCGGTCAGCGGCCGGGTGCAGAGCAGGACGGCGGCGAGCACCAGGAAGAGCATCTTGGACTCGGTGACGGCCAGCCAGACCGGCAGGGCCAGGGGTATTCCGGCGGATATGAAGCGGACGTCCCGCCAGACCTCGGGCGACCACGGTGGACGCCGGAGGCTCCTGACGAGCGCTCGGCGCAGCGTGGTGGAGGGCATGGCCGACAGCGTAGGGCCCGATGATCACCGGCCGCCATGAAGGGGGGTGCCCGCCGGGGGTGTACCTGGCTACACCCCCGATTCGGGGCGGGACACCACCGACAGGACGGGGGCCGCGGAGGAAAGCTTGAGCCATGACGATCACCGCAGCGCACTCCGCCACTCCGCCGCACGGGCGGCCCGGCCCCGGGGACCACGGGGGTGCTCCCGG
The DNA here is from genome assembly GCF_055585785.1 of Kitasatospora sp. NPDC053308. Taxonomy (NCBI): domain Bacteria; kingdom Bacillati; phylum Actinomycetota; class Actinomycetes; order Kitasatosporales; family Streptomycetaceae; genus Kitasatospora; species Kitasatospora sp. NPDC053308. Next base: position 158,888 of record NZ_JBVJJY010000006.1, on the reverse strand, counting down.
GGGCGCGCTCCGCCCGGCGTCGGAGCCGGACGGGACGCTGTCGGCCGGGCCCGGGCCCTGGTCGGTCCGCAGCGTCGGCTCCGGCCGCGGCCGGGCCGCGCTGGAGCTCTACCAGCACGGCGAGCTGGCCGACGTCCTGGTCGCCGCCCGGCTCGCCCCGCACCTGCTGCGCGGGGCGCGGCGCAGCCCGTCCGGCGGGCGGCGCCGGCACGCGCTCGCCTGGGGGCGGCTGGCGGAGGACGGTACGGCGCCCGCGGTGGTGTTCACCGGGCGGCGGGGGCTGCGGCCCCGCGGGTACCGGGTCGCGGCCGAGGTGGTCACGGTGGCCGGGCGGTTCTGGCTGGCCTGGGCCGAGGGGCCGGTCGACGCGGTGCTGGTCGAGCACCCGGCGGGCGGCCCGGCCGAGCGGCTGCCGCTGGAGCGGGTCGCCGCGCGGCCGGCCGGGGGTGCGGCGTGAGCGCCGCCGTCCTCTCCGCCCGGTCCGCGCCGTCCGCCCCCGCGTTCCCCGCCTCGCTCGGCTCCCTCGGCTTCCCGTCCGTCCTGCCGGCGCGCTTCGCCCGGGTGCCCGTCCTGGCGGCGGTCGCGCTGCTGCCCTGGCTGACCGTCCTCGCGGTCTGCCACGAGACCCCGTGGGTCGTGCTCGACCTGGTGGAGTTCTCCGCCCTGCTCGCGCTGGACGCGCTGCTGCGCCGGCGCAGCCCCGCCGCGCTGTGGGCGGGCGCGGCGGTGGCCGTGCTGCTCACCGGGGACGCGCTCGCCGACATCGCCTGCGCCGGGCCGGGGTACGCGGTGCTCGCGGCGCTGGTCATGGCGGGCTGCGTCGAGCTGCCGCTCGCGGCGGTGTGCCTGCTGCTCGGCCGGGACGCGGCGGGCCAGGACGCGGCGGTCCGGGTCTAGTCGGCCGCACGGGCTCGGTCGGCCGGGCGGTCCCGACCGGCCGTACAACCGGCCTGCAGGCTCAACCGGCCGTACGGGTCCGGGCGTTCGTCGGGAGCCGCTCCATCAGCGCGCGGGTCCCGTCGTCCAGCGGGGTGTAGGTGATCATCCGGGTACCGAGCTGGGGGCTGAGCCAGAAGTTGGTGTACTCGCAGCTCAGCAGCCCCACACCGGGCACCTGGAAACGCTTGACGCCGTTGCCCGGCCGCATCACGTCGTGCCGCTGCCAGAGCTCGGCGAAGTCCGGCGAGGCCTTGAGCATCCGCGCCAGCAGGGCCTTCCAGGCCGGCTCCGAACTGTGGTCGGCCATCGCGGAGCGGAACCGGGCCACCATGCCGAGGCGCTCGGTGCGGTAGTCCACCAGCACCTCGCGGAAGCGCGAGGGCGTGAACGCCAGCCACATCAGGTTCCGGTCCTCGGGCGCCATCGCGTCGAGGTCGCCGACGATCCCGGTGTACGGCGCGTTGTACGCCAGCACGTCGTAGCGGGAGTTGGCCACCACGGCAGGGATCGGCGCCAGCTGGTCGAGCAGCAGCCGCACGCTCGCGGTCACCGACGGGCACTCCCGCACCGGCGACGGATCGTCCGCGCCGGCCAGGGTGAACAGGTGCGCGCGCTCGCTCGGGTCCAGCAGCAGCGCCCGGGACACCGCGTCCAGCACCTGGGCGGACACCTGGATGTCCCTCCCCTGCTCCAACCACGTGTACCAGGTCACCCCGACCGCGGCGAGCTGCGCGACCTCCTCGCGCCGCAGCCCCGGCGTACGGCGGCGGCCGGTCATCGGCAGGCCCACCTGCTCGGGCGCGATCCGCTCACGGCGGCTGCGCAGGAACGCGGCCAGCTCGTGCCGGCGGGCGTCACCGGGCGTGGCCGGGCTCGCGGGGGCCGTACGGGCTTGTCCGGCGGGGGTCATCAGGCTCATGCTCCCAGCATGCGGCAGTCGCCAGCCTGTTGCCAGGTACTTCTCATACCTGGATAACCACACTCTGGTACCAGGGTACGGAGCGGCGGATCGTAGGACCCGTGACCCAACAACTCGCCGTCGCCCCCGCCCCGCGCCGCACCGCCACCACCCCCGGCACCGCGGCCGGCGCCGCCCCCGCCCCCGGTACCCCCGCCCTCGGCACCGCCGGTCTGGTCACCGTCCTGCTCGGGGCCTTCCTGCCGATGCTCGACTTCTTCATCGTCAACGTCGCCCTGCCCACCATCGACAAGGACCTGGCCGCCGGGCCCGCCGTCCTCGAACTGGTCGCCGCCGGCTACGGCATCGCCTTCGCCGTCCTGCTCGTCCTCGGCGGGCGCCTCGGCGACAGCTTCGGCCGGCGCAGGCTCTTCGTCGTCGGCGCCACCGCCTTCGCCCTCACCTCGCTGGCCTGCGGACTCGCCCCCGACGCGTGGTCCCTGGTCGCCGCCCGGGCCGCCCAGGGCGCCTCGGCCGCGCTCCTCATCCCGCAGGTGCTCGGCACCATCACCGCCGCCACCGACGGCGCCCGGCGCGGCCGCGCGCTCAGCGTCTACGGCGCCGTCGGCGGGATCTCGGTGGTGATCGGGCAGGTGCTCGGCGGGATGCTGGTCGCCGCCGACCTGTTCGGCACCGGCTGGCGCTCGGTGTTCCTGCTGAACGTGCCGTTCGCCCTGCTCGCCGTGGTGCTCGCGATCCGCTACGTCCCGGAGAGCCGGGCCACCGAGGCCGCCCGGGTCGACGTGCCGGGCACCGTGCTGCTCACCGGCACGCTGCTCTCCCTGCTGATCCCGCTGATGGAGGGCCGGGCCGCCGGCTGGCCGCTCTGGTCCTGGGTGCTGCTCGGGCTGTTCCCGCTCCTGGCCGCCGCCTTCGCCCTGGTCGAGCGCCGCGCCGAGCGGCGCGGGGACACCCCGCTGGTGCCGCCGACCCTGCTGCGCATCCCCGAGATGCGGCGCGGCCTCGGCATCGCCCTCCCCTATTTCGCGGGCTTCGGCGGCTTCATGTTCGTCATCGCGGTCGCCCTCCAGCAGGGTCTGGAGCTCGGCCCGGTCGCGGCCGGCTGGGCGCTCGTCCCGATGGCGGTGGGCTACTTCAGCGCCTCGCTCGCCGGTCCGCGCCTGATCGGGCGCTGGGGCAGCCGGGTGCTCAGCGCCGGCGCCGTCGTCCAGGCGCTCGGCCTCGCCACCCTCGCCGTGACCGTCCTCGCCGACTGGGCGCACTTCTCCCCGCTGCGGATGGCTCCCGGTGTCGCCCTCGCGGGCATCGGGCAGGGCCTGATCGGCACCCCGCTGTTCCGGGTCGTCCTCTCCAAGGTGCCCGCCGCCCGGGCCGGCGTCGGCAGCGGCGTCCTCGCCACCGGCCAGCAGTCCAGCCTCGCCCTCGGCGTGGCCACCCTCGGCACCCTGTACCTGTCGCTCTCCCCCAGCCTGGGCATGGACCGCGCGCTCGCCCTCTGCCTGGGCATCCAGCTCCTCGGCTCGTTCACCATCCTCTACCTGACCACCCGCCTCCCCCGCTCCATCGGCTGACCGGCCGGGCCTCCGGCCCCGGGCGGCGGCCGACGGCCCCGCGATCGCGCGTCGATCGCGGGGCCGTCGGCGTCCGGGCACCGGGCCCACCGGCTTCGGACGAACGGGCCGCGGTCCCTCGCGCGGGAAACAGTAGCCATGGACATAGTAGCCATGTACTGTATTTCCCGTGAGCACAACGGAAGCGAGTTCGACGGCCGAGGGAGCGACGGCGGGGTTCCTGGTCTGGCGCCTGTCGATGAAGTGGCGGGTGGCGGTCGACCGGGCGGTCGCGCCGCTCGGACTGACCCACGCCCAGTACGCGGTGATGGCGTCGCTGTACGGCATGGCGCGCTCCGGGCTGCGGCCCAGTCAGCGCGAACTCGCCGACCACACCGGACTGGAGGCGCTGTACGTCTCCAAGCTGGCCCGCGCCCTGGAGGCCAACGGGCTCGTCGCCCGCACCCGGGACCCGCACGACCCCCGCGCCATGCGACTGGCGCTCACCGAGCAGGGCCGCGAGGTCACCGGCCGCGCGATCACCGTGGTCCAGGGCCTGCTGGACCGGCTGCTGGAGCCGCTCGGCGGCCAGGACGGCCCGCGCGCACGGCAGTTCACCGCCGAACTCGCCGCCCTGCTCGACGCACCCCTTGATCCGCCCACCGAGAACGACGAGGAGCAACCATGAGCACCACCGCCCCCACCCCCACCGTGAACGGCCGGGTCATCGCCCTGGCGCACTACGCCGCGCGCGCCCTCCTGGAGAAGGTGCTGGACCGCCACGGCCTCACGTTCCACCAGAGCGTGGTGCTGCGGGCCGTCGCGGTGGCCGGCGGCTCCATCGCCCGGGAGGAGCTCGTCCGGGACGTCACCGGCTCGCTCAAGGCCGACGCGCGGGCCGTCCGCACGGTGATCGACGAGCTGACGGCCGGGCAGCTGCTGGCGGACGACCCGGCGCAGGCCTCCGGGCTGCGGCTCACCGAGGCCGGGCGCGACCGGTACGAGCGCACCACCGCCGAGACCGCGGAGATCACCGCCCGCCTCTACGCCGGCATCCCGGCCGAGGACCTCGCCGCCGCCGGCCGGGTGCTGGCCCTGGTCACCGAGCGCGCGAACGCCGCGGCGGCCACCGGCGCGGGCACCCCCGCCTGAGAGCACGAGCCCGGCGTCGCCCCGCGGTCGAGGGTCCGGCGACGGCCCCTACGGCCGGGCGGGCCCGCGCAGCGGCAGGGTCCGGCTGTAGACGACATTGGTGGTGGTGCTGCCGAAGCCGGCCAGCTCGTCGACCAGGGTCTCCAGGTGCTCCATGGAGGTGGCCGCGAGCTTCAGGGTGTAGCAGTCCTCGCCGGTGGTGCGCAGGCACTCCAGGATCTCGCGCCGCTCGGCGAGCAGTCGGCGCAGCGGCTCGTGGCGGCTGCCCGGGTACTTCAGCCGGACGACGGCGAGGACGGGGTAGCCGACCTTCGCCAGGTCCACCGAGGCGTGGTAGCCGGTGACGACGCCCAGCGACTCCAGGGTGCGGACGCGTTCGGTGGTGGCGGAGGGGCTGAGGTTCACCCGTCGCCCGAGCTCGCTGAGCGAGATCCGGGCCTCGCGCTGCAGCTGCTCGATGATCGCCCAGTCGGTGTCGTCGAGATTCACGGCCATTCCGCGAATCTACCGGGAGAACCACGGCCGGTCACCCCTCACGGCGGGAAGACGGGGTTCCGACCGCCATGATCACGGGGATAGCCTCGGGGTATGCAACTCGGCCTCAACGTACCGAACTTCGGCCCGGGGACGGACCCCGGCACCCTGCGCGACTGGGCCCGGACCGCGGAGGACCTCGACTTCGACCTGCTCATGGTCTCCGACCACGTCGCGGTCACCGCGGACGTGGCCGAGCGGTACCCGGAGCCCTTCTACGAGCCGTTCACCACGCTGTCCTGGCTCGCCGGGATCACCACCCGGCTGCGGCTGGGCACCACCGTCCTCGTGCTGCCCTACCGGAACCCGCTGCTGGTGGCCCGGATGGCCGACACCCTCGACCGGCTCAGCGACGGCCGGTTCGTCCTCGGGGTCGGAGTCGGCTGGGCGCGCCAGGAGTTCGACGCCCTCGGCGTGCCGTTCGCCGCGCGCGGCCGGCTGACCGACGAGTACCTGGCCGCGCTGCGCGGCTCGTGGCAGGAGCGGGGCCGGGCCGTACCGGTCTGGATCGGAGGCCACAGCGAGGCGGCGCTCCGCCGCGCGGCCCGCTTCGGCGACGCCTGGCACCCGCTGCGGCTGCCGGTCGCCCGGATGCGGTCGGTCCTGGCCGAACACCCGGTGCCCGGCTTCGCGCCCCGCATCGCCCTGCGGCTCACCACCGCCCCGATCGAGGATCCGCAACGCCCGGCCGGCGTCGGCACCGTCGGACAAGTCCTGGACGACCTGCGGCAGTTGCGCGACCTCGGCGCCGAGACCGTGGTGTTCGACCCCTACCACGGGGATCCGGAGGAGACCCGACACCCGCGGACGGCCCGGCAGGCCCTCACCACCGTGGCCACCCACTGGAGGACAGCGTGCACGACCTGATCACCGACGCCGACCGGACCCTGCTGCGCCGCGCCATCGCCATCGCCGCGACCGCGGTCACCCTGGGCGACGCCCCGTACGGCTCCCTGCTGGCCGGCCCGGACGGCGAGGTGCTCGCCGAGGCCCACAACACCGTCCGGCGCGACGACGACATCACGGCCCACCCGGAGCTGAAGCTCGCCCGCTGGGCGGCCCGCGAACTCGACCCGGACACCGCCGCCCGCACCACGATGTACACCAGCTGCCAGCCCTGCGGGATGTGCCACGGCGGCATCGTCCGCTCCGGCCTGGGCCGGGTCGTGTACGCGCTGTCGACGGAGCAACTCGTCGCCCTCAACCCGCAGTCGGGCGCCTGGCCGGCGGTGCCGACGGAGGGGCCGGCGCTGTACGAGGAGGCCCGGCAGCCGATCGAGACGTACTACCGGCCCCAGCCCCTCGGGCCCTGAACCGGTGGGCGCAGTACGGGGGCCGGCGCCGCGTCCGGCGGGAACGGCGCGACGCCGGCCCGAGCCGTACGCCGAGGACCAGGCGCCGAACGGCCGGGGAATCGGTTCGCGGCCCCGCGACCCTTTGTGTCACTATGACGATATGAGCGAGATGCATGTGGGGGACCCTGCCGCCGTCCGCAGCCGCGAGGAGCTGGCGGCGCTGATGGCCGACGGGGTGCACCCGAAGTGGGTGATGTTCTGGGGGCACACGGCCCGCAAGGGTGGCGGCCACCGCCAGGAGTGCCTGAGCCAGTGGTGGCCCGGGGAGTTCACCGTCGACGGGGTGACGTACGCCTCCGCCGAGCACTGGATGATGGCCGGCAAGGCCCGGATGTTCGGGGACGAGGACATCGCGCAGCGGGTGCTGGCGGCCCGGACGCCGGCCGAGGCCAAGAAGCTGGGCCGCCTGGTGAAGGGCTTCGACGACGAGACCTGGGTGGCCGGGCGGTTCGAGCTGGTCGTGGCGGGCAACGTGGCGAAGTTCGGACAGGACGAGGCGCTGCGCGCGTACCTGTTGGGCACCGGCAGCCGGGTGCTGGTCGAGGCCAGCCCGGTGGACCGGATCTGGGGCATCGGGCTCGCGGCCGACGACATCCGGGCGCAGCAGCCCTCCGAGTGGCGCGGGCTGAACCTGCTGGGCTTCGCACTGATGGAGGCGCGGGCCCGGCTGAGCGCATGAGCACGGTCGCACCACTGCTGGACGGGACGGTGCCGGTCTCGGCCGTCGCGCCCCTCGTCCTCGCACCGGAGGCCGCGCTCGCCCCCGGCCCCGCCGGCGAGGCCACGCTCCTCCGGAGCGCGACCGGCGCACTTCTCGCCGCGACCGCCCTCTGCGCGCTCCTTGACACCACTCGGGCACGACTGGTCGTGCGCTCTTAACTCGCCAGCCACATGACGACGCCAGGATGTCCTGCAGTCAGGGTCTGGATGGACAGGTTGGGGCGATCATGCGCATGCGGCCGACGGCACAATCCGCAGGCCAGCAGCAGGAGGGCGAGCGACAAGCCGCCGAACTCCGCGCAGAGCTGGACGAGTTACTCCGTGCGAGCCGCTACGCGAGCCAGCGTGAACGGCGACTGAACGAGGCGATCCGGGCGAGCCCGGGGCGCCGGCGGCCGGACGGCGATCTGCTGCGGCAGCTCGCCCAGGCCCGCACCCTCCGCGAGGGACTGGCCGCCCGGTGCCGCCAACTCAGCGACCGGTTGGTGGCGTTGGAGACACGCCTGAGACACGAGCAGCAGGAGCCACCGCCGCACCACCCACACCAACAGCACCCACAGCCCCCACAGCACCGGCCGGAGCCCGAGCCCCAGCCGGCCCCGCCACCCCCCGCCCGCCCGGACATCGGCGCCCTCACCGAGCGGATCACCACCCTCCACCGCACCGGCGCCCTCGCCGAGGCCACGACGCTGCTCGACCAGGCCGCCGCCCTCCTCGCCCCCGCCGACACCGGGCTGCTGGTCGGCATGCTCGCCCAGTACGGCCCGACCGGCGCTTCGCTCCACCTCGCCCGCAACGCCGCCCGGCTTGCCCCCGACCAGGCGGCGGCCGTCCTGGCGGAGCTACGCGAACTGGGCCTGGCCGAGGAGGCCGCCGAACTGTTCCACGCCTTCTGGGCCTACCCGGCCGCGTCCGTGCCCGGGCTGCTCTCGGCACTGGAGCGGGCCGGGCAGAACGCCGACGGAGCGACTCTCCTGTGGGAGTGGGGCTCGGCACCGACGACCGAACTGACCTCGCTGGCCGCCTGCCTCCAGCAGCACGGCCGCAACGGCGACGTCCGGACCCTGCTGCGCCAGGCGGCGGGCCGGCCCACCGCGGACCTCACCGCGCTCGCGGCCGAGCTGCCGCCCGCACTCGCCACCGCCCTGCTGCACGAACTGGTGGCCCTCCGCCCGCCCGTCGAACTGGTCCGCCTGGCGTCCGCCTTGGACGGCGCCGGCAGCCGGGACCTGTACGGGCAGCTGCTGGGCGCGCTGCTCGTCGACGAGGCCCGGCACCGGACCACCCTCGCCGCCCTCCGCGCGGCCGGCCTGCCGACCGCCCCGCCCACGGCCCCCCGCTCCCGCTGGGGCCGGAGGTAGCGGCCCTACCGAGGCCGAACCGCAGACCCCACCGCGCCCCCACCTCGCCCTACCGCGGCCGAACCGCAGACCGCCGTCGCCCCCGCCGGAGCCGAACCGCGACCGCGTCCCGGCGCGCCGACGCGCCGACGTGCCGACGTGCCGGAACGACAACGCGCCGGAACGACGGGGAGCCCCCGTCCGCCCCTTCGAGGGCGGACGGGGGCTCCCCGGCCGGGAAGGCCCGGCCTAGCAGCCGATCAGACGCGCGCCCAGGTACGCCTTGACCTGGTCCAGCGAGACGCGCTCCTGCGACATGGTGTCGCGGTCGCGGACGGTCACCGCGTTGTCCTCGAGGGTGTCGAAGTCGACGGTGACGCAGAACGGCGTGCCGATCTCGTCCTGGCGGCGGTAGCGCTTGCCGATGGCGCCGGCGTCGTCGAACTCGACGTTCCACGCGGTGCGCAGGTCGGCGGCCAGGCCGCGGGCCTTCGGCGACAGCTCGGCGTTGCGCGACAGCGGCAGGACGGCGACCTTGACCGGGGCCAGGCGCGGGTCGAGCCGCATGCCGACGCGCTTCTCCATGACGCCCTTGGCGTTGGGCGCCTCGTCCTCGAAGTAGGCGTCGATCAGGAAGGCCAGCATGGCGCGGTTGAGACCGGCCGCCGGCTCGATGACGTACGGGAAGTACCGCTCGCCGCTCTCCTGGTCGTAGTACTTCAGGTCCTGGCCGGAGGCGTTGCTGTGCACCGTCAGGTCGTAGTCGGTGCGGTTGGCGATGCCTTCGAGCTCGGAGAACTCGGAGCCGCCGAAGTTGAAGCGGTACTCGATGTCCACGGTGCGCTTGGCGTAGTGGGACAGCTTCTCCTTCGGGTGCTCGAAGAAGCGCATGTTCTCGGTGCGCAGGCCGAGGTCGACGTACCAGTCCCAGCGCTGCTGCAGCCAGTACTCGTGCCACTGCTCGTCCTCGCCGGGCTTGACGAAGAACTCCATCTCCATCTGCTCGAACTCGCGGGTCCGGAAGATGAAGTTGCCGGGCGTGATCTCGTTGCGGAAGCTCTTGCCGGTCTGGGCGATGCCGAACGGCGGCTTCTTGCGCGAAGTGGTCTGGACGGCCTTGAAGTTGGTGAAGATGCCCTGGGCCGTCTCGGGGCGCAGGTACGCCAGGCCGCTGGCCTCCTCGGTGACGCCGAGGTGGGTCTTCAGCATGCCCGAGAAGTCCTTGGGCTCGGTGAACTGGCCCTTGGTGCCGCAGTCGGGGCAGTTGACGTCCTTGAGGCCGTTCGGCGGCGGGAAGCCGTGCTTGGCCTCGTACTTCTCCTCCAGGTGGTCGGCCCGGTGGCGCTTGTGGCAGGAGAGGCACTCGGTCAGCGGGTCGTTGAAGGTGGCGACGTGGCCGGAGGCCTCCCAGACCTCGCGGGCGAGGATCACCGACGAGTCGAGTCCGACGACGTCCTCACGGGCCTGGACCATCGCGCGCCACCACTGGCGCTTGATGTTCTCCTTGAGCTCGACGCCCAGCGGCCCGTAGTCCCAGGCGGCACGCGTGCCGCCGTAGATCTCGCTGCAGGGGTAGACGAAGCCACGGCGCTTGCTCAGGCTGACGATCGTGTCGATCTTGTCGGCGGCCACAGTGCTCTCTTCAGTACGTACGGCACGGTCAGGGCACGGCTGGTTGCGCGTACCCGAATACCTCAGGTTACCGGCCATATGGGTACGTGATTCAAATCGGTATCGTCCGGCCGCCCCCACCCATCGTCACCCTCTGTTCACCCATTCGAGTGAGTTGACAATCATTTCCATCTGAGATGAGAATGATTGTCATGATGATCGGACTTGCTCGCCGCCGAACCCTCCGCTCCATAGCCCTCGCCGCCTCCGCCCTCGCCTCGTCCCTCGCCCTCACCGCCTGCGGAGGCAGCAGCAGCGCCGACAGCGGCAACGGCAAGCTGAAGGTCGTCGCCTCCTTCTACCCGATGGAGTTCCTCGCCCAGCAGATCGGCAAGGAGCACGTCGCGGTCACCGACCTCACCGCCGCCGGCGTCGAGCCGCACGACCTGGAGCTCACCGCCAAGCAGGTCGGCACCGTCCAGAAGGCCGACGCGATCGTCTACCTCAAGGGCCTGCAGCCCACCGTCGACCAGGCCGTCGCGCAGTCGTCCAGCAAGCACAAGATCGACGCCACCGCCGCCAGCCCGCTGGTCGACCACCACCTCGACGAGGGCACCGAGAGCGAGGGCCACGGCTCCGACGGCGGCCACAAGCACGAGGGCCCGGCCGGAGACCCGCACATCTGGCTCGACCCGACCCGCTACGCGGCCATCGCCCAGAGCGTCGGCGACGCGTTCGCCCAGGCCGACCCGGCCCACGCCGCCGACTACCGCAAGAACACCGACGAACTGGTCACCAAGCTCACCGCGCTCGACCAGGACTTCCGGACCGGTCTGCAGTCCACCCGGACCAAGACCTTCGTCACCAGCCACGCCGCCTTCGGCTACCTCGCCGACCACTACGGCCTCACCCAGGTCGCCATCAACGGCGTCGACCCGGATTCCGAGCCCACCCCGGCCCGCCTCGCCGCCGTGCAGAAGGCCGCCAAGGACAACGGCGTCACCACCGTCTTCTTCGAGACCCTGGTCAGCCCCAAGCTCGCCGACACCGTCGCCAAGGACCTCGGCCTCAAGACCGCCGTGCTGGACCCGCTGGAGGGCGTCAAGGACCCCGCCAAGGACGACTACCTCACCGTCATGAAGCAGAACCTGGCCAACCTCCGGGCCGCCCTCGGCTCCCCCGACGCCGCCCCGGCCACCCCGGACGCCACCGCCCCTGCCACCCCCGACGCCACCACCCCTGCCGCCACCAGCTGACGGGACGGAACACCATGACCCACCCGATACCCCCGGCCGTCCGACTCCGTGACGCCGTCGCCGCGCGCGGCGGCCGGCCGGTGCTGCGCGGCGTCGACCTCACCGTCCGCCCCGGCGAGGTCGTCGCCCTGCTCGGCGCCAACGGCTCCGGCAAGTCGACCACCGTCCAGACCGTCATCGGCTCCGTCCCGCTGGAACGCGGCACCCTGGAGCTGTTCGGCACCCCGTACGGCTCCTTCCGCGCCTGGCACCGCATCGGGTACGTCCCGCAGCGCACCACCGCCGCCTCCGGCGTCCCGGCCACCGTCCGCGAGGTGGTCTCCACCGGACGGCTGCCGCAGCACCGGCTGCTGCCGTTCCGCCGCAAGGACCGCGCGGCGGTGGACCGCGCGCTGGCCGCCGTCGGCATGCTGGAGCGGGCCGGGGACGGTGTGGCCGACCTGTCCGGCGGCCAGCAGCAGCGGGTGCTGATCGCCCGCGCCCTGGTCGGCACCCCCGACCTGCTGATCATGGACGAGCCGATGGCCGGGGTGGACGCCGCCAGCCAGCAGGTGCTCGCCGACACCCTGCGCGCCGAGGTCGGCCGCGGCGCCGCCGTCCTCCTCGTGCTGCACGAACTCGGCCCGCTGGAACCGCTGATCGACCGCGCCGTGGTGCTGCGGGACGGCTGCGTCGCCCACGACGGCCCACCCGTGCCCAACACCGGCCTGCACGCGCTGCCCGGCCACGACCACGTCCACCCGCACGCCGACCTGACCCCGCCGAGGCTGCTCGCATGACCGAGATGCTGTCCTACGACTTCATGCAGCGCGCCCTGCTCGCCGCCGTCCTGGTGGGGATCACCGCCCCGGCCGTCGGCATCTACCTGGTGCAGCGCCGCCAGGCCCTGATGGGCGACGGCATGGGCCACGTCGCGATGACCGGCGTCGGCCTCGGCTTCATCTTCCAGACCAGCCCGGTCTGGATGGCCGTGCTGGTCTGCGTGCTCGGCGCCGTCACCATGGAGCTGGTCCGCTCGCGCGGCAACCAGCGCGGGGACATCGCCCTCGCGATGCTCTTCTACGGCGGCATGGCCTGCGGCAAGCTGCTCGTCTCGCTCTCCGCCCAGGCCGGCGCCGGCTCGCTGGAGAGCTACCTGTGGGGCTCGATCCTCACCGTCGCCCCCGCCGACCTGGCCGCCATCGCGGTGCTCGGCGCGGTGGTCATCGCGGTCACCGTCGGCCTGCGCCGCCAGCTCTTCGCGATCTGCCAGGACGAGGACTTCGCCCGGGTCACCGGCCTGCCGGTGCGCACCCTCAACCTGCTGCTCGCCGTGATGGCCGCGGTCACCGTCACCGTCGCCATGCGGGTGGTCGGGCTGCTGCTGGTCAGCGCCCTGATGGTGGTCCCGGTGGTCGCCGCCCAGCAGCTCACCCGTTCCTTCGCGGCCACCCAGGCCGCCTCGATCGCGCTCGGCGTGGTGGTCTCGCTGGCCGGCGTCACCGGCTCCTACCACCTCGACGTGCCCTCCGGCCCGGCCATCGTGCTGCTCGCCATCGCGGTCTTCGCGGTGTTCAGCGCGCTCGCCGCACCGCTCGCCCGGCGCCGCCACCGCGGCGACACCGAGCACGGACCCCGGGTCTGCGACGTCCGGCTGCCGTCGCAGTCACCGGAGCGGACTTCCTCTGACACGAGCACGCCTGAGGGGCGGGCGGGACTGGCACAATGATGTGCGAGACGCCCACGACCCCAGGAGGACCCACGGTGACCACCGCAGGCCCGTCGCCGCGCGCCCGCTCGACCCGGCAGCGTGCCGCCGTCTCGGCGGCCCTGGACGAGATCGCGGACTTCCGCAGCGCGCAGGAGCTCCACGACCTGCTCAAGCACCGCGGGGACTCCGTCGGTCTGACCACGGTCTACCGCACCCTGCAGTCGCTCGCGGACGCCGGCGAGGTGGACGTGCTGCGCACCGCGGACGGCGAGGCCGTCTACCGCCGGTGCAGCAGCGGACACCACCACCACCTGGTCTGCCGGCACTGCGGCGCCACCGTCGAGGTGGAGGGCCCCGCGGTGGAACGCTGGGCCAACTCGGTCGCCGCCGAGCACGGGTTCAGCGACATCGCGCACACGCTGGAGATCTTCGGCACCTGCGCGGAGTGCGCCAAGAAGGCCTGAACCGGCCGCGCTTCGCCACGGGCGACGGGAGCAACGCGAAGGACCCACCGGGCACGTCCCGGTGGGTCCTTCGCGTGGTCGGGCCCGGCCGGACCGGCGGCCCGGCCGGACCGGCGGCCCGGTCGGGCGTTCGTCAGCGCTGGGACGGCCGCTGCCCCGGGAGCTCGTTCGGGATCGCCCCGCCGAAGCGCCGGTCACGCATCGCGTACTGCTCGCAGGCGCGCCACAGGTCCCGGCGGTCGAAGTCCGGCCAGAGCACGTCCTGGAACACGAACTCGGCGTAAGCCGACTGCCAGAGCAGGAAGTTGGAGGTGCGCTGCTCGCCGCTGGGGCGCAGGAAGAGGTCCACGTCCGGCATGTCCGGGTGGTACATGTACTTGGAGAGGGTCTTCTCGCTGACCTTCTTCGGGTCCAGCTTCCCGGCCGCGACATCGCGCGCGATCGCCTGCGCCGCGTCCGCCAGTTCGGCCCGGCCGCCGTAGTTGACGCACATGTAGAGCGTGACGGCGTCGTTGCCCTTGGTCTGCTCCTCGGCGACCTGCAGCTCCTGGACGACGCTCTTCCACAGCTTGGGCATCCGGCCGGCCCAGCGGATCCGCACGCCCATCGCGTCCATCTCGTCGCGGCGGCGGGCGATGACGTCCCGGTTGAAGTTCATCAGGAACTTCACCTCGTCGGGGGAGCGCTTCCAGTTCTCGGTGGAGAAGGCGTACAGCGAGATGTTCTTGACCCCGAGCTCGATGGCGCCCGCGAGGACGTCCAGCACGACGGACTCGCCGACCTTGTGGCCCTCGGTGCGCGGCAGACCGCGCTCCTTGGCCCAGCGGCCGTTGCCGTCCATCACGATGGCGACGTGGCCCGGGACCAGCTCGCCGGGGATCTTCGGGGGCTGGGCACCGGTGGGGTGCGGGGTCGGGGGCGCGTACGCCCGCTGCTTGCCGCCGCCGAAGAGCCGTCGCGCTGCCATGTGCTCACTTCTCCACGTATCTCATCGAGCGGATGCCCCGCTCCAGGTGCCACTGCAGATAGGCCGCGACCAGGCCGCTGCCCTCCCGCCAGTACCGCGGCTCGCAGGCGTCGGCCGTCCGCCAGTCCCCTGACAGCAGCGCCCCGAGCAGTACCAGTGTCTCAGGGGAGGGTACGGCACATCCGGGCACTCGGCAGTCCGTGCACAGCACCCCGCCCGCCGGGAGCGAGAAGAAACGGTTCGGCCCCTCCAGGCCGCACTTGGCGCAGTCGGTGAAGCTCGCGCCGTACCCGTTCACCGCGAGCGAGCGCAGCAGGAAGGCGTCCAGCACCAGGTGCGACTCGTGCGAGCCGGCCGCCAGCGTCCGCAGCCCGCCCACCAGCAGCAGGTACTGCTGGACGGCGGGCTCGCCCTCGTTCTCGGCGAAGCGCTCGGCCGTCTCCAGCATCGCGGTGCCGGCGGTGTAGCGGCCGTAGTCGGTCACGATCGAACCGCCGTACGGCGCGATGGTCTCCACCTGGGTGCAGAGCGGCAACCCGCGGCCGACCAACTCACTCCCCCGGCTGAAGAACTGCACGTCCACGTGCGAGAACGGCTCCAGGCGGGCACCGAACTTGGACTTGGTCTTCCGCACCCCGCGCGCCACCGCGCGCACCTTGCCGTGCTGGCGGGTCAGCAGGGTGATGATCCGATCGGCCTCGCCGAGCTTCTGCGCCCGCAACACGACGCCGTCGTCCCGGAAAAGACTCATGCAGACCATTCTCCCCCAGCGGCGGACAGCCGTGTTGCCCGCACCGGGGCCGTGGGGGAGGACCCAAGCGGTGCGGGTCACGGCGGGCCCGGAGGGGGTCGGGCCCGTTTTGTGGGGGTCTCGGAGACGGTCCGGCGCTTTGGAGGCGGTCCAGGTCTTCGGGGCGTCAAGGGGAGGCGGTCCAGGAAGGGGCTCCAGGAAGGGGGTCCGCCGACGGCGGCCGGCGCCTCCCGGCGCGACGGCTACTTGTACGGCGTCCTGGTCGCCGCCTCCAGCAGCGCCCCGACCCGCGCCTGCGGCAGGTCCAGGCAGCGCCCGACCGCGGCCAGCGCCTCGCGCTCCTGCGGCAGGTAGCGCCCGTCGGCCAGCGCGATCGCCGCGCCCTGCAGCAGCAGCCGCTCACGGCCCTGGTGGGCGAGGTGGGGGGTGAGCGGTTCGAGCACCGCGTGCAGTTCGACGGCCAGGCCGCCCGCCATCCCGTGGGCGTCGTAGAGCTCGCCGCCGAGCCCGGACAGCGCGGCGAGCGCGGCCAGCACCTGGGCCTCGCCGCAGTCCTCGAACCCGGCTTCGCGCACCGCCGCGCACGCCGCCTCGCGGGCCGCCCGGTGGGCGGTGCCGCCGGCCGCGAGCAGGGCCAGCGCGATGGTGTACTGGGCGTCCCGCAGCATCGCGCCGAGCCGCACGCAGGTGGGCTGCTCCAGGCTCTCGACGCCGTACCGGCCGTGGCAGCTGGTGCACTGCACGCTGCCGATCACCGGTCCGAGCGGGACCACCGGGGTCCCGAGCAACCGCAGCCACCGCCGGCCGTGCTGCCGGCGGTAGTTGCGGTCCCCGCCGCAGCCCGGGCAGAAGAAGTCACCGAGAACGTCAGTCCGCCACCGCGGGCGAACACCCCACAACCTGGTCACGGCGCCACTCCCCAGACATGGCAGGCGGCCTGCTCGACACTGGGCAGGTCACGCGACCGGACGACGGGCCGTCCCACCGACCCGGCTTTCCGGTGGATCGATGTTGCCACGGTTACCGGCACGTGTCAGTACCTCGAACGGCTTCCGATCCCAAAAAATGTGGCGCAGGCCACAGCACCCCCGCCGGAGTGCCGGGGCACGGCGAAGGGCCGCCCCGCAGGACGGCCCCGCCGCGTGCCACTCGTACGAACTACCCGCGCTGCGAACGGTTGACGGCGCTGATCATCGCCTTCAGCGAGGCCAGCACGGTGTTGCCGTCGATGCCCACGCCCCACAGCACCTTGCCGTCCACCGCGCACTCCACGTACGCGGCGGCCTGGGCGTCGCCGCCCTCGCTCAGCGCGTGCTCGGCGTAGTCCAGGACCCGGACGTCGAAGCCGATCCGGGCCAGCGCGTCCGCGAAGGCCGAGACCGGGCCGTTGCCGGTGCCGCTCAGGGTGACGGGCGCGCCGTCCACCAGGGCCTCGGCGGTCAGCGCGTCCCGGCCGTCCTCGGTGGTCAGGGTGCGCGAGCCGCTCAGCGACAGGCGGCCCCACGGGTTGTCGGTGGTCGGCAGGTACTCGTCCGCGAAGACCCGCCAGATCTCCGCCGGGGTGACCTCGCCGCCCTCGGCGTCGGTCTTGGCCTGGATGATCCGGGAGAACTCGATCTGCATCCGGCGCGGCAGGTCCAGCTTGTGGTCGTTCTTCAGGACGTACGCGACACCGCCCTTGCCGGACTGGCTGTTGACCCGGATGACCGCCTCGTAGGTGCGGCCGACGTCCTTCGGGTCGATCGGCAGGTACGGCACGCCCCAGGTGTGCTCCTCCACCGGTACGCCCGCCGCCTTCGCGTCCGCCTCCAGGGCGTCGAAGCCCTTCTTGATGGCGTCCTGGTGCGAGCCGGAGAAGGAGGTGTACACCAGGTCGCCGGCGTACGGGTGGCGGGGGTGCACCTCCATCTGGTTGCAGTACTCGGCGGTGCGGCGCACCTCGTCGATGTCGGAGAAGTCGATCTGCGGGTCGATGCCCTGCGAGAACAGGTTCATCCCCAGCGTCACCAGGTCGACGTTGCCGGTCCGCTCGCCCTGCCCGAACAGGCAGCCCTCGATGCGGTCCGCGCCCGCCATGTAGGCCAGTTCGGCGGAGGCGACGGCGGTGCCGCGGTCGTTGTGCGGGTGCACCGACAGGCAGACGAACTCGCGGCGCGACAGGTTGCGCGACATCCACTCGAACTGGTCGGCCTGGACGTTGGGGGTGGCCCGCTCGATGGTGGCCGGCAGGTTCAGGATGATCTCGCGGCCCTCGCCCGGCTGCCAGACGTCCATGACCGCCTCGCAGACCTCCAGCGCGAAGTCCAGCTCGGTGTCGACGAAGATCTCCGGCGAGTACTGGTAGCCGAAGACGGTGTCCTCGCCCAGCAGCTTCTCGGCGTACTCCATCACCAGCCGGGTGCCCTCGGTGGCGATCGCCTTGGTGGCCGCCCTGTCGTTGCGGAACACCACCCGGCGGAACAGCGGCGCGGTCGCGTTGTACAGGTGGACGGTCGCGCGCGGGGCGCCGACCAGCGACTCCACGGTCTTCTCGATCAGTTCCTCGCGGGCCTGCGTCAGCACCGAGATGGTGACGTCCTCGGGGATCGCCCCCTCCTCGATCAGCGACCGCACGAAGGCGTGGTCGGTGGCGCCGGAGGACGGGAAGCCGACCTCGATCTCCTTGTAGCCCATCGCGACCAGCAGGTCGAACATCTTGCGCTTGCGGGCCGGGGACATCGGGTCGATCAGGGCCTGGTTGCCGTCCCGCAGGTCGGTCGAGAGCCAGCGCGGCGCCTTGGTGATCACCTTGCTCGGCCAGGTGCGGTCCGGCAGCTCCACGGTGCCGAACGGCAGGTAGCGCCCGTACCGCATGCCGGAGGGCCGCTGGCGCACGGAGGCGGCGGTGATCGGGGTGGGCCGGTCGACGAAGGGGCGAGCGGCGGGGATGGACGCGGCGGAGGTCTGCTCGGTCATGGAAATGACTCTCGGCTTCCTGTGGATGCTGGGTAGCGGGCGGGTCGGGAGGGATCAACACCGACTGGCCGGCCTCGGCTGCCGCTCGCGACCCGCCGTCGGATCGCCGAATTCGCGCACAGCTCGTTCCCCGCGGCGAGGGAGCCGGCCCCCGTGGACTACAGGCCCTCGACGCGGCAGCTAAGAAGAAGCAGCCCGTTGCGCATGATGAGAGCCAGCGTAACCCAGGGCCGCGCGCCCCCGAAGTGATCCGGGCTTCCGTTCCACTCCTTGAGACGCCGACCGGGCACGCCCGATCCGTGGCAGGCGGCCACCGGGCCCTCACCCCCGGTCACCCGCCGACCGCCGTTCCGCTCCGCCGTCCCGCCGCACGCCCTGCTCGGCACCGGTCGGACCGGGTCGGGGGGCGCGTGAGGTCACGGTCCGGGAAAAGCGCCGCACGGGCCTTCCCCGGGTAGCACCATGGACACCATGCGTATCCAGGTGACCCGGACCGGCGGCTTCGCGGGAATCGTCCGCCACGCGGAACTCGACACCGCCGAGCGCACGGACGCCCCGCACGTCCACGCACTCGCCCGCGAGGCCGTCGCGGGCGGGCTGCGCGCCCCGTCGTACGGCGTGCCGGACGGCTTCCACTACGAGATCACCGTCGACGGCCGGACGGTGCACTGCGCGGACCCCAAGCTCACCGACTCGCAGCGGGAGCTGGTGTCCCTGGTGCTGCGCGAGGGTGCCTGACCCCGACGCCGGATCCGGCACCCGCGGAAGCCGACTCAGCCGCCCCGCGCACCGCCTGACGCGGTGTCACCCTCCTCCACGAACGGGGGCCCGTCCGGACGCCGCGCGTCCGGACGGGCCCCCGTTTTTCCACGGCCGTCCCGGTCCTTCTCCCCCGGGCGCTCGAACTCCCGTGTCAGAAGCCGAGCTTGCGCAGCTGCTTCGGGTCGCGCTGCCAGTCCTTGGCGACCTTGACGTGCAGGTCGAGGTAGACCGGCGTGCCGAGCAGTGCCTCGATGTGCTTGCGGGCGGTGGTGCCGACGTGCTTGAGCCGCGAGCCCTTGGCGCCGATCACGATCGCCTTCTGGCTCTGCCGCTCGATGTAGACGTTGGCGTGGATGTCCAGCAGCGGCCGGTCGGCCGGGCGGCCCTCGCGCGGGAGCATCTCCTCGACCACGACGGCCAGCGAGTGCGGCAGCTCGTCCCGCACGCCCTCCAGCGCGGCCTCGCGGATCAGCTCGGCCACCATGATCTGCTCGGGCTCGTCGGTGAGGTCGCCGTCCGGGTAGAGCTGGTCGCCCTCCGGCAGCAGCTTGGTCAGCAGGTCGGCGACCAGGTCGACCTGCTTGTCGCCGACGGCGGAGACCGGGATGATCTCGGCCCACTCGAAGCCCAGCTCGACACCGAGCTGCTGGATGGCGATCAGCTGCTCGGCCAGGCGCTTGGAGTCCACCAGGTCGGTCTTGGTGACGATGGCGACCTTCGGGGTCTTCTTGATCCCGGCGATCTCCTTGGCGATGAACTTGTCGCCGGGGCCGATCTTCTGGTCGGCGGGAAGGCAGAAGCCGATCACGTCGACCTCGGCCCAGGTGGTGCGGACCAGGTCGTTGAGGCGCTCGCCGAGCAGGGTGCGCGGCTTGTGCAGACCGGGAGTGTCGACCAGCACGAGCTGGGCGTCCGGGCGGTGCACGATGCCGCGCACGGTGTGCCGGGTGGTCTGCGGGCGGTCGGAGGTGATCGCGACCTTCGTCCCCACCAGGGCGTTGGTCAGGGTCGACTTGCCCGCGTTGGGCCGGCCGACGAAGCACGCGAACCCGGAGCGGTACGAGGAGGAAGGGGCATTCATGGGCTCCATTCTCCCTGATCACAGGAGCCCCGCCGCCCGGGGTCGCCCGAGGGGCCTCGCGGGGGCCCGGCGCTACTTGCCGCCCTTGCCGTTCCCGGGGATCAGCGAGACCACCACCAGCACCAGCAGGAACCCGAGCGAGCCGAACAACCAGACCGGCGAACCGGTCTCCTGCCACTTGCCCAGTCCCATGACGAACAGCAGCAGCCCGGCGAAGAACGCCACCGCCCCCATGCCCCAGCCCCCCTCACCGAGTCCACTCCCCCGGTGAGATTATCTGCAGAACCGTGGTGCAGAACCCTGGGGGGCGACCACGCCGGGCCACCCGGCCGGGAAGCGCCCCACCGCGGCCCCGACCGCCCGCCGCCCCTCAGCGCGCCTGCGCGGCCAGCCGCAGCACCCCGTCCGGACCGGCCAGCAGCACCGGGGTCCCCGCACCGCCCAGGTCCCGCACGGCCGCCAGGTCCGCCTCGGTCGGCTGCTCCGCCTCGCTCACCACGGCCGCCGCCTCCAGCGACCGGGCACCGCTGGCCACCGCCATCGCCACCGCGGTCTGCAGGGCGCTCAGCCGCAGCGACTCCAGCGCGACCGTCCCGGCCACGTAGGTGCGGCCGGTCTCGTCACGCACCGCGGCCCCCTCGGCCACGCCGTTGCGGGCGCGGGCCGAGCGGGCCAGGGTGATGATCTTCTTGTCTTCGGGGTCGAGCTCGACGATGTCACTCATGCCGCCGAGCATAGGCACCCCGGCCCCCTCAGTGGCCGACCGGGTGGGTCCGGCCCCGGTTCGGGTTCATGACCTTCACGAAGGTCTTCGGCCCGGACGGCAGCGGCTCCTCGCGCTCGATCCGCCGCCGCCAGAACGGGTTGTCGTGCGGCAGATGGCCGCTCACCCGGCCGTACATCCCGAAGGTGGTCAGGATGATCCCGAAGACGAACGCGAACAGCACGTTCGACATCCGGAAGTTGAGGATGTTGGCGTCCGGGCGCCCGAGCACCGTCAGGCCGTAGAAGCCGGACAGGACGAACAGCACGCCCACCGCCATGTTCAGGTTGGACGCGAAGTTGCCCCCGATCACCGCCCCGAGGACCAGGATCGCGCCCGCCACGATGGACAGGATGGCCAGCGCGCCGTTGGTCGACAGCCCCGCGATCCGATCACCCTGCGTGTCCAGGAACCCCGGGTGGTCGGCGAGCCCCAGGCAGCCGAACACGATCAGGAAGATCCCTCCGAGCCCCGCCCCGATCCGCCACACCGTGACGAGCCGGTTGTCGAGGGGCAGTTCGTCTTGCAGCTTCATGGCGACCTCCAGAGCTCAGCCACGGCCTAGCTGTAGGGATGGCTCCCCTGCATGTGGGGCGTCTCGTGCAGGTAGAGCGAGCCGCACTGCTGGCAGCAGCGCAGCCCGGTCCCCCACTCCTGTTCGGGCCGCGTCTCGGCGTCGTCGGTCATGGTCCGGCCGCAGAGCGCCGTCGACGGGTCCTCGTCCCGCACCACGTGCCAGGACTTGACTCCGCCGGCCGCCCCCTGCGGGCCGTACTCCGCGCGAAGTTTGTGCGTCATGCCCTCCATGGTCGCTCGGCGACCGCCCACCCGCTACTCGCCCGCGGGCTCCTCGGGAGCGTCGGTGGCGCGGACCGGGGAGGCGACCATGGAGCCGATCCGGTTGCGGCGGCCGGCCGAGGACTCGGCGGTCAGCAGGATGCCGGTCAGGCCGTCCTCGACCGGCTCCGGCAGCGGGATCTCGCAGGCGGAGCCGGGGATCGGCACCCGGCCGAGGTGCTTGGCCAGCAGGCCGCCGACGGTCTCGACGTCCTCGTCCTCCAGCTCGATGCCGAACAGCTCGCCCAGGTCCTCCACCAGGAGGCGGGCGGTGATCCGGTACGAGCCGTCGCCGAGGTCCTCCACCGGCGCGATCTCCCGGTCGTACTCGTCGGTGATCTCGCCGACGATCTCCTCCAGGATGTCCTCGATGGTGACCAGGCCGGCCGTGCCGCCGTACTCGTCGATCACGATCGCGACGTGCGAGCGGCGCTGCTGCATCTCGCGCAGCAGGTCGCCGGCCGGCTTGGAGTCCGGGACGAAGACGGCCGGGCGCATCACCGCGCCGACCTCCTCGGCCTCGGCCTCCCGGTTGATGTGGGTGCGCCGGACCAGGTCCTTGAGGTAGACGATGCCGACCACGTCGTCCTCGTTGTCGCCGACCACCGGGATCCGCGAGAAGCCGGAGCGCAGTGCCAGGGTGAGGGCCTGCCGGACGGTCTTGTGCCGCTCGATCATCACCAGGTCGGTGCGCGGCACCATCACCTCGCGCACGATGGTGTCGCCCAGCTCGAAGACCGAGTGCACCATCCGGCGCTCCTCGTCCTCGATCAGGTCGTCCTTCTCGGCGAGGTCCACCAGGGCCCGCAGCTCCGCCTCGGAGGCGAACGGACCCTCCCGGTAGCCCTTGCCCGGGGTCAGCGCGTTGCCGAGCAGGATCAGCAGCCGCGGGATCGGACCGAGCACGGCGGCCAGCGGCAGCAGCACGAAGGAGGCCGCGGTCGCCGTGGTGAGCGGGTGCTGGCGCCCGATGGTGCGCGGCGAGACCCCCACCGCGACGAAGGACACCAGCACCATCACGCCGAACGCCAGCAGGACGGCCTGCCAGGTCGGCGTCACGTTGCGCACGCACACCACCGTGACCAGGACGGCCGCCGCCATCTCGCTGGCCACCCGGATCAGGGTGGCCAGGTTGAGGTAGCGGATCGGGTCGGAGGCGAGGGTCAGCAGCCGGGCGGAGCCCCGCCGGCCGACCCGCACGGCCTCCTCCGCCCGGAACCGGGAGACCCGGGAGATGCCCGCCTCCGCGCAGGCGGCCAGCCAGCCGAGCACGACGAGCAGGACGGCACCGAGGATGAAGCTCGTACTCTCACCACTCACAGGGGTTCGGGCTCCGCGCTCAGTGGGTGGTGGGGGCCGGGGAGATGCCGCCGAGGCCGCGGCCCGCCCGCCAGTCGTCCAGGATGCGCTTCTGGAGGGCGAACATCTCCTCCTCCTCCTCGGGCTCCTCGTGGTCGTAGCCGAGGACGTGCAGCACGCCGTGCACGGTGAGCAGCTGCAGCTCCTCGTCCATCGAGTGCTGGGAGGGGGCGGCCTTGCCCTGCTGCTCGGCGACCTCGGGGCACAGCACGATGTCGCCGAGCAGGCCCTGCGGCAGCTCCTCGCCCTCCTTGCCGGGACGCAGCTCGTCCATCGGGAAGGACATCACGTCGGTGGGGCCGGGCAGGTCCATCCACTGGATGTGCAGCTCCTCCATCGCCGCACTGTCCACCAGGATCACGGACAGTTCGGACTGCGGGTGGATCCGCATCTTGTCCAGCGCGAAGCGGGCGACGTCGAGGATGGCTTCCTCGTCGGCCTCCCAACCGGACTCGTTGGCGATGTCGATCGACATGACGGGCTGTGTGCTCAGCTTTCGGTGCGGTGGGACTGTCGGGGTGCGCGGGGCGCGGTCGTCTTGCCCGGGCGCCGCTGGGCGGGCTTGCGGGCGGCCGGGGAGGGCTCCTCGGCCTCCTGACGGGCGTCCCAGCGCTCGTAGGCGTCCACGATCCGGCCGACCAGCTTGTGGCGGACCACGTCGGTGCTGGTGAGGACGGAGAAGTGGATGTCGGGCACGTCGGCCAGGATCTCCTGGACGACCTTGAGGCCGCTCCTGGTGCCGCCCGGGAGGTCGATCTGGCTGGTGTCGCCGGTGACGACCACCCGGGAGTTGAACCCGAGGCGGGTGAGGAACATCTTCATCTGCTCGGGCGAGGTGTTCTGGGCCTCGTCGAGGATGATGAAGGCGTCGTTGAGGGTGCGGCCGCGCATGTACGCGAGCGGCGCGACCTCGATGGTGCCGGCCGCCATCAGGCGCGGGATGGAGTCCGGGTCCATCATGTCGTGCAGCGCGTCGTAGAGCGGGCGCAGGTACGGGTCGATCTTCTCGTAGAGGGTGCCGGGCAGGAAGCCCAGCCGCTCCCCCGCCTCGACCGCCGGACGGGTCAGGATGATCCGGTTGACCTCCTTGGCCTGCAGGGCCTGGACGGCCTTGGCCATCGCCAGGTAGGTCTTGCCGGTGCCGGCCGGGCCGAGGCCGAAGACGATCGTGTGCTTGTCGATCGCGTCGACGTAGCGCTGCTGGTTGAGGGTCTTGGGGCGGATCGTGCGGCCCCGGTTCGACAGGATGTTCGCGGTGAACACCTCGGACGGCGCCGGGCTGTCCGGGTCCTGCTCCTGGCTGCGGAGCATGGCGATGGAGCGCTCCACGGAGTCCTCCGTCAGGGGCTGGCCGGTGCGCAGCACCAGCATCATCTCGTTGAACAGCTTCTTGACGAGGGCGACCTCGGTCCGCTCCCCGGTGGCGGTCACCTCGTTGCCGCGGACGTGGATGTCGGCGGCGGGGAAGCCCCGCTCGATCACGCGCAGCAGCGAGTCCGCGGTGCCGAGCAGGGTGACCATCGGATGCTTCTCGGGGATGACGATCCGGGCGCTGACACGGCCGTCCTCGGCCGGTTCGGGGCGCGACTGTCCGTCGGTACGGGTCTGCGATGTGTCACTCATAGGTCGGCGCTGGGGCCTGCCTCATCCCATCCGTGGTGTCGTGTGCCGCTCGGTCTGTCCGGGGCACCAGGGTACGCCGCGAGCGTGATCGCCGCGGCGGGCGGCGGGGCCGCACCCGTCGATGCTGCGGCAGTTCGGGGGACGGCGCGAACCCTTTTTCCCGCGGGTACCCGGGACGGCCGGTCCCACCGCCGGGCGCCTCACGGCCGGCTGCGCGCGGGCACGGGCACCCGGGCGAGGTCGGCGGCCAGCACCAGCTCCCCGTCGAAGTGCTTGCGGGCGTCCGCGAGGTGCTGGCCGAGGTCCGGGTAGCGCTGGGAGAAGTGGGTCAGCACCAGGGTGCGCGCACCGGCCTCGGCGGCGACCTTGGCGGCCTGGCCCGCGGTGAGGTGGCCGTGCTCCTCGGCGAGGCGGGCGTCGGCGTCGGTGAAGGTGGCCTCGACGACCAGCAGGTCGGTGCCCTCGGCGAGCGCGTGCACGCCCTCGCAGAGCCGGGTGTCCATCACGAAGGCGAACCTCTGGCCCGGCCGGGGCTCGCTGACCTCGTCCAGGGTGACCCGGCGGCCGTTCACCTCGACCGCGCCCTCGTGCTGCAGGCGGCCCACCGCCGGGCCGCGGACGCCCAGCCGGGCGAGCCGCTCGGGCACCAGCCGGCGGCCGTCCGGCTCGGACAGCCGGTAGCCGAAGGACTCCACGGGGTGGTCCAGGCGCACCGCGTCCAGCGCGAAGCGGGCGCCGGGCGCGGGCAGCGGGCCCGGCTCGTCGATCGGCCGGGGCCGCAGGACGGCCGTCTCGTGGTAGGCGGTGGCGTGCCGCAGCCGCTCGAAGTAGACCTCGCCGGAGGCCGGGAAGTAGACGTCCACCGGATGCGGGACCCGGTCCAGGTTGATCCGCTGGATCACCCCCGCGAGGCCCAGGCAGTGGTCGCCGTGGAAGTGGGTGACGGCGATCCGGGTGATCTGGGTGGCCGTGACCCCGGCGTGCAGCATCTGGCGCTGGGTGCCCTCGCCGGGGTCGAACAGCAGGCCCTCGCCGTCCCAGCGCAGCAGGTAGCCGTTGTGGTTGCGGTGCCGGGTGGGCACCTGGCTGGCGGTGCCGAGGACGACGAGTTCGCGCTGGGACACCTGGGATCAGACCATGCTCTCGGTCATGTGCGTGCCGCCGAGCACGTGGACGTGGGCGTGGAAGACGGTCTGCCCGGCGCCCGCCCCGGTGTTGAAGATCAGCCGGTAGTCGGCGATGCCCTCGTCCTCGGCCACCCGGCCCGCCTCGGCGAGCAGCTCGCCGGCGACCTCCGGCTCGGCGGCGGCCAGCGCGGCCGCGTTCGGGTAGTGGGCGTGCGGGATCACCAGGACGTGCACGGGCGCCTTGGGGGCGATGTCGCGGAAGGCGAGGGTGCGCTCGGTCTTGCGCACGACCGTCGCCGGGATCTCGCCCGCCACGATCTTGCAGAACAGGCAGTCGGGCTGCGGCTCACCGGCCATCGGCTTCTCCTCGGGATCGGTGCGTCGGGTGGGTGGGGCCGTACGGGCGCAGCCTAGCCGAGCCCGGCCACGGCCTGCTGGTACTGCCGCAGGTGCTTCCAGCGCACCGCGCGCATGCCGACGACGTCGCCGTCGTCGGTGTCGTAGTCCTCGGTGAGGAAGGCGACGGCGAGGATGACGAAGCCGATCAGCCAGCGCCTGGTGAGCCGCCAGGTGTTGGGCCGCATCACGCCCTTGCGGCGCACCACCCGCATCGCCAGGATCCCCTTGCCGACGCTGAAGCCGGTCAGCCGGGCCAGCACCACCTGGTTGAGGAAGGACGCGAGGAGGCCGACGACGACCAGCGCCACGAAGTACGGCACCGCCGGGCCGCCGCTGTGCACGGTGTGCCCGGCCGCCTGCCGCACCTTCGGCCGGCCGGCGGCGTTGGCGGCGGCGAAGCCGAGGGTGACGGCGAACAGGAAGTCCAGCACGATCGCCAGGAAGCGCCGGCCGCCGCCCGCCTCCTTGGGGCACGGCGGCAACGCGGCGCGCTGCGGCCGCGGGGCCTGCTGCGCGTACGGCGGCTGCTGCGCCGAGGGGTGGGGGTACGGCTGCGGCTGCCCGTACGGCTGGGCCGGCTGCGGCGCGTACCCCTGCCCGTACCCCTGCCCGTGGCCCTGCGGCTGCCCGTACGGCGGGGGCGGCGGGTACGCCTGCGGCTGCGGCGGGGCCGGCGGTGGTGACTGCGGCTGTGCGTAAGGGTTCTGGCCGTACTGCGGCGGCGGGTAGCCCTGCGCCATGGTGGTTCCCCCGTGAGCTGTGGATCAAGAAACAGCCCCGCATCCTACCCAGGCCGCGGCACGGGAAGTCGGCCCGTCCGACTTCCCGTGCGGGCGCGGCCGTCAGCGCCAGGGCAGCGGCGGCGCCGTGCGGGCCGGGGTCTCGGCGAGCGCGGCCAGGGCGATCCGGACGCCCTCGGCCAGCTGCGGGTCCTCGCCGGCCGCCCAGTGGTGCGGGGCGATCGGCACCTCGACGTCCGGGTCGACGCCGTGGTTCTCCACGCCCCAGCCGTAGTTCTCCAGCCAGAACGCGTACTTGGGCTGGGTGACCAGGGTGCCGTCGACCAGCCGGTAGCGGCTGTCGATGCCGATCACCCCACCCCAGGTGCGGGTGCCGACGACCGGGCCGATGCCCAGCGCCTGGATGGCCGCGTTGACGATGTCGCCGTCCGAGCCGGAGTCCTGGTCGGCGAGCGCGACGACCGGCCCGCGCGGGGCGTCGCCGGGGTACGGGACCGGGCTGTCGGTGTCCCTGCTGACGTTCCAGCCGACGATCCGCCGGGCGAGCTTCTCGATCACCAGCTGCGAGGTGTGGCCGCCGCGGTTCTCCCGGATGTCGACGATCACGCCCTCCTTGGCCATCTCCGAGCGCAGGTCGCGGTGGATCTGGGCCCAGCCGGTGGTCTGCATGTCGGGGACGTGCAGGTAGCCGAGGCGCCCGCCGGACAGCTCGCGCACCGCGGCCCGCCGCCCGGACACCCAGTCGTGGTAGCGCAGCGCCTCGTCGTCGGCGAGCGGGACGACCACCGGGTGGCGCCGGTCGGTGCCGTCCTTGCCGGCCACGGTCAGCTCGACCGGCTGCCCGGCGGTGCCGGCCAGCAGCGGCGCCGGCCCGGTGACCGGGTCCACCGGGCGGCCGTCGACCGCCAGGACGGCGTCGCCGGGGCGGATCGCGGCGCCGGGCGCGGCCAGCGGCGAGCGGGCCCTCGGGTCGGAGGACTCCCCGGGCAGGATCCGGGCGATCCGCCACTGCCCGCCCTCCTTGACCAGGTCCGCGCCGAGCAGGCCCTGGCGCCGGGCGGGCTCGGTGTGCGGGCCGTACGGGACGACGTAGGCGTGCGAGGTGCCGAGTTCGCCGTGCACCTCCCACAGCAGGTCGATCAGGTCGTCGTGCGAGCCGACCCGCTCCACCAGCGGCCGGTAGCGCTCCAGGACGCCGGCCCAGTCGACGCCGGAGAGGTCGGGGCGCCAGAAGTTGTCGCGCATCAGCCGGCCGTTCTCGGCGTACATCTGCCGCCACTCGGCCGCCGGGTCGACGGTGACCCGCAGCCGGGCGAGGTCCACGGTGACCTCGTCGTCCTCGCCGCCGGCCTTGTGGTCGGCCGGGACGATCCGCAGCTCGCCCTCGTCCAGCACGGCGACCCGGCTGCCGTCCCCGCTGACCGCGAACCCGTCGACGTCGTGCACCAGTTGCTCGACCCGACGCTTCCGCAGGTCGAAGCGCTCCAGCACCGGCCGGGGCCGCTCGTCCTCCAACGAGGCCGCCTCGTCGCCGAGTTCGCCGAGCAGCGGGACCCTGGTCCACAGCACGCCGTCCTTGGCCGCCCGCAGGGTGCCGAACAGCCCGCCCTCCACCGGGAACGGGACGATCCGGTCCGCGATGCCGTCCAGGTCCACCCTGGTCACCGGCGCGGCCGCGTCGCCGCCCTCCTCGCCGTCCGCCTTCTTGGCCCGCGGCTCGTCCTCCTCCCCGCCGAGCGGTCGCCCGGCGCGCTGCGGCCCGAACGGGGACGGGGTGTCGGCGGCCAGCGTGATCAGGTACGGGCGGCAGCCGTTGGGGAAGGACAGGTCGAAGACGTGCGAGTCGTACACCGGGTCGAAGTTGCGCACCGACAGGAACGCCAGGTAGCGGCCGTCGGCGGTGAAGGCCGGCGAGGTGTCGATGAAGCGCTGCTGGGTCGCCTCGCTCACGGTGCGGGTGGCCAGGTTGGCCAGCACGATCTGGCGCAGCGAGTACGGGCCCAGCCCCGGCACCGGGCGCGACCACGCCAGCCAGGCCGAGTCCGGGCTGAACACCAGCCCGCTGACCTCGCCGTCGGTGCTGCGCTCCAGCTCGTGCACGGTGCCGTCGGCGAGCGTCACCAGCAGCACCCGGCCGTCGTGGACGCCGAGCGCGGCCTGCTTGCCGTCCGGGGAGACGGCCAGCGCGTTGACCCGGCCGAGCTGCCCGGCGGCCAGCCGGCGCCGCTCGGCGCCGTGCACGGCGGGCGCGTACTCCAGGCCGTCCTCGCCCTCGGCGTCGGACACCCACAGCACGCCCTGGGCGCCGTCCTCCCCCTGCACCACCCTGGCCAGGCGCCCGCGCACGCCCGGCGTCTCGTCCAGCACCCGGGCCGGGCCCTCGCGGTGGGTCAGCCAGTGCACGCTGCCGCGCACCACGACGGCGCCGGCCCGGCCGGTGCGGTCGGGGGCGACCGACTCCAGCCAGTGCGCGGCGGTCACCGGGCGGGGGCGGCGGCCGCTGCGCGGTCCGGCCAGCCGGACGTCCAGGCGGCGCGGCTCGGCGCCGGCCAGGTCCTCCAGCAGCCAGAGGTCACCGGCCCGGTGGTAGACCACCCGGGTGCCGTCGGTGGCGGCGTTGCGGGCGTAGAAGCCGTCCGCGCAGGTGGTGTGGCGGCGCAGGTCGGACCCGTCCGGGAGGCTGGACCACAGCTCGCCGACGCCCTCGTGGTCCGACAGGAAGGCGATCCGGGCGCCCGGTCCGCCGTCCGGACCGGCCACCCACAGCGGTGAGGACAGCTGGCCGTCCAACTCCTCGTGGACCCGGGCGAATTCGTCCCGGCCCAGCCACAGCTTGCCGGCCCGGCCGCCCCGGTAGCGCTTCCACCAGGCCGGTTCGGGGATCGCGGCGCTGGCCAGCAGCACCCGCTCGCCGCCCGGCTCGAAGGCGATCCCGCCGACCGGCCCGTACGGCAGCCGCACCGGCTCGCCGCCGTCCAGCGGCACCGCGTGCGCCCAGGTGCGGCGCAAGGTCGCCTGCCCGGCCGCGGTGGTGGCGACCGGGCGGCCGTCGGGCGTCCAGCCCTGCACCCGGGTCTGGCCGCCGCCCCAGTGGGTGAGCCGGCGGGACGGTCCGCCGTCCACCGGCACCACGTGCACCTCGGGCGCGCCGTCCCGGGTGGAGGTGAAGGCGATGTGCCGCCCGTCCGGGGAGAACCGGGGATCGTGCACCGGCCGGTGGTCGGCGGTGAGCCGCCAGGCCCGTCCGCCGTCCAGCGGGGCGAGCCAGAGGTCGTTCTCGGCGACGAAGGCGACCAGGTCGCCGTGCAGGTGGGGGTGGCGCAGGTAGGCGCCCGCGGAGGTGCTCAGGGAGTCCGTCACGCGGCCAGCGTAGGCACCCGCGCGGACGGGCCGCCGCGCTTTTCGGCAGAGTCGGGCTCCCCGGGCGAGCCCGCTGGACCCTCGCGCCGCGCCGTAGTACGGGCCGCTCCCGGGACGGTCCGGGGACGGTCCGGGCCAGGTCCTACGCCCAGCGGCCGGTGCGGCCCAGCAGCAGTGCCCCGGCGGCCACCCCGGCGGTGGAGGTGCGCAGCACCGAGGGGCCCAGACGGTACGGCTCGGCGCCCGCGGCGGCGAAGACGGCCAGCTCCTCGGGGGAGACCCCGCCCTCCGGGCCGACCACCAGCACCAGGTCCCCGTCCGCGGGCAGCGGGGCGTGCGCCAGCGGCTCGGCGCCCTCCTCGTGCAGGACGGCGGCGAACGCGGCGCCCGCCAGGAGCGGCGCCAGCTGCTTGGTGGTCATCGGGTCCCGCACCTCGGGGAAGCGCAGCCGACGGGACTGCTTGCCGGCCTCGCGGGCGGTGGCCCGCCACTTGGCGAGCGCCTTGGCGCCGCGCTCGCCCTTCCACTGGGTGATGCAGCGGGACGCCGACCAGGGGATCACCACGTCCACGCCGACCTCGGTCATGGTCTCCACGGCCAGCTCGCCGCGGTCGCCCTTGGGCAGCGCCTGGACGACGACGATCCGCGGCGCGGGCCGCGGCTCCCGGCGCACCGCGGCGACCGTCACGTCGACGGCGTCCTTGCCGAGCACCTCGGCGACCGTCCCGTCCACGCCGAGCCCCAGCCCGTCGGCCAGGGTGATCGCCTCGCCCGCCTCCAGCCGCTTCACCGCGGCGGCGTGCCGACCCTCCGGGCCGTCCAGGCGCACCACGCTGCCGGGCGCGGCGGCGGCGATCCGCTCGGTGTCGACGACGAAGACGGGCGCGGTCATGCGGAGGAACCTTTCCGGTGGGGGCCCCGCCGGCGCGCGGCCGCGGCGGGGAGGAGACGCGCAAGGGGTGCCGGGGGTCGGCCCCCGGCACCCCCGCGCGGACGGCTACCGGCCGTTGAAGGCGTCCTTCAGCCGGGAGAACAGGCCCTGCTGGCCCGGCGCGAACTGGCCGGAGGGCCGCTCCTCGCCGCGCAGCACCGCGAGGCGGCGCAGCAGCTCCTCCTGCTCGGCGTCGAGCTTGGTGGGCGTCTTCACCTCGACGTGCACTATCAGGTCGCCCCGGCCGCCCCCGCGCAGGTGGGTGATGCCCCGGCCGTGCAGCGGGATCGACTGGCCGGACTGGGTGCCGGGCCGGATGTCGACCTCCTCCAGGCCGTCCAGGGTCTGCAGCGGCACCTGGGTGCCGAGCGCGGCCGCCGTCATCGGGATGGTGACGGTGCAGTGCAGGTCGTCCCCGCGCCGCTGGAAGATCGTGTGGGTGGTCTCGGCGATCTCGACGTACAGGTCGCCGGCCGGGCCGCCGCCGGGGCCGACCTCGCCCTCGCCGGCCAGCTGGATCCGGGTGCCGTTGTCGACACCGGCCGGGATCTTCACGGTCAGCGTGCGGCGGGCGCGGACCCGGCCGTCGCCCGCGCACTCCGGGCACGGGGTCGGCACGACGGTGCCGAAGCCCTGGCACTGCGGGCAGGGGCGGGAGGTCATGACCTGGCCCAGGAAGGACCGGGTGACCTGGGAGACCTCGCCCTTGCCGCGGCACATGTCACAGGTCTGCGCGGAGGTGCCGGGGGCCGCGCCCTCGCCGCTGCAGGTGGTGCAGGTGACGGCGGTGTCGACCTGGAGCTCCTTGGTGGTGCCGAACGCGGCCTCCTCCAGGGTGATCTCCAGCCGGATCATGGCGTCCTGGCCCCGGCGGGTGCGCGAGCGCGGGCCGCGCTGGCCGGCCGCGGCGCCGAAGAAGGCGTCCATGATGTCGGAGAAGCCGAAGCCCGCCGCACCGGCCCCGAAGCCGCCCGCACCGCCACCGCCGCCCGGGGACAGCGGGTCCCCGCCGAGGTCGTAGACCTGGCGCTTCTGCGGGTCGGAGAGCACCTCGTAGGCGGCGTTGATCTCCTTGAACCGCTCCTGCGTCTTCGGGTCCGGGTTGACGTCCGGGTGCAGTTCGCGTGCCAGGCGCCGGAACGCCTTCTTGATCTCGTCCTGCCCCGCATCCCGTCGGACGCCGAGTACCGCGTAGTAGTCCGTGGCCACCAAATGCTCCGCTTGTTCCGCCTGTAGTAGTGCTGCGACTGGTCACCGCGCGTCACCGGTGGGGCGCGCGGTCGTATTGCTACGACTCGGCCAGGATCTGGCCCACGTACCGCGCCACCGCCCGCACCGCCCCCATTGTGCCCGGGTAGTCCATCCGGGTCGGGCCGATCACGCCCAGCTTGGCCACGCTCTCGTCCCCCGAACCGTAACCGACCGAGACGACCGAGGTGGAAATCAGCCCCTCGTAGGCGTTCTCCCGCCCGATCCGGACCGTCATCGCGGCGTCGTTGGTCTCACCCAGGAGGCGGAGCAGGATGACCTGCTCCTCCAGCGCCTCCAGCACCGGCTGGATGGTGAGCGGGAAGTCGTGGCCGAAGCGGGTCAGGTTGGCCGTGCCGGCCAGCATGATCCGCTCCTCGTTCTGCTCCGCGAGCGTCTCGAACAGCGTCGCCAGGACGGTGGCCACGATCGGCCGGTCGGCCTCCTCGAACGTCGCCGGGAGCTCCTCCAGCAGCCCCGGGACCTCCGGCAGGAGGCGGCCGGCCGCCCTGGCGTTGAGCGCCGTGCGCAGGTCCGCCAGGACGGTCTCGCCGACCGTGCCCGGGCAGTCGACCATCCGCTGCTCGACCCGGCCGGTGTTGGTGATCAGCACCAGCATCACCTTCGCCGGGGCCAGCGCCACCAGCTCGATGTGCCGCACCGTGGAGCGCGTCAGCGAGGGGTACTGGACCACCGCGACCTGCCGGGTCAGCTGGGCGAGCAGCCGCACGGTGCGCGCCACCACGTCGTCCAGGTCGACCGCGCCGTCCAGGAAGTGCCGGATCGCCCGGCGCTCGGGGGCGCTCATCGGCTTGATCTCGGCGAGCTTGTCGACGAAGAGGCGGTACCCCTTGTCGGTCGGGATGCGCCCCGCACTGGTGTGCGGCTGGTGGATGTAGCCCTCCTCCTCCAGCGCCGCCATGTCGTTGCGGACCGTCGCCGGCGAGACCCCGAGGTTGTGCCGCTCCACCAGGGCCTTGGAGCCGACCGGCTCCTCGGTGCCGACGTAGTCCTGCACGATCGCACGGAGCACGGCGAGCTTGCGATCGTCCAGCTGGCGGACCTCACCGGCCATGGGGCACGCACCTCCGTCTTCGCACGTTGTCCGTCTGTGTCCCTCTGGTACTGCCTGTCCTGGCGGGGGCCGCTCCGGGAGGCCCCGCCCTTGGCACTCTGAACACGCGAGTGCCAAAACCGTACCTGCCAGTGTAAGGCCCGGGTCCTACGGCAGGAACGGCCCGACCGGGGTGATCCTTCCCGCAGTTCCGGGTACGGCCCGCACGGCGGCGACCGTTCACGGTTCCCGGGCGCGGGGGTGGTGCCCCCGGGCCGTCCGGGTGGCAGCATCGAAGGCGACGGCGAATGGAGGAGCAAGCGATGTCGAGCTCGGGCCAGCACACCCGCTTCGCACCCGATCGCGGCCTGACCGGCCGCATGGTCGCGACGATGTTCGTGATCGGGCTGCTGTACGTCGGTTTCACCGGTCTGCTGATCGCGCTGCTGCGCGGCGCCTGGCCGCTCATCGTCCTGATCTCCGGCGGGCTGTTCGTGGCCCAGTTCTGGTTCAGCGACAAGATCACCGAACGGGCGATGGGCGCCCACCAGGTGTCCCCGGAGGAGTTCCCCCAGCTGCACGGCACGATCGACCGGCTCTGCGCCCTGGCCGACATGCCCAAACCCCGCGTGGCGGTCGCCGACAACGACATGCCCAACGCCTTCGCCACCGGCCGCAACCCGCAGAACGCGGTGGTCTGCGTGACCACCGGCCTGCTGCGCCGGCTGGAGCCGGAGGAACTGGAGGGCGTCCTCGCGCACGAGCTGTCCCACGTCGCCCACCGGGACGTCGCGGTGATGACCATCGCCGGCTTCCTCGGGGTGCTCGCCGGCGCGATGACCAGGATCGCCGTGTACGGCGGCTTCATGGGCGGCGGCCGCAACAACAACGACCAGAACGCGGCCATCGTCGCGCTGCTCATCCCGCTGGTCTCGATGGTCGTCTACGCGATCAGCTTCCTGCTCACCCGGCTGCTCTCCCGCTACCGCGAGCTGGCCGCGGACCGCGCCGCCGCCCAGCTCACCGGACGGCCCAGCGCCCTCGCCTCCGCCCTGACCAAGGTGACCGGACAGATCGCCGCCATCCCCAGCAAGGACCTGCGCCAGGCGCAGCCGTACAACGCCTTCTACTTCGCCCCCGCGCTGAGCGCCCGGGAGACCGCCTCGCAGCTGCTGTCCACGCACCCGACGCTGGAGAAGCGGCTGGAGCAGCTGGCGAGGATCTCCGCGCAGCTCGGCCGCTGAGCCCGAGCCCCTCGCGGTGACCGACCCGATGACGTGACCGACCCGATGACGTGACCGACCCGATGACGTGACCCGAGAGGACCGCCGTGGGATTCCTGGACGCCCTGTTCGGCCGCACCAAGCCCGTCAGGCCCGACCTCGACCAGCTGTTCGGCGTGCCGTCCGCCGCGCTCACCCTGGAGGCCGGCGCCGGCTTCACCCCGACCGGGCTCGGCTCGGTGTGCTTCGCGGCCGTCGAGGGCGCCGCCTTCGTCCAGGTCGAACAGCAGGTGCGGGCCCTGCTGGACGCCGACACCGAGCGCGGCGGCGTCCCGGTGGAGGCCTCCAAGGACGACTACGGGTACTCCTGGCTGCTCGCCCGGCACACCCCCGAGGAGCTGCCGGAGCTGGTCAACGACCTGCACGCGGTCAACAGCGAGCTGGAGGCGAACGGCTTCGGGCCGCAGCTGCTCTGCTCGCTGGTGGGCTTCCGCGACGCCGAGGGGCAGTCGCTGGCGCTGGTCTACCTCTACAAGCGCGGCACCTTCTACCCCTTCGCCCCGGTGCCCGGTGGCGGGGAGAAGCGCAACAGCCCGCTGGAGCTGCAGGTCAACGCGATGCTGGGGAACGACCTGCGGCTGGAGAAGGACCTGAGCCGCTGGTTCCCGGTGTGGGGCGCGCCGGGCCTCTGACGGCCCGTCCGCCGTCCCTATGATCACCCGTATGCGCAGCCGCCAGTACGGACCCGACCTGACCCCGCCGTGGAAGAAGCGGACGCCCGCCCCGGAGGTGCCCGCCGAGCGGGACCTGGTGGTCGAGGAGGCCACGACCGGCTTCTGCGGGGCGGTGGTGCGCTGCGAGAAGACCGCCGAGGGGTTCACCGTCACCCTGGAGGACCGCTTCGGCAAGCACCGGGTCTTCCCGCTGGTCCCGCGCGGCTTCCTGCTGGAGGGCCGGGTCGTCACCCTGGTCCGCCCCGCCGGCCCGGCGGCCCCCCGCACCCCGGCCCGCACCGCCTCCGGCTCGATCGCCGTGCCCGGCGCCCGCGCCAGGGTCGCCCGCGAGTCGCGGATCTACGTCGAGGGCCGCCACGACGCCGAACTGGTCGAGCGGGTCTGGGGCGACGACCTGCGCGTCGAGGGCGTCGTCGTGGAGTACCTGCGCGGCATCGACGACCTGCCGGCGATCGTCGCCGACTTCGCCCCCGGCCCCGGCCGCCGCCTCGGCGTCCTGGTCGACCACCTGCTCCCCGGCACCAAGGAGCACCGCATCGCCGCCCAGGTCACCGGGGAGTCGGTGCTCGTCGTCGGCCACCCCTACATCGACGTCTGGCAGGCCGTGAAGCCCGCCTCCGTCGGCATCCCCGCCTGGCCCGCCGTGCCGCGCGGCGAGGACTGGAAGGAGGGCACCTGCCGCCGCCTCGGCTGGCCGGTGGACACCCCGGCGGCCTGGAAGCACATCCTGTCGAAGGTGGACAGCTACAAGGACCTGGAGCCCGAACTGCTGGGCCGGGTGGAGGAGTTGATCGACTTCGTAGC
Organism: Kitasatospora sp. NPDC053308; assembly: GCF_055585785.1. Classification (NCBI taxonomy): domain Bacteria; kingdom Bacillati; phylum Actinomycetota; class Actinomycetes; order Kitasatosporales; family Streptomycetaceae; genus Kitasatospora; species Kitasatospora sp. NPDC053308. The sequence continues at coordinate 122,640 of NZ_JBVJJY010000006.1, read as the reverse complement.
CCTGCCGGGTCAGGAGTAGGTCCGGAACTCCGAGGTGTCGAGCGTGATGCCGAGCAGATCCAGCGGGACGGGCTCGCCGAACTTGGCGGTGCGCTCCACGGCGTAGTCCGGCAGCCCCGACGCGGCCGATCGACCGGGTTCGGTGAGCAGCACGCAGAGCCCCTTGATCGGGTCGACGATCAGGTAGGCGGGAATCGGGCCCTCGGCATACAGCTCCCGCTTGGTCCGGTAGTCGCGGAGCACGCTGGTCTTCGACACCACCTCGACCACCAGAGTGACCGCAGGTGCCGGCAGCAACCGGCCGCTCTCTTCGACCGCCCCACGCTCGAACACGACCAGGTCCGGCTGGGGCTCGCTGGCATCGCCGGAAAAAGCCAGATCCTGAGTGGTCAGAGCATTCCACCGGGCGTACGGAGCCTGGTGCTGGATGGCCCGGATGATGAGGTTGTGGACCATGTCCGGCCCGGCCGTCATCACGATTTCCCCCCTGATGAGCTCGGCCTTGAAGCCTTCGGGGACCTCCAGGTTCTCGAAGATCCCCGTCACCCGGTCATCGATGGCGGTCATTGCGCGCTCCCTCCGACGGCTGACACCACGTTAACGACACTCAGTCCACCAGGTCACGTACGACGGCGTCCGCCAGCAGCCTCCCCTGGAGGGTGAGCGCGGCGCGGCCGTCGGCGTACGGCCCGGGGGCGAGCAGGCCGTCGGCGAGGGCGCGGGCGGCGGCCTCGCGGCCGGTGCCGGTGAGCAGGTCGAGGGAGACGCCGTCGACCAGGCGCAGTTCCAGCAGGATGCGCTCCACCCGGCGGTCCTCCTCCTCGAGGACCTCGCGGCCCAGCGCCGGGGTGCGGCCCTCGGCGAGGGCCCGGGCGTAGGCGGCGGGGTGCTTGGCGTTCCACCAGCGGACGCCGCCGACGTGGCTGTGGGCGCCGGGGCCCGCGCCCCACCAGTCGGCGCCGGTCCAGTACAGCTCGTTGTGGCGGCAGCGGCCCTCGGGGGTGGTGGCCCAGTTCGAGACCTCGTACCAGGAGTAGCCGGCGGCGGCGAGCGCCTCCTCGGCGATCAGGTAGCGGTCGGCGTGCACGTCGTCGTCGATCATCGGCAGTTCGCCGCGCTTGACCCGGGCGGCCAGCCGGGTGCCCTCCTCGACGATCAGGGAGTACGCGGAGACGTGGTCCGGCCCGGCGCCGATGGCGGCGTCCAGGGAGGCCCGCCAGTCGTCGTCGGACTCGCCCGGGGTGCCGTAGATCAGGTCGAGGTTGACGTGCTCGAACCCGGCCGCGCGGGCCTCGGCCACGCAGGCCTCGGGGCGGCCCGGGGTGTGGTGGCGGTCGAGCAGCCGCAGCACGTGCGGGCGGGCGCTCTGCATGCCGAAGGAGATCCGGTTGTAGCCGCCCTCGCGCAGCTCGGCCAGGTACGCCGGGTCGACCGACTCCGGGTTGGCCTCGGTGGTGACCTCGGCGTCGTCGGCGAGCCCGAACTCCTCGCGGATCGCGGCGAGCATCTTCACCAGGTCCCGGGCGGGCAGCAGGGTGGGCGTGCCGCCGCCGAGGAACACCGTCCGCACGGGCAGGTCGGCGTCCCCCAGCACCTTCCGGGCCAGCCGGACCTCGGCGACCACGTTGTCCGCGTACGTCTCCTGGGAGGCGACGGCCCCGGAGGAGCGCAGCTCGGTGGCGGTGTAGGTGTTGAAGTCGCAGTAGCCGCAGCGGCTGGCGCAGTACGGCACGTGCAGGTAGAAACCGAACGGCCGGCCGCCGAGCCCGTCGAGGGCGTGCGCGGGCAGGGAACCGTCGGACGGCACCGGTTCGCCGTCGGGGAGTGCGGAGGGCATGACCCCATTGTCCCGTACGGCTCACCCGAACCGGTGAGCCGTACGGGAGCGGGGCGGATCAGGCCTCGTTGGCGCCCGCGTACATCGCGGTGACCGCGTCCGCGTAGGTCCGCTCGACCACCGGGCGCTTGATCTTCAGGCTCGGCGTGAGCTCGCCGTGCTCGATGTCGAGGTCGCGCGGCAGCAGGTGGAACTTCTTGATCGTCTGCCAGCGCTGCAGCCCCGCGTTGAGCCGCTTCACGAAGCCCTCGATCAGCTCGTGGACGGCCGGCTCGGCGGCCAGCTCCGCGTACGACTTGCCGGCCAGGCCGTGCTCGGCGGCCCACGGCAGCAGGACCGACTCGTCCAGGCCGATCAGCGCGGTGCAGTAGTTGCGGCCGTTGCCGATCACCAGGATGTTGCTGACGAACGGGCAGATCGCCTTGAACTTGCCCTCCACCTCGCTGGGCGCCACGTACTTGCCGCCGGAGGTCTTGAACAGGTCCTTCTTGCGGTCGGTGATCCGCAGGAAGCCGTCCGCGCTGAGCTCGCCGATGTCCTCGGTGTGGAACCAGCCGTCCGCCTCCAGCACCTCGGCGGTCTTCTCCGGCAGGTTGTGGTAGCCGCGCATGACGCCCGGGCCGCGCAGCAGGATCTCGCCGTCCTCGGCGATCCGCACCTCGGTGCCGGGCAGCGGCCGGCCCACCGTGCCGATCCGCACGTCCTCCTCCCGGTTGACGCAGGAACCGGCGCTGGTCTCGCTCAGGCCGTAGCCCTCCAGGATCGGCACGCCGGCGCCGAGGAAGAAGAAGCCGATCTCCGGGGCCAGCGCGGCGCTGCCGGAGACCGCGCCGCGCAGCCGCCCGCCGAACGCCGCCCTGATCTTCGCGTAGACCAGCCGGTCCGCCAGCGCGTGCTGCACCCGCAGGCCCAGCGGGGCGGTGCCGGTGCCGGTGGCGACCCGGCTCTCCTGGACCGCCCGGGCGTGCTCGCGCGCGACCCTGGCGGCCCACAGGAAGATCTTGTACTTGGCGCCGCCCTCGGCCCGGGCCTTGCCCGCGATGCCGTTGTAGACCTTCTCGAAGATGCGCGGCGCCGAGGCCATGATCGTCGGCCGGATCACCGGCAGGTTGTGGATGATCCGGTCCACCCGGCCGTCCACCGCCATCACGTGCCCGGTCGCGATCTGCCCGGAGATCAGCGTCTTGCCGAACACGTGCGACAGCGGCAGCCACATGAACTGCACGTCGTCGGAGCGCAGCAGCCCGCTGGACTCCTGCGCCCGGCCCTCGTACGCCCAGCAGTCGTGCACCAGGCGCACGCCCTTCGGGCGGCCGGTGGTGCCGGAGGTGTAGATCAGGGTCGCCAGCTGCTCCTTGCCGAGCCCGTCGACGGCCTTCTCCACCGCGTCCGGGTGCTGCTCCAGGTACTCGGTGCCCCGGCGCTCCAGCTCGGCGAGGGTGATCACGTCCAGGCCGGGCGCCTCCGGGGCCCCGTCCGGGGCGTCGAAGAGGATCACGGTGCGCAGCCCGGGCAGCCGGTCGAGCTGCTCGACGGCCTTGGCCAGCTGGGCGGCGTTCTCCGCGAACAGCGCCCGGGAGCCGGAGTCGGACAGGATGAAGGCGGTCTCGTCCGCGTTGGTGCTCGGGTAGACGGTCGTGATCGCGGCGCCCGCGCACATGGCGCCCAGGTCCGTGATGATCCACTCGATCCGGGTGGAGGAGGCCAGGGCGACCCGGTCCTCCGGCTGGATTCCGAGCGCCATCAGGCCGGCCGCCACCGCCTTCACCCGGGTCGCGGTCTGCGCCCAGGTCAGCGAACGCCACTGCTCGGCGCCGGGCGCGCCGTCCGCGGCGTGCTCGTCGACCGGGGCGGGGTGGCGGTAGGCCTCGGCGTTCGGGGTCGCGGCGACCCGCTCCAGGAACAGGTGGGCGACGGAGGCGGGGCGCCCGGCGACGAGGTCGGGCCTGCCGGAGTCGATCAGGGACTGCGCGGAACTCAACGAGGACCTCCGGGGGCGGGTGGCCGTCTGAGGGAATGTCGCGGCGGCCGTGGGGGCGGTCGCCGGGCCCCGGTTCACCTGAACGGTACCGGTCAGTAACAAGGGGGCAACCAGCAGCCTAGGGGGAAACCGGTCATTCCGTAAGGGGGCGGAGCCGGTCGGCACGCCCCCACCGCCGGGGTGACCGCCCCGCGGGGCGCGCCGCACCGGCCGGCACACCCCGTGAGGCGCCCCGGGCGAAGCACGGACGAACTGCGCGCCGAACCGCCCGGCGACCAATCGGACCGTACGGCAAAAGCCCGGCAAACCTCCGGTTCCCGCACGCCGAATGGCCTGTACGACGCTACAGAACACCGAGAATTGGGGTGCGAACCCGACCGGCGACGACAAGAGTGTGCTAGTGCTGATCAGACTGCTGCGGGCGTACCTGCGCCCCTACTCCCGACCGATCACCCTGCTGGTGACCCTCCAGCTGGTGTCCACCCTCGCGGCGCTCTACCTGCCGACACTCAACGCCGACATCATCGACGACGGCGTGGTCAAGGGCGACACCGGCTACATCCTGCGCATCGGCGCGGTGATGATCGGCGTCACGCTCGTCCAGGCGGCCTGCTCCATCGGCGCCGTCTACATCGGCGCCCGCGTCGCCATGGCCTTCGGCCGGGACGTCCGCGCCGCCGTCTTCGACCGCGTGCAGAGCTTCTCCGCCCGCGAAGTCGGCCAGTTCGGCGCCCCCTCCTTGATCACCCGCACCACCAACGACGTCCAGCAGGTCCAGATGCTCGCCCTGATGAGCTTCACCCTCATGGTCGCCGCCCCCATCATGTGCGTCGGCGGCATCATCATGGCGCTCAACCAGGACGTCCCGCTGTCCGGCCTGCTGCTCGCCGTCATCCCCGCCCTCGCCGTCGTCGTCATCCTCCTGGTCCGCGCGCTGCGCCCCCAGTTCCGCAGCATGCAGGAGCGCATCGACACCGTGAACCGCGTCCTGCGCGAACAGATCACCGGCATCCGCGTCATCCGCGCCTTCGTCAAGGACGACCAGGAGCAGGCCCGCTTCGCCGGCGCCAACGAGGACCTCACCGCCGTCGCCCGCCGCGTCGGCCGGCTGATGGCCGTCATGTTCCCGGCCGTCATGCTCGTCGTGAACGTCTCCAGCGTCGCCGTGCTCTGGTTCGGCGCCCACCGCATCGACAGCCACGACATGGAGATCGGCGGACTCACCGCCTTCCTCTCCTACCTCATGCAGATCCTGATGAGCGTCATGATGGCCACCTTCATGTTCATGATGGTGCCCCGCGCCGAAGTCTGCGCCGAGCGCGTCCAGGAGGTCCTCGCCACCCACTCCAGCGTCGTCCCGCCCGCCGAACCCGTCACCGAGGTCCTGCGCCGCGGCAACCTCGAACTGCGCGACGTCGACTTCCGCTACCCCGGCGCCGAAGCCTCCGTCCTGCGCGGCATCGACCTCACCGCCCGCCCCGGCGAGACCACCGCCATCATCGGCTCCACCGGCAGCGGCAAGTCCACCCTCCTCGGCCTCGTCCCCCGGCTCTTCGACGCCACCTCCGGCCAGGTCCTCCTCGACGGCGTCGACGTCCGCGAACTCGCCGCCGACACCATCGCCGAGACCGTCGGCATCGTCCCCCAGAAGCCCTACCTCTTCAGCGGCACCGTCGCCAGCAACCTCCGCTACGGCCGGCCCGACGCCACCGACGAGGAACTCTGGCACGCCCTGGAGATCGCCCAGGCCAAGGACTTCGTCGAAAAACTCCCCGAAGGCCTCGACGCCCCCATCGCCCAGGGCGGCAGCAACGTCTCCGGCGGCCAGCGCCAACGCCTCGCCATCGCCCGCGCCCTGGTCCGCAAACCCTCCGTCTACCTCTTCGACGACTCCTTCTCCGCGCTCGACTACGCCACCGACGCCAGACTGCGCAAGGCCCTCTCCCGCGAGACCGCCGACGCCACCGTCCTCATCGTCGCCCAGCGCGTGTCCACCATCCGCGACGCCGACCGCATCATCGTCCTCGACGAAGGCGCCGTCGTCGGCACCGGCACCCACCACGAACTGATGGCCGACAACCCGACGTACCGGGAGATCGTGCTCTCCCAGCTCACCGAGCAGGAGGCGGCGTGACCACCCCCGGAAAGCCCCCGACGGACACCCCGAAGGCCGGCCCCCACCAGCACGGCGGGAAAGCCGACCTGCACAAGAGCGGTGGGAAAGCCGACCTGCACAAGAGCGGCGGAAGGACCGACCGGAGAGAACCCGACACCGAACTGCCCAGCGACTCCCAAGCCGCCGCCGCCCGCCGCGGCCCCGCCGGCCCCGGCCGCTTCATGGGCGGCCAGGGCGCCGAGAAGTCCATGGACTTCAAGGGCTCCGGCAAACGCGTCCTCGGCCTGCTGCGCCCCGAACGCACCATCCTCCTCGGCGTCCTGCTCCTCGGCGTCCTCGGCATCGGCTGCGCCGTCATCGGCCCCAAGATCCTCGGCGACGCCACCGACCTGATCTTCGCCGGCGTCGTCGGCGCCCGCTTCGCCCCCGGCACCACGAAGGCCCAGGTTATCGACGGCCTGCGCGCCCACGGCGACAACGGCATCGCCGACCTGCTCGCCGCCGTCGACTTCACCCCCGGCCAGGGCATGGACTTCGACGCCATCGGCTCCGTCCTGCTCTGGGTCCTCGGCATCTACGTCGCCTCCGCCGTCTTCGGCATCCTCCAGGGCCGGCTCGCCACCACCGCCATCCAGCGTGCCAGCTACCGGCTGCGCCAGGACGTCGAGGCCAAACTCGCCCGCCTCCCGCTCAGCTACTTCGACAAGCAGCCCCGCGGCGAAGTGCTCAGCCGGGTCACCAACGACATCGACAACATCGGCCAGTCCATGCAGCAGACCATGGGACAGGTCGTCAACTCGCTGCTCACCGTGGTCGGCGTGCTCGCGATGATGTTCTGGATCTCCCCGCTGCTCGCCGTGATCGCCCTCGTCTCCGTCCCGCTCTCGGTGGTCGTCGCCACCCGGGTCGGCAAGCGGGCCCAACCGCAGTTCGTCCAGCAGTGGAAGTCCACCGGCCAGCTCAACGCCCACATCGAGGAGATGTACACCGGCCACACCCTGGTCAAGGCCTTCGGCCGCCAGCGCGAGGCCGCCGCCACCTTCCGCGAGCACAACGAAGCGCTCTACCAAGCCAGTTACCAGGCCCAGTTCATCTCCGGGATCATCCAGCCCGCGATGATGCTGATCGGCAACCTGCAGTACGTGCTGGTCGCCGTCGTCGGCGGCCTGCGGGTCGCCGGCGGCGCGCTGTCCATCGGCGACGTCCAGGCGTTCATCCAGTACTCCCGGCAGTTCAGCCAGCCGCTCACCCAGGTCGCCAGCATGGCCAACCTGGTGCAGTCCGGCGTCGCCTCCGCCGAGCGCGTCTTCGAACTCCTCGACGCCCCCGAGCAGAGCCCCGAACCCGCCATGCCCGAGAAGCCCGACACCGTCCACGGCCGGGTCGCCTTCCAGGACGTCTCCTTCCGCTACGACCCCGACAAGCCGCTCATCGAGGACCTCTCCCTCAAGGTCGAACCCGGCCAGACCGTCGCCATCGTCGGCCCCACCGGCGCCGGCAAGACCACCCTGGTCAACCTGCTGATGCGGTTCTACGAGGTCAGCTCCGGCCGGATCACCCTCGACGGGGTCGACATCTCCGCGATGTCCCGCGAGGACCTGCGCTCCGGCATCGGCATGGTCCTCCAGGACACCTGGCTGTTCGGCGGCACCATCGCCGACAACATCGCCTACGGCGCCCAGGGCGCCACCCGCGAACAGGTCGTCGAAGCCGCCAAGGCCGCCCACGTCGACCGCTTCGTCCGCACCCTCCCGGACGGCTACGACACCGTCATCGACGACGAGGGCACCGGCGTCAGCGCCGGCGAGAAGCAGCTGATCACCATCGCCCGGGCCTTCCTCGCCCAGCCGTCCATCCTCGTGCTCGACGAGGCGACCAGCTCCGTCGACACCCGCACCGAGGTGCTCATCCAGCGGGCCATGGCCCGGCTGCGCACCGGCCGCACCAGCTTCGTGATCGCCCACCGGCTCTCCACCATCCGGGACGCCGACGTGATCCTGGTGATGGAGAACGGCTCGATCGTCGAACAGGGCTCGCACGACGAGCTGATCGCCGCCGACGGCGCCTACGCCCGGCTCTACCAGGCGCAGTTCGCGGAGGCCGTGGCCGAGGTGGACTGACCCGCGCGTCACCGACGGGCCGGGGCGGAGCCTTCCGCCCCGGCCCTCGCGCGTCCGGGCCCCGCCCGTGCGCTCCGGACCCGGCCGTCCGTCCCGGCCCCGCCCGCCCGGGCCCCGCTCCGCGCCCCCGCTCGCTCCCCCCTCGAACGCGTCCGGCGCCGCCCCCGGTCGTCGCCATCGGCGTCAGCGGGCGCTACCTTGGGCCCGTGACCGACGACCAGGCCCCGCCCGCCCCGGACGCGTTCGAGGCCAACCGCCGCTACCTGGGCTCGGTCGCCTACCGGCTGCTCGGCTCCTTCACCGACGCCGAGGACGTCCTGCAGGACGCCTGGCTGCGCTGGCAAGCCGCCGACCGCTCCGCCGTCACCGACCCGCGCGCCTTCCTGACCACCGTCGTCACCCGGCTCTGCTACGACCAGCTCGGCTCCGCCCGCGCCCGCCGCGAGGCCTACTACGGCGAGTGGCTGCCCGAACCCGCCGTCACCTACGCGGACGTCCCGGACACCCCCGCCGAAGTCGCCGAGCGCGGCGAATCCGTCTCCCTCGCCCTGCTCGCCGTCCTCGAACAGCTCTCCCCCGCCGAACGGGCCGCCTTCGTGCTGCACGACGTCTTCGCGGTCGGCTTCGAGGAGATCGGCAGCTCGCTGGACCGCTCCCCCGACGCCGCCCGCCAGCTCGCCTCCCGAGCCCGCCGCCGGGTCAAGGACGGCCGCCGCCCCGCCGGCGCCACCGACCCGGCCGAACACCGCCAAGCCGTCGAGGCCTTCGCCGCCGCCACCACCCGCGGCGACATCCTCGCCCTGATGGAGGTCCTGGACCCGGACGTGGTCTGGCACTCCGACGGCGGCGGCATCATCCGGGCCGCCGTCCGCCCGATCCACGGCGCCGACCGGGTGGCCCGTACGGTCACCGGCCTGATCGCCAAGTGGTTCACCCCCGCCATCGCCACCGGCCCCGCCCTGGTCAACGGCGAACCCGGACTGGTCTGGTACGACCGGCCCACCGGCACCGTCGGCGGCGTGCTCGCCTTCACCGTGGCCGACGGCCGGATCACCGAGGCGTACGTCGTGGTCAACCCCGAGAAGCTCGGCCGCATCAGCCCGGTCACCCCCCGCTGACGCCCCCGCCCACCCCGCGCGGCCCGGCCCTCCACCCGACCCCCGGCGCGGCGTGACGCGGGTCACGGTCACATTCCGCACGGCCGCGTCGTCCCCCTCCCGAACAGCGCTCCCCGAGCGCGCACCGAACGGAGGCGGACGAGATGAGCAGCACCAGCAGCAGCCCGAAGCGGATCGTCGTCCTGGGCGCCGGCTACGCCGGACTCACCGCGGCCAAGGGCGCCGGACGGCACCACGACGTCACCCTGGTCGCCCCCGAGGAGCGGCTCCTGCACCGCATCCGCCAGCACGAGACGGCGGCCGGCCGCGGCCGCGACTGGCCCGCCATCGGGGACCTGGCCCGCGGCCGCCGGATCCGCCACCACCGGGCCCGGGCCGTCGAACTCGACCCGGCCGGACACAAGGTCGCCCTGGACGACGGCACCACCCTCGCCTACGACACCCTGGTCTACGCCCTCGGCAGCCGCACCGCCTGGCACGGCGTCCCCGGCGCCGTCGAGCACGCCCACCCCGTGGAGCAGGCCGCCGAGGTGCGGCGCCTGATCGCCGAAGCCCCCCGCCCCGGCACCCTGGCCGTCGTCGGCGGCGGCGCCACCGGCATCGAACTCGCCACCGAACTCGCCGAGGCCCACCCCGCCTGGCGGGTGCGGATCGTCGCCGCCGGCGAGGTCGGCGGCACCTACTCCGCCAAGGGCCGCGCCCACATCCGGCGCGTCCTCGACCGGCTCGGCGTCGAGGTCCACAAGCACGCCACCGTCACCGAGGTCACCCCGGAAGGACCGCGCACCGCCGCCGGCCCGATCCACGCCGACCTCACCCTCTGGGCCGCCTCGATGGAACCGCACCCGCTGGCCGCCGAGTCCGGACTCGCCGTGGACGAACGCGGCCGCGCCCTGGTCGACGACCACCTGCGATCGCTCTCGCACCCCGACATCCACGTCGTCGGCGACGCCGCCGCCGTCACCGTCCCCGGCGTCGGCACCCTGCGGATGGGCTGCGCCACCGCCCTGCCGCAGGGCCAGTACGTCGGCAAGCTGCTGGACGGACGCACCGCGGAGCCGTTCTCGTTCCGGTACGTCGTGCACTGCCTGAGCCTCGGCCGGCGGGACGGCCTGCTCCAGCTGGTCCACCCGGACGACTCGATGAAGCCCACCGTGTTCACCGGCACCGCGGGCCGGCTGGCCAAGGCCGGAATCGTCTCGGTCGTCCTCAGCGCGCTGAAGTGACCGCCGCAGCGCCGTCCGAGGACGCCGACGGGCGCGTCCCGAGGAGGCGCTGCGGGTACGCACCGGGAACCCCGAAGGGCCCGGGCATCGCGCCCGGGCCCTTCGGTTCGCGCCCCGTCGGCGCTTCCCCGCTCCTTCTTTCCCCTACTTCTTTTCCTTCGGCGCCTCGGCGTCGGTGGACAGCGCGGCGATGAAGGCCTCCTGCGGGACCTCCACGCGGCCGACCATCTTCATCCGCTTCTTGCCTTCCTTCTGCTTCTCCAGCAGCTTCCGCTTGCGGGAGATGTCACCGCCGTAGCACTTGGCGAGGACGTCCTTGCGGATCGCGCGGACCGTCTCGCGGGCGATGACCCGGGAGCCGATGGCGGCCTGGATCGGCACCTCGAACTGCTGGCGGGGGATCAGCTTCTGCAGCTTGCCGGCCATCATCACGCCGTAGCCGTAGGCCTTGTCCTTGTGGACGATCGCGGAGAAGGCGTCCACCGCGTCGCCGTGCAGCAGGATGTCGACCTTGACCAGGTTGGCGGTCTGCTCGCCGATGGGCTCGTAGTCGAGCGAGGCGTAGCCGCGGGTCTTGGACTTCAGCTGGTCGAAGAAGTCGAAGACGATCTCCGCGAGCGGCAGGGTGTAGCGCAGCTCGACGCGGTCCTCGGACAGGTAGTCCATGCCCTGGAGGTTGCCGCGGCGGGACTGGCAGAGCTCCATGATCGCGCCGACGAACTCGTTCGGCGCCAGGATGGTGCCGCGCACGACCGGCTCGTAGACCTCGGCGATCTTGCCGGAGGGGAACTCGCTCGGGTTGGTGACGGTGTGCTCGGTGCCGTCCTCCATGATCACCCGGTAGATCACGTTCGGAGCGGTGGAGATCAGGTCGAGGTTGAACTCGCGCTCCAGGCGCTCCCGGATGATCTCCAGGTGCAGCAGGCCGAGGAAGCCGCAGCGGTAGCCGAAGCCGAGCGCGACCGAGGTCTCCGGCTCGTACACCAGCGCCGCGTCGTTCAGCCGCAGCTTGTCGAGGGCGTCGCGCAGCAGCGGGTAGTCCGAGCCGTCCAGCGGGTAGAGGCCGGAGAACACCATCGGCCGCGGGTCCTTGTAGCCGCCCAGCGCCTCGGTCGCACCCTTGTGCTGCGAGGTGATGGTGTCACCGACCTTGGACTGCCGGACGTCCTTCACACCGGTGATGATGTAGCCCACCTCGCCGACGCCCAGGCCGTCCGCGACCTTCGGCTCGGGCGAGATGACGCCGATCTCCAGCAGCTCGTGGGTCGCGCCGGTGGACATCATCGCGATCCGCTCGCGCTTGTTCAGCTGGCCGTCCACGACACGGACGTAGGTGACCACGCCGCGGTAGGCGTCGTACACCGAGTCGAAGATCATCGCGCGGGCCGGGGCGTCCGCGACGCCGACCGGGGCCGGCACGGTGTTGACGATGTGGTCCAGCAGGTCCTCGACGCCCAGGCCCGTCTTGGCGCTGACCTTGAGCACGTCGCCCGGGTCGCAGCCGATGATGTGGGCGATCTCCTCGGCGTACTTCTCCGGCTGGGCGGCCGGCAGGTCGATCTTGTTGAGGACCGGGACGATCGTGAGGTCGTTCTCCAGCGCCAGGTACAGGTTGGCGAGGGTCTGCGCCTCGATGCCCTGGGCCGCGTCGACCACCAGGATGGTGCCCTCGCACGCGGCGAGGGAGCGGGACACCTCGTACGTGAAGTCCACGTGGCCCGGGGTGTCGATCATGTTGAGGATGTGCGTCGTCCCGGCGTCCGGCCCGGTCTTCGGCGCCCACGGGAGGCGGACCGCCTGCGACTTGATGGTGATGCCGCGCTCACGCTCGATGTCCATGCGGTCGAGGTACTGGGCGCGCATCTGCCGGGGGTCGACGACGCCGGTGATCTGCAGCATCCGGTCTGCGAGCGTCGACTTGCCGTGGTCGATGTGGGCGATGATGCAGAAGTTGCGGATCAGCGCCGGGTCGGTACGGCTGGGCTCTGGCACATTGCTGGGGGTCGCGGGCACCTTGGTCCGATTCTCCGTTGGTCCGGGGCCGGGGGTGTCCGGGTCATCGCTGACCGGTTTTCCCGGGGACCGGACAGTCTCGTCCGATCGAAATAGTTCCTCCCATCTTCCCACGACCGCCGCCCGTGCTGCCGTTCGGGCACCGCCCGCCCTTCCCCCCGCCCGCCGCCGGGCGGCAGGATGGCCGCCGTGATCCTCGAAAGCGCCCTGCTCGACGTGCTGCCCGGCCGGGAGGAGGAGTTCCTCGCCGCCTTCGCCGAAGCCCGCCCGCTGATCTCCGGCCGGCCCGGCTTCCGCTCCCTGGAACTGCGGCGATGCCTCGACGAGGGCCGCGGCTCGCGCTTCCTCCTCCAGGTGGGCTGGGACACCCTCGCCGACCACACCGAGGGCTTCCGCACCTCCCCCGAGTACCAGCGCTGGCGCGACCTGCTCCACCACTTCTACCGGCCGTTCCCCGAGGTCGAGCACTATGGCGAGCCCCTGCTCCGCGCGTAGCGGGCGCGGGGCGGGCGCGGAGCGGGCGCCGGGCGCAGCCCGGGGCGGCCGGTTCGGGGCGGACGGTTCGGGGCGGGCGGCGGCCGGTTCGGGGCGGGGCAGCCGGTTTGGGGCGCGCGGCGGGCCCCTGGTAGCGTGGGCAGCTGCACCTGGCCTCGGCATGCCCTCTCAGCTGGACCGACGGCCGTCAGGCGCAGCCCGTTCAATCCTTTTAGACAAGACTGAGGCTCCTTCGTGGCGAACATCAAGTCCCAGATCAAGCGCAACAAGACCAACGAGAAGGCGCGCCTGCGCAACAAGGCCGTCAAGTCCTCGCTGAAGACCGCTCTGCGCAAGGCCCGTGAGGCCGCCGCCGCCGGCGAGACCGAGAAGGCCGTCGTGCTGGCCCGCGCCGCCTCCAAGGCGCTGGACAAGGCCGTGAGCAAGGGCGTCATCCACGCCAACCAGGCCGCCAACAAGAAGTCGGCCATCACCAAGCGCGTCAACACCGCCGCCCAGGCCTGACGCCCCCGGGGCTCCGGCCCCACCGCCTCGGGACGATCCGGCCCTCTACCCGGACCCTGGGGCGCGCGAGACTCGCACCGCACGCGGCCTGCGTTCGCCACGCGGGTGCGGTGCACACAAGCAGTACGGCAGGCGCCGCAGTCGGCCTCTTCCCCAGAGGCCACTGCGGCGCCTGTCGCGTTCCACGGTCCGGCCGCTATCGTCGGTCCGATGCGATCGAGGTGCGGGGGAGCGCCCCGACGCCGGGCCAGGGGGGGAACCACATGACGACGCCACCACCACCGCCGGCACCCAACGGGCCGGGGTACGGATTCCCGCAGCAGCCGCCGGGCGTGGGCGCGCAGCCCGTCGCGGGCGGGCCGGGCGGGCCGGGCGGGCCGGGCGGGCCGGGCGGGCCGGGCGGGCCGGGCGCGGCCGGTTTCGGGCCGCCGCCCGGGCTGCCGGCCTCGCCGGGCATCCCCGGGGCACCCGCCTCGGCCGCGATACCCGGGCCGCCCGGGATGCCCACCGCGCCGGGAATGCCGGCGGCGCCGGGAGGCGGTGCGCCGCGCCCCGGAGGGAACCTGCGGCGCAACGCCGTCTGGGCGTTCGTCGGCGCCGTACTCGCCTCGGCCGGCTGGGCCACCGCCGTGATGGTCATCCCCGGCATGGTCAGCAGCGACTCCTCGCCGCGCAGCCTCGGCAACTACCACCTCTCGGACGACTTCTGCACCACCGGGAAGCCCACCAAGCTGCTGCAGACGTACTCCGTCTCCGACACCTCCGCGCCGACCCACCACACCGACCGGCACCCGGCCCTGGACAGCATGAACTGCTCGATGAGCCTCAAGCGGACGGGCGGCAACAGCGACAGCGAGTACGCCTCCGTCTACCTGCGCGCCGACCTCCACAAGGCCGTCAACCCGGGCCCCGAACTGACGGCCAACAAGGAGCTCTACCGGGCCCGCGGCTACCAGGTCACCGACATCTCCGGGATCGGCGAGGAGGCGTACTACCTGTACAAGGACGACGGCTCCGACAAGTACCACAGCGTCTACGCCGAGCTGGACGTCCGCGACGGCGGGATGACGTACTACATCAACTACTCGGCCAGCTACACCGAGGGCAAGGGCAAGCCGCCGTCCAAGGACGACCTGCGGAGCATCCTGCAGTCCGACGCCCAGGACGCCGTCCGGGCCATGCAGAAGTAGCCGCCCCGCCCTCGCCGTCCGGGCCCCGTCCGTCGGCTTCCTCGGCCCGTCGGCTTCCCCGGCCCGAAGGCTCCTCGGCCGGTGGGCTCCCTCGACCGGTGGGCTCCCACGGCGCGCGGTCGAGCCCCTCGGCCTCGCTAGTCTCAGTAGGCGGGGCGAGAGCCGGCCCGGGCGGCGCGGGCGACGGCGACCACCGCACGCTCCAGGGCGAAGGCCGGATCGTCCGAACCGCCCTTGACGGCGGCGTCGGCCTGGGCGATCGCGGTCAGGGCGGCGGCCACCGCGTCGCCCGTCCAGCCGCGCATCTGCTGGCGGACCCGGTCCACCTTCCACGGCGGCATGCCCAGCTCGCGGGCCAGGTCGGCCGGGCGCATGTTCCGCCCGGTGGTCGCCAGCCGCCCGATGCTGCGCACTCCGGAGGCCAGCGCGTAGGTGATGCCGGTCGGCGGCTGGCCGACGGCCAGGGCCCAGCGCAGCCGCTCCAGCGCCTCCGCGGCCCGGCCGGTGACCGCCAGGTCGGCCACCTCGAAGCCGGTCGCCTCGGCCCGTCCGCTGTAGTAGCGGGCCACCACCGTCTCGTCGATCGTGCCCTCGACGTCCGAGGTCAGCTGGTGGCACGCGGCCGCCAGCTCGCGCAGATCGCTGCCGAGGGCGTCCAGCAGCGCCTGGCAGGCCTCCGGCGTCGCCGAGCGGCCCAGCGCGCGGAACTCGCCCTTGACGAAGGCCAACCGCTCGCTCGCCTTGGCCAGCTTGGCGCAGACCACCTCCCGGCCGCCCGCCTTGCGCCCCGCGTCCAGCAGGCCCTTGCCCTTGGCGCCGCCGGCGTGCACCAGCACCATGATCACTTCGTCGGCCGGCGCCTCGATGTACGCCTTGACCTCCTTGACCGACTCCGCGGAGAGGTCCTGCGCGGCCCGGACGACGATCACCTTGCGCTCGGCGAACAGCGACGGCGTGGTCAGCTCGGCCAGGCTGCCGGGCTGCAGCCCCCCGGGGGGCAAGTCCCGTACGTCGGTGTCCGGGTCCGCCGCCTTCGCCGCGGCCACCACCTGGGCGACCGCGCGGTCCAGCAGCAGCTCCTCCTGGCCGACCGCGAGGGTCAGCGGGGCGAGCAGGTCGTCGGGTGCACTCTTCCTGGCCATCGCCTACCAGCATCCCACGGGCCGCGGACACTCCCGCCCGCCCGCGTGATCGGCCGTACCGGGTGGCCTGGACAATGGGCAGGTGACCGAGAACCCCGCCACCGACCTCCCGGCCGTCGACGACCCGCACGCCCGGCAGCTGCTCGTCCTGCCCGACCGCGACGCCGCGGAGGAAACCGCCGAAGAGCTCGGCGCCACGCAACCCGACATCGGCGAGCTGGAGATCGTGCGCGACGCGCTGGCCGGCGAGGACGACGCCGAGGACGCCCAGTGGCTCGTTGTCGTCGAAGCCCCGGACACCGGGTGGACCCCTGCCCTGCTGCACGCGCTCGACGCCATCGCCGCCGACCACGAAGGCTGGCGCGAGGAGGCCTGACGAGCCCAGCCGGGCATCGCCCCTTCCGGCGCGCTGCTTCTCCCTTCCTGCCCTTCCTGCCTGTCCGTTCTGCGGAGGGCGTCGCGCGCGTTCTGGTGCGGGATCGTGAGGGCAAATTTTGCTCCCGGCTTTCTGGGCGGCGTGTTCCGGGTTCGGCCCGGAGCACGCCGCCATCACGCTCCCTCAGGCCCCACTGATTCCGGGACCCGCGCCGCCGGCCACCCGCAAGCCGGCAGCGTGCGAGTTCTTTTCGGCTCTTCTCGGCGCGCTCCGGGCCCCGCCCGGAGCGCGCCGCAATAGCCCTTTTCGGCCGCACCTGTTTCCGGGCCCCCAGCCGCTTCCGGCCACGGTCGCCGGCACCATGCCCCGGGGCCTCAGCAGTTCTCCTCGGCGCGCTCCGGGCTCGGCCCGGAGCGCGCCGAAACGTTTCTCCTGGCCCCGCCCCCGCCCTTCCCGCTCTCCTCTCCCCAACCCCCAACCCCTTTCCCCACCCCACTCTGGGGTTGGGAGGAGGAGAGCGGGACTTCACCCGGGCGGGCCCCGGGGTGTGCCGGGTGCCTGCCCGGACCGGGTGGGCGTCGCCGAGCCGGCCGTGCCACGGGGACGCGGCTTGTGGTCGGCCCGCGTGGGCTGCGGGTGGACGGACACCCCGAGGGTGCCCGGCGAGTCGCCGGTCACGGCGATGTCGCCCACCCGGTCGGTCCGCAGGACGGTCGCGCCGAGGGCGCGCAGCCGGTCGACCGTCTTCGGAGCCGGGTGCCCGTACGCATTGCCCTCACCACAGGAGATGAGGGCCAGCCGCGGGCGCAGCGCGCCCGCCAGGTCCCAGTCCTGGTGGCCCGACCCGTGGTGGGCGACCTTCAGGACGTCGACCCGCCCCAGGTGCGCCAACAGGGCCGACTGGGCCGCCGGTTCGAGATCTCCGAGCAGTGCCATGCGTAGTCCTCCTGTCAGCGTCACCATCAGTGCGACGCTCGCGTTGTTCGCGCCTGGCGCCTCGACGCCGGCCCCGGGTACCGGCCACACCACGTCCCAGGCCAACTCCGCTCCCATCGACCGCCGTTCGCCACGCCCCGCCCGCAGCAGCGGGACTCCGGCGCCGGCGGCCCAGCCGGCCACGCGGGCCGCCTCCCCCGGCGGCTCGTCCAGCGTCGTGCCCTCGAGCGCGCCGACCGTCCGACCCCGCAACACCCCCGGCACGCCCTCGACGTGGTCGGCGTGGAAGTGCGTCAGCAGCAGGAGGGGCACCGTCGTGATGCCGAGATCGCGCAAGCACCTGTCCGCGGCGTTCGGATCCGGCCCGGTGTCGATCACCACCGCGCTGTCCGGTGCACCGGCCGCGAGGACCACCATGTCCCCCTGACCGACGTCGCACATCGCCAGGCGCCACCCGGGCGGTGGCCAACCGGTGGCGATCCGGGCGAGTTGCGGCGGGCGCAGCAGGACGGCCAGCAGCACCGCGAGCAGCACCCCCGTCACCAGCACCCGCACCCCTCGCCGTCGACGCCGGGGACGGACGGGCACCAGGAGGCCGGGTTCGGCGCGCCGCGGCAGCAGGAGCGGCGCCGCCCAGCAGGCTGCAAGGACCACCACCGCGACCGTCGCCGCCCCGAACCATCCTCCCGGCCAGGAGAGTTGACCACCCGGCAGCTCGGCGCCGCGTCGCGCGACCTGGGCGAGCCAGCCCGCCGGCAGCCCGGCCGGGACCGCGAGCAGCCGGGCCAGGGCCGGGAAGAGCGGCTGCAGGACGAGCACGCCGAAACCGAGCAGTGTCGCCGGGGCCACCGCCAGCTCCGCCAGCAGGTTGCACGGGACGCCGACCAGGCTGATGTGCCCGGACAGCACCACCGTCACCGGCGCGCACAGTGCCTGCGCGGCTGCCGTCGCCGCGAGGGCGCCCGCCAGGTGGTGCGGCCAGCGTCGGGCTCGCAGGGCCTCCGCCCAGTGCGGTCCGAGGACGAGCAGCCCGGCCGTGGCGAGCACCGAGAGCAGGAAGCCGAGCGATCGCGACAGGTATGGGTCCAGCAGGACCAGCACCAGTACGGCCCCGGTGAGTGCGGGTACTGCCTGCCGGGGCCGGCCGGTGGCGAGGGCGAGCATGCCGATCAGTCCCGTTCCGGCCGCCCGGAGCACGCTGGGCTCGGGGCGGCAGACGGTCACGAAGGCCAGCGTCAGCCCGGTGCCGAGCAGGGCGCCGGTGCGCAGGGACAGGCCCAGCACCGCGGCCAGCCCGCGCCGTTCCGGTGTGCCGGCCTGACCGGGTGCACCCAGCAACGCACCGAGGACGATAGCCAGGTTGGCCCCGCTGACCGCCACCAGGTGCATCAGGTCGGTGGCCTGGAAGGCGTCTTCGAGGTCGTCGGGCAGACGCGAGGTGTCCCCGACGACCAGGCCCGGGAGCAGGCCGCGCGCGTCCGGCGGGAGCCCGGCGGTGGCTGTGCGCAGGCCGTCGCGCAGCCGCCCGGCGATCCGTTGCGGCAGGCTGGGCGGTGCCAGCTGCCGGGGCGGGCCGTGGGCGACCAGCAGCGCCGCCGACTCGGTGTCGTGGCCCTCCCCCGGCGGTTGGACCTCGGCTTCCACGGCCAGTCGCTCGGACGGGAGCAGCCGCTTCCAGGGGTCGCCGTCCGCCCCTCGGACCATGACCGTCACGGGTGTGCGCACCCGGGTGGTCCGTCCGCCGGGGAGCAGCGTGACGCGGTCGGCGACGGCGTCCACGGTGAGCAGCGTCTGTCCGCCGGTGGTGCCGGCGCGGGAGGTGTGGAGTCGGGGATCGCCCGCGATGGTCAGCTCCACCTCCACCGCCAGGGGCGGCGCGGTCGGCGAGCGCGGCGCGGCGTGCTCGGCCGCGCGGGCGAGGTCCGGCAGCGGGCCTCGGTGCAGGTCGGCGGTGTGCAGTGGGGTCGCGATCGCGGCGGCCGCTCCGGTGAGCAGGGCGGCGGCCAGGGTCACCGCGGCCCCGTGCCGACGCAGTGGGCCCGGCCGGGCGAGCAGCAGGACGGCCGTGAGTACGGCGCAGCCCGCCGCCCCGAGGAGCGCCGCCTCGTAGCCGGCGTCCAAGCGCAGGAGCGCCGCTGTGACCGCCCAGGCCGAGACGGCGGGCAGCAGCAGCCGGAAGTCGGCGCCCGAGGAGCGGGCGTGCGGGATCGATGCGCTGGTGGCGGACACGCCGATGGCTCCCTTCGGGGCGAGGAGTCGCGCGGAGGAGCGTCAGAGGGTGAGCAGCGGACGGAGTTCCGCGTATGTACGGGCCCCGATGCCGCTGACCTGCCGGAGCTGGTCGAGGGAGCGGAAGGAGCCGTGCGAGGCTCGGTAGGCGAGGATGCGCTGGGCGAGGGTGGGACCGACGCCGGGGAGGGTGTCGAGCTGTTCGAGGGTGGCGCGGTTGAGGCTGACGGGCGGTCGAGGCGCGGCCGGGCCGGGTGTTCCGGTGCCGGACCCGACGGCCGCCGCTGGGGCGGGTGCCTGCTCGCCCACCAGCAGCTGTTCACCGTCCGTCAGGACGCGCGCCAGGTTGAGGTTCCTGGTGTCGGTCTCCGGCAGCACACCGCCCGCCGCCCGCAGGGCGTCGGCCACCCGGGAGCCGCCGGGCAGGGTGTGCAGGCCGGGGATGTGGACCCGGCCGCCGATGTCGATCACGACGGCCGCCCCGACCCCGGATCCTGGCCCCGCCCCGCCGCCGGCTCCTGACCCGGCCGCGAAGCCGGGCACGACGGTGTCGGCGCCGGCCGGACCGGGCCCTGATGCCTCGTCCGGGGGGACGGAGGCGGTCGCGGCCCCTGGCGCCGCCGAGGAGACCGCCAGCGCGGGAACGGCGACCGTCTCCGGTCTGGCCAGCCAGAAGTGCTGCACGGCGTAGCCCACCGCGAACAGCAGCAGGATGACCAACCCCGCCACCGCCCGCCGGTCGAGCGCCACCGCCGGGGCGATCGACGCGAACCACCGCCGTGGCCCGGGATCGGGGTGATCCGCCCGAGCACCCGGTGGATCCGCGTCGCCACCCCAGTCCCCCGCGCTACCCCGAGCGCGCACCCCGGCCACGCCCGGCAGCGCCGGGGCCGAGCCCGCGGGAGGCCCGGTCGCCGGCTGCTCCCCCGCCACGGAGGCGGTCGTGCCCGGCGCCGGCCCCGAGGTGCCGCCGGGGCCGGCGACCGGCACATCGGCCACCGGTACGTCGGTCACCGGTACGTCGGTCACCGTCTCATCAGCCACCGGCCGGTCATCCGGCGGCAGGTCGTCCGGCGGCAGCAGTGCGGCCAGCCGCAGTCGTACCGTCTCGTTGATCGCGTGGCGCTTCGCCGCGCCTCGGCCCCAGCCCAATCCCGTGGTCGTCATGCCGAGGACGGTAGAAGCCTCCCGGCGAACGTGCGGAAATTACCCAAACCCTGTGGATAACCCGGGGGTTGTGGACAAAATCCGTCACTCACACGAGTGGGCAGGACCCCCGAAGGTTGACCACACGACAGTCGGACGGACGAAATGCCCGCCACGAGCCAGCCGACCGGGCGGACGCTCCGCCCGCCCAGCTCAGTCGGTCCAGCCCAGCGCCGCACCGCCCAGCGCCGCACCGCCCAGCGCCGCACCGCCCACGCCGCACCGCCCGACACACACCGCCCGGCCCCGCCCCGCCCAACTCAGCCCCGACCCCCACACCCGCGCCGCCACCCGACTCCCGCGCCCCTCAGCGCGGCGCGACCACCACCGCGAGCAGCCCCGGCCCGACATGCGCGCCGATCACCGCCCCGACCTCTCCGACGTACAGCTCCCGCAGCCCCGGCACCCGCGCCCGCAACCGCTCCGCGAGCGGCTCGGCCCGGTCCTCGGCCGCCAGGTGGTGCACGGTGATGTCGACCTCCCGCTCCCCCGACCGCTCGACGGCGATCTCCTCCAGCCGCGCGATCGCCCGGGACGCCGTCCGCACCTTCTCCAGCGGCTCGATCCGCCCGGCGTCCAGGTGCAGCAGCGGCTTGACCGCCAGGGCCGATCCGAGCAGCGCACGCGCCGTCCCGATCCGACCGCCCCGGCGCAGGTGCTCCAGGGTGTCGACGTAGAAGAATCCGCTGGTCGCCTCCGCCCGCGCGGTCGCCACTCCGGACGCGCCGGCCAGGTCCTGCCCGTCCGCGATGGCCTCGGCCGCCGCCAGCACCGCGTAGCCGAGCGCCATCCCGACCAGTCGGCTGTCCACCACGCGCACGGGTACGGGTGCCTCGGCGGCCGCCAGCCGGGCGGCTTCGACGGTGCCGGACAGTTCGCCCGAGATGTGCACCGAGACGATCCCCTGCGCACCGGCCTCGGCGGCGGCCCGGTAGGTGGCCGCGAAGGTCTCGGGGTTCGGCCGGGAGGTGGTCACCCGCTGCTTCTCCCGCAGTGCCTCGGCGACGTCCTTCGGGGAGATCTCGACGCCCTCGCTGAGTACCGAGTCCCCGACCGCGACGCTCAGCGGGACCACCGTGATCCCGTGCCGGTCGAGGGCCTCCTGCGGCAGATAGGCCGTGGAATCGGTGACAAGCGCGAGGTCGGAGGGCATGAGGCGGAGGTTACTCCCCGTTCGTGCAGGAGGACAGCGGCCGCCGGAGGACGGTGGTGCGGTCGCCCGGGCGACCGCGGGAGCTCAGCCCGCCGAGGATCCCGTCGAGGGCTTGCGCAGCCGCTGCGCCAGCTTGGCCAGCGGATCGGCCAGCCCCAGCAGCTCCTCCGCGCTCGTCCGCCCCTTCCCGTCCGTCAGCCCGGCCCGGGCGGCGCGCCCGCCGGCACCCGCCGCACCGGCGCCCGAACCCGCCGCCGAGCCCGAACCCGCCGCCGATGTCGCCGAGCCGGAGCCCACCCCCGAACCCGCTCCCGACGTGTCCCAGTGCCGCAGCGCGCCCGCCTCGCTCTCGCACTCCTGGCTGAGCCGGCTCAGCTCGTCGTCCGCGAAGCGGTGCATCCGGTCCTGGGCGGCCCAGCGCATGCTCTCCGCCGCGTGCGTGATCCGCTCCGCCCGCTCGCGCAGCTCCGGAAGCTTTGCGGCGATCCGCGCGGCGTCGGGCTCGCGTTCGAGCATCCGCAGCTCGCCGTCGAGTTCCGCCGCGTGGGTGTCGAGCCGCGTGAGCAGGGCGAGTGCCTCGCCGAGTTGGCCGTCCTGGCCGAGCCCGCTCTCCAGCACCTGCCGGGTGCCGTCGAGCGAGGTGCGCAGGCCGAGCCGGACGGTGGCGATCTGCGCGGGCGGGCCGACCTTGGTGTACGTCTTCGCCTTGAGGGCGACGGTCTCCACGGCGCGCCGCGCGTTGGCCTCGTGCTTCTCGATCTTCGCGCCGACGGCCTTGGCCGCCTTGACCGTGCCGACCACCGCCAGGACGACCGCCGCGATCCCGAAGAGCAGGACCAGGCCGATCATCACGCCGAACACGTCCATCGCGTGCCACCTTCCGCTGCCGTATC
This sequence comes from Kitasatospora sp. NPDC053308, assembly GCF_055585785.1. NCBI lineage: Bacteria > Bacillati > Actinomycetota > Actinomycetes > Kitasatosporales > Streptomycetaceae > Kitasatospora > Kitasatospora sp. NPDC053308. The sequence continues at coordinate 100,105 of NZ_JBVJJY010000006.1, read as the reverse complement.
GGCCCCCACCACGCCCAACGCGGGCCGCATCGCCGAGGGTTCCACGGTAGCTCCGGAGCAGCCCCAGGGGACCGTCCGAAGGGGCCCCGCGGACGGAGATCAGGGACAGATCCGGGATCACCCCGAGGACCCCGACCCCACCCCCGCCGGCGCCCCTCGCCCCACCCCACCCCGGCCTTCGCGCGCCACCCCCCAGGCCACACCCCCAGGCCACACGCCCCCAACCCGCGCGCCGCACACGCCGCACACCCCACACCCCGCGCCCCCGAGCGAAACGGGCGGGCGCCCCGAAGGACGCCCGCCCGCTCACCGGCCCCGAGCCCGGGCCTCACACCCGGGCCCAAGGCGCCACCGTCAGCCCGTGACGATGTTCACCAGCTTCGGCGCCCGCGCGATCACCTTGCGCACCTCCGCGCCGCCGATCGCCGCGACCACCGCCGGGTCCGCCAGCGCCAGCGCCTCCAGCTCCGCGTCCGAGATGCTCGGCGCGACCTCCAGCCGGGCCTTCACCTTGCCCTTGATCTGCACCACGCAGGTCACCGTCTCGTCCACCACGTACGCCGGGTCGGCGACCGGGTAGTCGGCGTGCGCCAGCGACTCGCCGTGGCCCAGGCGGCGCCACAGCTCCTCGGCGATGTGCGGGGCCAGCGGCGCGACCATCAGCACCAGCTGCTCGGCCACGGCGCGCGGCGTCGAACCGCGCTTGACCAGGAAGTTGTTCAGCTCGATGGCCTTGGCGACAGCCGTGTTGAACCGCAGTGCGGCCATGTCGCCGCGGATGCCGTCGATCGCCTTGTGCAGGGCGCGCAGCGTGGCCTCGTCGGGCGCCTCCTCGGTGACGACCAGTTCACCGGTGGTCTCCGAGACGATGTTGCGCCACAGCCGCTGCAGGAAGCGGTACGAGCCGACGACGGCGCGGGTGTCCCACGGGCGGGAGACGTCCAGCGGGCCCATCGACATCTCGTACAGGCGCAGCGTGTCGGCGCCGTACTCGTCGGCGATGTCGTCCGGCGCGACGGCGTTCTTCAGGGACTTGCCCATCTTCCCGGCCTCGCGCTTGACCGGCTCGCCCTGCCAGGAGTACTGGCCGTCGCGCTCCTCGACCTCGGCGGCGGGCACCGGGAAGCCGCGCTCGTCGCGGTAGACGTCGGCGGTGATCATGCCCTGGTTGAACAGCTTGTGGAACGGCTCGACGGACGAGACGTGGCCCAGGTCGTGCAGCACCTTGTGCCAGAAGCGCGCGTACAGCAGGTGCAGCACGGCGTGCTCGGCGCCTCCGACGTACAGGTCGGCGCCACCGGCGGGCTTGGTGTCCGTCGGGCCCAGCCAGTACTTCTCGTTGGCCGGGTCGACGACCTTCTCGGGGTTGGTCGGGTCGACGTAGCGCAGCTCGTACCAGCAGGAACCCGCCCAGTTGGGCATGGTGTTGGTCTCGCGGCGGTACTTCTTCGGGCCGTCGCCCAGGTCCAGTTCGACGTTGACCCAGGCCTCGTTGCGCGACAGCGGGGTCTCGGGCGAGGAGCTGGAGTCGTACGCGTCGTAGGTGCGCGGCGAGTAGTCGTCGACCTCGGGGACCTCGACCGGCAGCATCGACTCGGGCAGCGCGTGCATGACGCCGTCCTCGTCGTAGACGATCGGGAAGGGCTCGCCCCAGTACCGCTGGCGGCTGAACAGCCAGTCGCGCAGGCGGTAGTTGACGGTGCCCTCGCCGATGCCGCGCTCGGCCAGCCAGCCGGTGACGCGGGCCTTGGCGTCGACGACGCTCAGCCCGTCCAGGGACAGGTCGCCCTGCTCCCGCACGGAGTTGACGATGACGGAGTCGTAGGTGTCGAAGGCGTCGTCCCACTCGGCCGGGTCCGAGCCCCGGCCGTCCGTCGGCTCGACGACGCAGCGCATCGGCAGGGCGAAGGCGCGGGCGAACGCGAAGTCGCGGTGGTCGTGGGCGGGGACGGCCATGATGGCGCCGGTGCCGTAGCCCATCAGCACGTAGTCGGCGATGAACACGGGGACGGACGCGCCGCTGACCGGGTTGACGGCGTAGGCGCCGGTGAAGACGCCGGTCTTGACCTTGGCCTCGACCTGGCGCTCGACGTCCGACTTGGCGGCGGCGGTGGCCCGGTAGGCGGCGACGGCCTCGGCGGGGGTCGCGGCGCCGCCGGTCCACTCGGCGGGCACGCCCTCCGGCCAGGCGGCGGGGACGATCGAGTCGACCAGGCCGTGCTCGGGGGCCAGCACCATGTAGGTGGCGCCGAACAGGGTGTCGGGGCGGGTGGTGAAGACGGTGATCTTCTGGTCACCGGGCGCGGCGAAGTCGACCCGGGCGCCTTCGGAGCGCCCGATCCAGTTCCGCTGCTGCAGCTTGATGGCCTCGGGCCAGTCCAGCAGGTCCAGGTCCTCGATCAGCCGGTCGGAGTACGCGGTGATGCGCATCATCCACTGGCGCAGGTTGGACTTGAACACCGGGAAGTTGCCGCGCTCGGAGCGGCCGTCCGCGGTCACCTCCTCGTTGGCCAGCACGGTGCCCAGGCCGGGGCACCAGTTGACCGGCACCTCCTTGGCGTACGCCAGGCGGTACTCGCCCAGCACCTCGTCGCGCTCGGCGGGGGACAGCGACGCCCACGGACGGCCGTCCGGGGTCTGCCGCTCGCCGGACTCGAACTGGGCGACCAGTTCGGCGATCGGACGGGCCTTGCGGGCGTCCTCGTCGTACCAGGAGTTGAAGATCTGCAGGAAGATCCACTGGGTCCAGCGGTAGTAGTCCGGGTCGATCGTGGAGATCGAGCGGCGCGGGTCGTGGCCCAGGCCCAGCCGGCGCAGCTGCTGGCGCATGTTGGCGATGTTGGCCTCGGTGGAGACCCGCGGGTGGGTGCCGGTCTGCACCGCGTACTGCTCGGCGGGCAGGCCGAAGGCGTCGTAGCCCAGCGTGTGCAGCACGTTGTGGCCGGTCATCCGCTGGTAGCGGGCGAAGACGTCGGTGGCGATGTAGCCCAGCGGGTGGCCGACGTGCAGACCCGCACCAGAGGGGTACGGGAACATGTCCATGATGAAGCTGTGCGGCTTCGCGGCGACGTCACCGGCGGACGGGTCGGCCAGCGCACCGGTGGGGTTGGGGGCGTGGAAGGTGCCCTCCTTCTCCCAGAGGTCCTGCCAGCGGGACTCGATCTCGGCCGCCAGCGCGGCGCTGTACCGGAACGGCTCGGTCGCGGTCTCGGCCGCGCCGGACGCAGGGGTCGTCTCGCTCATGGTCCTTCAAGCTCCATCGGTGTCGGTTGGCGAACCGCGCAGGCGGCCGACCCGTGGACCCGGCCCGGGACGGGATCGGGGGCGGAAAACAAAAAATCCCCTCGCAGGAGGGGACGCCACGCCGACTCCGGCACCGCCCGAGGGCTCAGCCGGTCCTGGTCAGCGCGGCCGGCTAAGGAGCAGGCGCACGGTTCGCATGGGCTCAGGGTACCGCAAGCGCTCCGGCGTCCTGCCGGGTATTCCACCGGGACCGCCGCGCGAGCGGCGCCCTGGCACCGCCCCTCCGTCCCCGAGCACCACCCGTCCGCGGCGCGAGCGGCACCCGAGCACCACCTCTCCGTCCCACGGGAACCCGACCAGAACCCCACGGGAGCACCACGGGAGCCGCACGAGACCCCCCGAGAGCCAACCCCGCGAGAGCCGACCCCGCGAGAGCCGACCCCGCGAGAGCCGACCCCGCGAGAACCCCCGGACACCCCCCGCGCGCCCTACCGCAGCCTCACCGTGCCGCCCCCGCCCGCCCGGCCGCGTCGAAGTCCCGCAGCGCCTTCGCCAGCCGCTCCGACTGCATCCCCGCCGCGAGCGAGCGCGCCAGCGCCGCGGTGCGCGCCGCCTCCCGCTGGTCGCCGAGCCGCCGGTGGGTCTCGGCGAGGCGCACCATCAGCAGCGCCTTGGAGCGCGCCCGCCCAGCCCCGAGCCCGGCCACCGCCTCGGCGAGCAGCGCCTTCGCCAGCCGGTACTGGCCGAGCGCCAGCCGCCCCTCCCCCACCATGCCGGCGAGCGAGGCGCGGGCCTCCTCGGCGCCGGGCACGCCGTCCAGTTCGGCGAAGGCCCGGCGGGAGGCGTCCTCGGCGCGTTCCGGCTCGTCCCGGCGGCCGTACGCCCGGGCGAGCCGGCCGAGCTGGCGGGCGCGCCCGGTGGGGCTCAGGGCCTCTCCGTGAGCGTCCAGGGCGCCCTCCAGCGCGGAGACGGCGTCCAGGCCGCGGCCGCCCGGGCCCTGGGTGGCGAGCACCACCAGCGCGCCGAGCACGGCGACCCCGAGCCGGGCGTCGCCGCTGACGTGGGCGGCGCGCAGCGCGGCGACGAAGGCGCGCTGGGCGGCCGCGTCGTGGCCGAGGTCGTAGGCGGCCCAGCCGGCCAGCCGGGCGAGCCTACTTGCGGCGCCGTACAGCTCGCGGCCCAGTCGTTCGTCGTACGCGCCGAGTTCCAGCAGCTTGGCGAGCATGGCGAGTTCGGCCCGGACGGGGCCGAGGACGAGGCCGCCGCCGCAGGACCGTTCGAGTCGCTGCTTGCTGCGGTAGGACAGGCCCAGTTCGCCGACCAGCGCGGCTTCGACGCGCAGCGCGCCCTCGCCGCCACCGACGGGCGGGGGCGGCGAGCCGAGCCGGGCGGCCGCCTGGTCGAGGTCGGCGTTGCGGAAGAGGTCGGTGAGGCGGACCGGACCGGCGTCGGTGGCGGCCTCGCGCAGCGCGGTCTGGGCGGTGTCGGCGGTCCACGGGTCGGTGAGCAGCCGGGGCGAGAGGATCTTGGCGCCGCGGTGGCCGCCCATCCGGCCCCACAGCTGCTCGTAGGTGACGGCGATGCCGAGGGTGCGGCTGAGCACCTCGCACACCGCCTGGTCGTGCGGGCTGCGCGGCACCATGCCGCGGTCGCGCCACTTGTAGGGGGCGGTGGAGCTGATGGCCAGGCCCGGTGGCAGCGCGAGGCTCACCTCGCGGGCGAGCCGTTCCGGACTCCAGCCGAGCTGATGGAGTATCCGGGCCAGTTCCTCGTTCCGCCTTCGCTCCAGATCGGCCATGGCACGACGGTAGCGGGATTGCGGGCCATCCCGCCGGTGGCCGGGGGGAAACGCGGAGAGCCGCCCCCCGTTCCCGGGAGGCGGCTCTCGACTGCTGTGGAGCTATGGGGAATTGAACCCCAGACCTCTTGCATGCCATGCAAGCGCTCTACCAACTGAGCTATAGCCCCTTGACCTGCGATGTCACCGGGGCTTTCGGCCGTTTCCGTCCGGTTTCCCTCGGCGACATCGACTACTTTACACGGTCGGGGGCGTGCTCCAGAAATCCGTTTCCCGGGGTCCCGTTCCCCGGCTCGCCGGAAGGCGCCCGCCCGGCACCGCGCAGCACCGCCCGCACCGCGCAGCACCGCCCTGCACCGCCCGGCGCCGCGCGGTCCGCGTCCGAGCGGGCTACCGCGCCGCCCGCCCGCTGCGTGCGGCGCAGCCCGCCGCGGCGAGCGCCGCGACGGCGTCGAGCAGCAGGGTGGTCCGCAGGGCGTGCCCGGACTCGGCGGCGGGTGCCGGCAGGTGGACCTGCCCGAGGAACACCGAGCCGAGCACCGCGACCCCGATCACCTGGCCGAGCTGGATGACCGTCACCATCACCCCGCTGGCGTCGGCCGCGTCCTCGGGCGCCACCCCCGCGAGGGCCCGGGCGAACAGCGGCGCGTACGCGCAGCCGGCGATCAGGCCGAGCACGGCCATCTCCACCAGCGGTCCCGCGCCGATCCCGGCGCCGCCGCCGAGCAGGACGCCCAGCAGCAGGTAGCCGCCGCCGAGGAGCACCCCGGCGAGGAGCGGCAGGGCCTGGTGCAGCCGGCCGGGCAGCCGGTGCCAGTGCATGCTGGACAGGCCGAAGCCGATGGCGACGGGTGCCGAGCAGAGCCCGGCCTTGAGGGCGGTGTGGCCGAGCGCGGCCTGCTGGTGCAGGGCGAAGGCGAACATGAAGCCGGCGAAGGCCGCCATGATCGCGAACAGGCCGGCCGCCGCGGGCCGCAGCCCGGGGGCGCGCAGGACCCGCCCGGAGATCAGTGGCTGGCCGCCGCCGCGGGCGATCCGGCGCTCGACCGCCACGAAGAGTCCGAACAGCAGCACGCTGCCCGCGATCATCGCCCAGCCCCAGGCGGGCCAGCCGAGCTCGTGGCCGAGGACGAGCGGCACCACCAGCAGTCCGAGCGCCGCGCCGAGCACCGCCAGGCCGGGGAGGTCGAAGCCGCGCGAGGGGTCGCCGGGCAGCCGGGGCAGCAGCCGGGCACCGGCGGCCAGCAGCAGCACCCCGATCGGCACGTTGACCAGGAACACCGGCCGCCAGCCGGTGCCGAACAGGTCGGCGCTGACCAGCACCCCGCCGAGGACCTGGCCGAGCGCCATGCCGCCGGCCAGCACCGCCGAGTAGAGGCCGAGCGCCCGGGTGCGGGCGGCGCCGGTGAAGGTGCGCTGCAGCAGGCTCATCACCTGCGGCACCATCAGCGCGGAGCCGGCGCCCTGGAGCAGCCGGAAGGCGATCAGCCAGCCGGTGGACGGGGCGAGGCCGCAGGCCAGCGAGGCGGCGGTGAAGGCGGCCAGGCCGAGCTGGAACAGCCGGCTGTAGCCGTACCGGGCGCCGAGCCGCGCGCCGGTGATGAGCAGCACGGCGTAGGCGATGGTGTAGCCGGCGATCACCAGCTGCAGGGCGGCGCCGGAGGCGCCCAGGTCGGTGCGGATGGTGGGGACCGCGACGTTGACGATGGAGACGTCGAGCACGGCCATGAACTGCCCGCACAGGACGAGCGCGAGGAGGAGCCCGGGGCGTACGGCCGGGGCCCCGGTGGTGCTTCCGGCCACGCCGGGCCGGATCTGGAGGTCCGTCATGGCAGTCAGCCTGCGGCCCCGCCGGTACTGGTGGTTAGAGCCTGCCGATCCTGGTACTGGCAGCACCTGTATCGCCTGCCGGGCCTGCGGCACGATGGTGGCCATGACCGTCCTGGAGGAACTGCCCACCGCCGCGGGCGGTCGCGACCGCCGCCGCACCGAACTGGCCCGCTTCCTGAAGGCCTGCCGGGCGCGGGTCACGCCCGAGGAGGTGGGGCTGCCGCCCGGGCTGCGGCGCCGTACGCCGGGGCTGCGGCGCGAGGAGGTCGCGCAGCTCGCCGGGGTCGGGGTCACCTGGTACACGTGGCTGGAGCAGGGGCGGCCGATCAACGCGAGCGAGCAGGTGTTGCTGGCGGTGGCCCGGGCGCTGCGGCTGGACGGCACCGAGCGCGAGCACCTGTTCCGGCTGGCCGGGATGTCCCCGTCGCCGCTCGCGCAGCCGGGCCCGCCGGAGCTGAGCCCGTCGATCCAGGTGATCCTGGACTCGCTCGCCCCGTTGCCGGCGGCGGTCTCCAACACCCGTTTCGACGTGCTGAGCTACAACGGGCCGTACCGTTCGCTGTTCGGCACCGAGCGGATGCGCCCGGCCGGCGGGGTCGTCTTCAACAGCCTCTGGTGCATGCTGACCGCCCCGCCGTGCTGCAACCCGTGCGAGAACCGGGACGAGGCGCTGCCGCGGATGGTGGCGGTGCTGCGCTCGGCGTACGGCAAGCACGTGGGCGAGCCGGCCTGGGAGGAGCACGTGCAGCGGTTGTCGGCGCGCAGCGCACTGTTCCGGGAGCTGTGGGACCGCCAGGAGGTCGCGCCGCCGGAGACCTGGTTGCGGATGTTCCGCCACCCGCGGCTCGGGGTGCTGCGGCTGAACGCCACCTACCTGACGATGCCTGGCGTGCCGGAGTGCTACATCGTGGTGTACGTGCCGGCGGGTCCGCAGGACCAGGAGCGGGTGGAGCGGCTCGGTTCGCTGCCGCCGGGCGGCTGGATGCACTGCTGCGAGCTGTGAGCGGCGCCCCGTGCCCCCGCATCCGGCACCCCGCATCCGGCATCCGGCACCCCGCACCCCGCATCCGGCATCCGGCATCCGGCATCCGGCATCCGGCACCGAGTGTTCCGCGGGAACGCCGGGAGGCCGCCACCCTCGGGTGACGGCCTCCTGAACTGCTGTGGAGCTATGGGGAATTGAACCCCAGACCTCTTGCATGCCATGCAAGCGCTCTACCAACTGAGCTATAGCCCCGCGACACGGGCGACCCTGGCTGACCACGACCGCCGATGCGGAGTGGAGCTATGGGGAATTGAACCCCAGACCTCTTGCATGCCATGCAAGCGCTCTACCAACTGAGCTATAGCCCCGCACTCACCGGATCTCCCGCTTCCCTTCCGGGCCGCGTTCCTTCCCTGCGAACGAGGAAGACTCTAGCTGGTCAGGGCCGGAACTGCGAAATCCGTTCCCGTGGGCCCCCCGCACCCCCGAGCCGCAGGCCCGCACCGGACGCCCGACCGGACGCCGGTGCCGGAACCGCTCGGGGCTCGCTCGGGCTCGCTCAGGTGTCGTCGCCGATGACCGGCTGCGGGAGCGTGCCCGCGTTGTGCTCCAGCAGGCGCCAGCCGCGCGCCCCCCGGCCGAGCACCGACCAGCAGCAGTTGGACAGCCCGCCGAAGCACTCCCACTGGGCCGGCTCCAGGTCCAGCAGCCGTCCGAGCATGGTGCGGATCGTCCCGCCGTGGCTGACCACGACCAGCGTCCCGTTCTCCGGCAGCTTGGCGGCGGCTTCCAGGACCACCGGCACCGAGCGGTCGGCGACCTCGGTGGCGAGTTCGCCGCCACCGCCGCGCCGCACCGGCTCACCGGCCGCCCAGGCCGCGTACTCCTCCGGGAAGCGCTCGCGGATCTCGGCGTTGGTCAGGCCCTGCCAGGAGCCCGCGTACGTCTCCCGCAGGCCCTCGTGGTGCGTCACGTCCAGCCCGGTGACCCTGGCCAGTTCGTCGGCGGTGCGCCGGGCACGCTTGAGGTCGGAGGAGATCAGCAGGTCGGGGCGGAGCCCGGAGAGCAGCCGGGCCGCCCGCTGGGCCTGCAGGACGCCCTGGCCGGTCAGCTCGATGTCCGTGGTGCCCTGGAACCGCGATTCGAGGTTCCAGGACGTCTGGCCGTGCCGCCAGAAGACGATGCGCGGGCCTCGCGCGCCGCGGCTCAGTGCAGGTCCTCGGGCTTGCCGAAGTCGTCGGCGGGGGCGACGGCGTTGCCGGCCTCGTCGGTGTGGGCGTCGGGGCGGTTGCGCGAGGCCAGGGCGTCCTCGGGCAGCGGCAGCTCGGGGCAGTCCTTCCAGAGCCGGTCGAGCGAGTAGAAGGAGCGCTCCTCGGAGTGCTGGACGTGCACGACGATGTCCAGGTAGTCGAGCAGGATCCAGCGGCCCTCGCGCTCGCCCTCGCGGCGCACCGGCTTGATGTCCAGCTGCTCGCGCAGCTGGTCCTCGATCTCCTCGGCGATCGAGCGGACCTGGCGGTCGTTGTTCGCGGAGGCGATCAGGAAGGCGTCGGTGATCGACAGCACCTCGCTGACGTCGAAGGCGATGATGTTGTGCGCGAGCTTGTCGGCCGCCGCCTGCGCGGCGACGGTGATGAGCTGCTGGCTGTGGTCGGTGACGGTCACGGTGTTCTTCCGGCTCGGCGGCTTGGGGCGGCGCCCCGGCGCGGGGCCGGGGTCGCCTTCCAGGATCTCACGCCGCCCGGGCGGGCCCGGAACCGTTTTCCGGGCCCGCCCGGGCCGCCGCGCCGACGCCCGCCCGCGCCTACGGGTTCTTCGGCGCCTGGTAGTCCTTGCCCAGCACGACCAGCAGGTCCGCGTTCTGGGTGTCCCCGGTGACCTTCTTCACCGCCGTGTCCGGCAGGCCGAGGCTGGTCGCCAGCGACTTGGCCGCGCCCTGACGGGCGTCGTCGGTGTAGCGGATCTCACTGGTGGCCTGCGCGGCCGTCTTGGCGCCGCCCGGGATGAACGTCAGGCCCGAGTTGACGATCTGGACCTGCGCGGCGGCGGCCGCCGCGTCGTTGCCGCTGGCGTCCTGCAGGGCGACCCGGGCCGGGGCGTCGCCCGCGGCCGCGGACTTCACCGTGCCGCCGAGCACGTCCTTGACCTGCTTGCCCGCGGTCGCCTCGTCCAGGGTGCCGTCCGGCTTGACGGTCAGCGCCGAGGTGCCGAAGTGGCCGTCCTTCGCCTGCTGGGCGAGCTGGGCCAGCACTCCGGCCAGGGCGTCCTCGGGCAGCGAGGGGTCGAGCACCGCGTTCATCCGGTGCACGTCGTCCTTGGCGTCCTTGAACTCGGTCGGCATGGTGCGCACCACCGCGTCCATGACCTGCCCGAACCGGGCCAGCTGGGCGTCCCGGCTCTCCCCGGGGTTCTGCAGCGTGGCGTAGGCGACCGCAGCCTTTCCGCTGAGCATGGTGTTCTTCCCCGCCGCGGACAGCAGCTTGCCGTCCGGCTTGCCGCCCTCGTGGGTCTCGGCGTTGGTGTCCACCCGGACACCGCCGAGCTGGGAGACCAGCAGTTCCAGGTACGGGGTGTCCAGCCGCCAGGTGCCGGCCACCGGGGCACCGAGCACGGTGGCCAGGCCGTCGCGGGTCGCGGAGGCGCCGACGGCGTCCATGGCCTGGCCGACGGTGGTGACCGGCGGGTCGCCGGGGCCGGGCAGCCGCAGGTAGTCGGGCAGCAGCAGCACGGTGCCCTTCTTCCCGGAGGCGTCGTCGACCAGCAGCGCGCTGGACACCTTGCCCTGCAGGTCGCGCAGGTGGACGACGTTGACCTGGCGCCCGCCGGCCGCGGCGGCGGCGGTCGGCTTGCCGCCGGTGAACCACAGGTAGCCGCCGACGCCGCCCGCCGCGAGGGCCAGCACCACGCCGAGGCCGATCAGGCGGTTGCGCAGCTTGCGGCGGCGCTCGGCGCGCACCTCGCTGCGGGACTCGGCGAACTTGAGCCAGTCGATGACGTCCTCGGTCTCCTCCGCCTCCTCGTCGACGAAGGTGAACTCGCCCGTGGTGTAGCTGTCCTTGGGCGCCTTGCTCCCGGCCTTGCCGCGCGCCCCGGCGACCTGCTCGGAGGGCGCCTCGGGCTTGGCCGGCCCGGCCTCCGCCCCGGTCCTGGCCGCCCGCGGGCGCGGCGGCACGGCGGCGGGCGCGGGTGCCGCGGGCGTAGCGGGTGCCGCGGGTGCCGCGGGGCTGACGGGTGCCGCAGCCCCCTCCGGCTCGGCGACGGCCGGACCGGCGGCGGTCTGGTACGGCTGCTGGTAGCCCTGGTACCCCTGCTGCTGGTAGCCGTACGGGTCCTGGGAGTACACCGGCTGCCCGTACTGGTCGTACTGCGGCTGCCCGTACTGGTCGTACAGCTCGTACGCCTGCTGCTGCGCGAACTGCCCGGTCTGCCCTGTCTGCCCGGCCTGCCCGGTCTGGCCGCCCTGCTGGTACCCGTCGTACGCCTGCTGCCCCTGCTGCCCGTGCTGTCCCTGGTACCCCTGCTGCTGGTAGCCGTACGGGTCCTGGGAGTACACCGGCTGCCCGTACTGGTCGTACTGCGGCTGCTCGTACGACTCGTAGGCCTGCTGCGGGTGCTGCTGGTAACCGTGGCCCTGGCCCTGGCCTTGTCCCTGGCCCTGGTACGGCTGCTGGTACTGCCCGGTGGACCAGTCCTCCGGCCGCTGCTGGCCGCCGCTGCGTTCGGTCATGCGCCGCTCCTGGCTCAGGTCCCGCGCGGCGCGTACAGCGCCCGCTTGTCGATGTAGCGGACCACGCCGTCCGGGACGAGGTACCAGACCGGCTCGCCCTTGGCGACCCGGTTGCGGCAGTCCGTGGAGGAGATGGCCAACGCCGGGACCTCCACCAGGGAGACCCCGCCCACCGGAAGCCCGGCGTCCGACAGAGTGTGCCCCGGGCGGGTGCATCCGATGAAGTGGGCCAGCGAGAAGAGTTCGTCGGAGTCGCGCCAGGACAGGATCTGGGCGAGCGCGTCGGCGCCGGTGATGAAGAAGAGGTCGGCGTCCGGGTGCAGGGCGTGCAGGTCGCGCAGGGTGTCGACGGTGTAGGTCGGGCCCTCGCGGTCGATGTCGATCCGGCTGACCGAGAACTGCGGGTTCTCCGCGGTGGCGATGACCGTCATCAGGTAGCGGTCCTCGGCCGGGGTGACGTGCCGGTCGCTCTTCTGCCACGGCTGCCCGGTCGGGACGAAGATCACCTCGTCCAGGTGGAACGCGCTCGCGACCTCGCTGGCGGCGACGAGGTGGCCGTGGTGGATCGGGTCGAAGGTGCCGCCCATCACGCCGAGCCGCCTCTTCAGCGGTTCCGTTCCGCCGGGATTCCCGGCCTGCTCTCCCATGCCGCCACACCTTACGCGACACCCGTTACGGTGCGGGAACGCCCGGGTGGGGGTCGTCCGCAGAGGCGGTGAGGGTTGGCCGCAGACGCGTCGGGGAGCGGTCGGCCAGGTGGGCCGGGCGCTCCCCGATCGGTCCGCGGGACGGGCTCAGCGGTCCCGGTTGAAGCGGGTGGTGATGAAGAGCAGGAGCAGCAGGATGAACAGCGCGGCGCCACCCGTCAGAGCCGGGTTCAGGCTGTCGTGGTTGCCCCCCTCGCCCTCGGCGAGCAGGTTCAGAACGGGGAGTGCGGCGGCAGTGTTCATGGTCGGCGGGACCTTCTCGGCTCGGTGAACGGACCTGGGGGGTTGTTCCGGGCCGGTGAGGGCCCACCCGTCATCGTACGGGGGGTCACACGGCAACCGCTCGGCGGCCCACCGCCGCTGACCGGGCGTGACCCGGGGCCTCCGGCGAGGGCCCGACCGCCGGGCGGGGAGCCCGCCCCGGCGGGAGCCCGTCCAGAGCCCGCCCCCGAGGGAACCCGTCCAGAGCCCGCCCCGGAGGGAGGCCGTCCAGAGGGGCCGTCCGTCCTAGTTGCCGCGGAAGGCCCGGGCCATGATCCACACCAGCAGGCCGATGCCCACGAAGGACGCGATCACGATGATCCGCAGGAAGAGGCCCGGCCCGGCCTCGTCGGAGATGGGCGCGGCCAGGCTGACAAGCGTGTCGGTGGACATTGCGGGGCTCCTCGAACTGCTCGGTACCGCGGCCGGGTCCGGTCTCGGTCGTCCAGGGCATTCAGGGTAAACCGGCCTCACACCGGCGCCGCCCACCGCCCCCTGCGGCGCGCCCGGGCCCCCGCGTACGCTGACCCCGGGGACGAGTACGCAACCACGGACGTTGCACAGACAGTCGTTGCAGGCGAAGACCAGCGGGGGGCCGGCCAACGGGCCGCAGCCGCCGTCGACCAGGAGGTACTCACACCATGACCGACCCGACCGTGAAGGCCCCGAGCCGCCGCCGCGAGCGCTTCCCCGGGATCTCCACCCGTGCCTGGGAGCACCCGGCGGACCGCTCCGCGCTGGTCGCCCTGCGCAAGCTGACCGGTTTCGACGACGTCCTGAAGAAGCTCGCCGGGCTGGTCTCCGAGCGCTCGATCCGGCTGATGTTCCTGGCCACCGCGGTCAAGACCTCCGAGCGCCAGTTCCCCGAGCTCCACAGCATGGTGCGCGACGCGGCCTACGTGCTGGACCTGGAGCGGGTCCCGGACCTGTACGTGACCCAGGACCCGGCGGTCAACGCGTTCACCATCGGCATCGACACCCCGATCATCGTGATCACCAGCGGCCTGGTCGAACTGCTCGACGAGGAGGAGCTGCGCTCGGTCATCGGCCACGAGGTCGGCCACGCGATGTCCGGCCACGCCGTCTACCGGACGATGCTGATGATCCTCACCAACATCGCCACCCGGATCGCCTGGGTGCCGCTCGGCAACCTGGCGATCATGGCCATCGTCACCGCGCTCAAGGAGTGGTTCCGCAAGGCGGAGCTGTCCAGCGACCGGGCGGGCCTGCTCGCCGGGCAGGACCTCCAGGCGTCCATGCGGGCCCTGATGAAGCTGGCCGGCGGGCACAACCTGGCCGAGATGAACGTCGACGCCTTCCTGGAGCAGGCCGAGGAGTACGAGAAGGCCGGCGACCTGCGCGACGGCGTGCTCAAGCTGCTCCAGGTGCTGCCGCAGACGCACCCGTTCGCGGTGGTCCGGGTGGCCCAGCTGAAGAAGTGGGCGGAGAGCGACGAGTACCGCTCGATCATGACCGGCGCCTACCCGCGCCGCGCGGACGACCCGGACACCTCGGTCGGCGAGCAGTGGAAGGCCGCCGCCGACCACTACACGACCTCGGTGAAGGAGAGCAAGGACCCGCTGATGGGCCTGCTCCGGGACGTCGCCGGCGGCGCCGCGACGGTGGGCGGCAAGCTCCGCGACACCTTCACCGGCGGCGGCACCCGCAACGGTTCCAACGGCTCGAACGGCTCCACCGGGCCGTCCGGCTCGTCCGACCGCGGCGAGGGCTGACCCCGCGCGGGCCGGTGACCCCGTACGGCCGTGACCCCGTACAGCCGGTGACCCCGTACAGCCGGTGACCCCGCGCGGCCGCCGGCCGCCGGCTGGCCGGCCCCTGAGCGCCGACGTGGCGGCCGGTGACCCACCCGGGTCACCGGCCGCCGTGCTGTCCTCCCGCTCCGTCCGCGAGCCCCCGGACCAGCCCGAAGGCGCTCGGCTCAGCTGCCCGCCAGCACCCCGCACACCTGCCAGCCGGGCCGGGCGTGGTTGCCGGGGTCGACGGCCGTCGGCGGCGCGACCACCGTGCCCTGCGCGGTCGCCAGCACCGGCTGTAGGAAGCCCGCCATCGAGGTGCCGCAGGGCGCGGGCCCGGCCTGGAGGACCGAGTCCACCAGCCGCAGCTGCGCCGAGGCCAGGTCGATCCGGTCGAACTGGAAGGTCAGCTGCCGCCGGACGGTCGTCAGGGTGACGGGCGCCCCGGCCGGGGCCCCGACGGGCTTCAGCGCGTAGACGAAGGTGTGGTCGGTGGTGATCTGCAGCGTCCCGCTGTCCGCCTCGTCGATCCGCATCGCGCCGACCACCTTCACGGTGTCCGAGGCCAGCGCGACCTGCGCCGGGTCGAAGCGGACCATCCAGCCGGTCACCGCGTGGTGCCGGTCGTCCACCGGCTGGGTCACGCTCTCGTCGAACTCCGCCTGCTCACCGGGTGTGACGAAGGCCCGCACGTCCGCGGTGGCGCCCTGGACGAGGGTGGCGGGGGCCAGCGAGGAGGCGACCAGGTAGCGCTGGACGGTGTCGAGGGCCTTGGCCACCTCGACCCGGCTGAAGTGCTCGGTGGGCGCCCCGGTCGGGGTGTTCAGCCCGGTCGTGCCGTCTCCGTACCCGGACGGCAGCGCGGCGAAGGGGTTCGCCGGGTCGGCGACCGGGTGGACGGCCGAAGCGGGGCTCAACGCGACCAGGCTGACGGTCAGTTGGCTGCCCTCGGGCCGGGCCGGGGCGCCCTTCGGGGAGCTGACCCCGAAGTACACCGCGGCCCCGAAGGCGATCAGGATGAGCAGCAGCAGGGCGAGCGCCTGGCGCGGAACACTGCCCAGCGGGCCGAGCCGCACCCGCTGCCGGGTGGCCTTGCCGAAGGAGCCCGCCAGCCGCTCCCGGGCGGACAGCTCCTGGATCCGGGCAGCCCGGACGAACGATTCGTCGAAGACCACGGAGCGGAATTCGTCGTCGTTTCCGGAACCGCCCTCGGGCGTACCCTCAGGAGGCTCTCGCGGGTCACCCATAACACCAGGGTAGGCGGACACCCGCGCCGCCACGAGGGGCCCGGCGCAGATTCCCGGGGACGCTCCGTGACCACCCGCCCCGGGCGCACTCCCGCACGCCACCGAGTTCGGACCCCGGGCCCCGGCACCACGCCCGCGGCGGCGGGGCCGACACCGGCGGACGCCGGCCCTACCCTGCGGGCGCGGTGGCCGCCAGTGACGGCTCGGCCGGCGCGGGGCCCGGGTCCACCCCGGCGCTGCTGCTGCCGGACTCCGGCCTGCGGGGCGTACCCGCCGACCCGCCCACGCCCTGGTAGACCGCCGCGACCGCCACCGCGACCAGGCTCACGCCCATGATCACGGCGAGCACCCAGGCCACCGGCCGGTGCCAGCGCTGCTGGGCCACGTACCGGCCGCGTCCGCGCACCGGGTCGTAGCCGCGCCGCCACCCGCGCCGGGCCCGGCGGTCGGTCGCCCGGCCGGGTCCCGACCAGGGATCGGGGTAGTGGTGGTCCTCGTCGAGTCCGCTCGGGTACGGGCGCAGCTCCAGCGGCAGCCCGTCCCCGGCCGAGACGTCATAGCCCCAGCCCGCGCCCGCGGCGTCCGGCTCGAACCGGGCCTCGGCGGCGGCGAGTTGCCGCTCCTTGGCGGTCGGCTCGTGCACGGCGGCGGACCGGACGAAGGCCTCATCGAAGACCACGGTGGCGAACTCGTCGTCCGCACCACCGTGGTCGGCGCCGTCGGGGTACGGCAAGCCCCCCACATCCTCAGCCACGGGATTCAGCGTATTACCGGGCGGGCGTTTTGTCTGTGGCTCCCGGCAGTTGGTCCGTCACACGTGTGACGGCCACCGCGCGGTCCCGCCCGGCGGGCCGGGTCGCGGCGCCGTTCCTCGGCGGGAACGCGCAGCCGGCCCGGTTCCCGCGGGGGGACGCTCAGCCGGCGTCCGGGCTCCCGCCGACGGTCTGCGTCGCCTCGCCCCGCACGTGCCCGTCACCGGTGACGATGTACTTGGTGCTGGTCAGCTCGGGCAGGCCCATCGGGCCGCGGGCGTGCAGCTTCTGGGTGGAGATGCCGATCTCCGCGCCGAAGCCGAACTCGCCGCCGTCGGTGAAGCGGGTGGACGCGTTGACGGCCACCGTGGTCGAGTCGACCAACCGGGTGAAGCGCCGGGCGGCGGCCTGCGAGGTGGTGACGATCGCCTCGGTGTGGCCGGAGGACCAGCGGCGGATGTGCTCGACGGCGGCCTCCAGCGAGGGCACCACGGCGGCGGCCAGGTCCAGCGAGAGGTACTCGGCGCCCCAGTCCTCGTCCGTCGCGGGCACGACGGTGGCCGGGCCGCCCTCGGCAGCCTTGAGCACCGCCTCGTCGCCGTGCACCGTCACCCCGGCCTCGGCCAGGGCGGCGAGTGCGAGCGGCAGGAAGGCGTCCGCCACGTCCTGGTGGACCAGCAGCGTCTCGGCGGAGTTGCAGACGCTGACCCGCTGCGCCTTGGAGTTCAGCAGGATGCCGACGGCCATCGCGAGGTCGGTCTCGGCGTCCACGTACACGTGGCAGTTGCCGGTGCCGGTCTCGATCACCGGGACGGTCGAACCCTCGACGACGGTGCGGATCAGCGAGGCGCCGCCGCGCGGGATCAGCACGTCGACGAGGCCGCGGGCGCGCATCAGCTCCTGCACCGAGTCACGGCTCTCCCCCGGCACCAGCTGGACGACGTCGGCGGGCAGCCCGGCCGCGACGACGGCGTCCCGCAGCACGGCGACCATCGCGGTGTTGGAGCGGTAGGCCGAGGCCGACCCGCGCAGCAGGACGGCGTTGCCGGACTTGAGGCAGAGCGCGGCGGCGTCGGCGGTGACGTTCGGGCGGGCCTCGTAGATGATGCCGACCACGCCGAGCGGCACCCGCACCTGCCGCACGTCCAGGCCGTTCGGCAGGGTGTAGCCGCGCACCACCTCGCCGACCGGGTCGGGCAGGCCGACCACGTCGCGCACGTCGGAGGCGATCGCGGCGATCCGCTCGTCGGTCAGGGTCAGCCGGTCGATCACCGACTCCGGTGTCCCGGCCTCCCGGGCCCGGGCCACGTCCTCGGCGTTGGCCGCGAGGATCTCGGCACGGCGGGCGACCAGCGCGTCCGCGATCGCCAGCAGCGCGGTGTCCTTCGCCTTGCGCGGCAGCGGGGCGAGCGCGGCGGCGGCCTCCCGGGCTCGGCGCGCTACGGCGAGGACGGGGCTGTCGGCGGTGGAGAGATCGCTGGTCATGCCGCCAAGGGTAGCGACTGCGCCCCGCCCGCCGGTCCGCATTTCGCCCGGTGAGACACGGCTTCCGCGTCCCGTCGGGGCGGGTCGCCCGGGGCGGCCGGACAGGCCCCTCCCGCGCCGGCTCACCGCGCACGCGCCCCGCCCACCCCGACGACGCTCACGCCCCGCGCGCCCCGACGAGGCTCACGCCCCACGCGCCCAGTGCGGGCCCCGGCCCCGGGTCAGTACGGGTGCACCCCGCCCAGGTGCGGCGGCGGCGTGCCGAAGCCCTCCGCCACCCGCTTGTGGTACGTCGCCCGGTCGACCACCTCCAGCCCGACGATCTCCCACGGCGGCAGGTTCGCGGTGACCTTGTGCTCGCCCCACAGCCGCAGCGCGATCGCCGCCGCGTCGTGCAGGTCCCGGGCCTGTTCCCAGTACCGGATCTCGGCGTGGTCGGCCGCGTAGCGGGCGGTCAGGAAGAACGAGTGGTCGTGCGCCAGCTGCTCCAGCGAGGCCCGCAGCGAGGACAGCGGGGTGACCTGCCCGGCCACGCTGAGCACCACGTGCCACAGCCGTGCCTGTTCGGGCACCGTGGGCGGGTCCGCCTCGTCCGCGCGCTGGGGGCGCAGCCTGCGCGCCCCGCCCGGTCCCTGCGGCGGCGGACCGGCCGGCTCGGCGGGGCCGTCCCCGCGCCCGCCGTCGATACTGGTCAGCCGTCGGCCCGCCGTCCCTCCGGTCAGCGCTGCCTCGCGCCTGCGTTCCACCGGCGGCCTCCTGTTCGGCGATCTCGTGTCGTCCCCCGCCGGCCCCGCCGGCCCTCGGCCGACCGGTACGGCTGCGCCCTTCCTCGCCCCTGGCCGGGCCGCTCCCGGTACGGAGCGGCCCGCCGTCCGCACTGCGCCGATCGGCCGGCGGCCGGTGCCGGCCCGCCGGGCCGGTCAGCCGCGCAGAACGACCAGGTCGTCGCGGTGGACGACCTCACGCTCGTACCCGGCGCCGAACTCCTGGGCCAGGTCGCGGGTGGACCGGCCGAGCAGGCGGGGCAACTCCCTCGCATCAAAGTTGACCAGTCCGCGAGCCACGATGTGGCCGTTTTCGGCAAGAAGGTCCACCGGATCACCCGCGGCGAAGTCCCCGTCGACCTTGGTGACCCCGGCCGGCAGCAGCGAGGCGCCGCCGGAGACCACGGCGTCGACGGCGCCCGCGTCCAGGTGCAGGGCGCCGCGCGGGCTGCTGGCGTGGGCGAGCCAGAGCATCCGGTCGGAGGTGCGGGCGCCGGTGCGCAGGAAGAGGGTGCCGGTGGGGCGGCCGGCCAGCGCGTCGGCGGCGTGGCTGGCCGCGGTGAGGACCACCGGGATGCCCGCGCCGGTGGCGATCCGGGCCGCCTCGACCTTGGTGACCATGCCGCCGGTGCCGACCCCGGCCTTGCCGGCGCTGCCGATCTCGATGCCGTCGAGGTCGTGCGGGCCGGTGACCCGCGCGATCCGGCTGGTGCCGGGGCGGGACGGGTCGCCGTCGTAGAGGCCGTCCACGTCGGAGAGCAGGACCAGCAGGTCGGCCCGGACGAGGTGGGCGACGAGCGCGGCGAGCCGGTCGTTGTCGCCGAACTTGATTTCGGCGGTGGCGACGGTGTCGTTCTCGTTGACGATCGGCATCGCCCCCATCGCCAGCAGCTGGTCCAGCGTGCGGTAGGCGTTGCGGTAGTGGGCGCGCCGGCTGGCGTCCTCGGCGGTGAGCAGCACCTGCCCGACCCGGATGCCGTACCGGGCGAAGGAGGCGGTGTACCGGGCGACGAGCAGCCCCTGGCCGACGCTGGCGGCGGCCTGCTGGCGGGCCAGGTCCTTGGGCCGCTTGTCCAGGCCGAGCGGGGCGAGTCCGGCGGCGATGGCGCCGGAGGAGACGAGCACGACCTCCGGGGCCCCCGGGCGGTTGCGCACCTTGGCGAGCGCGTCGACGAGTGCGTCGACGCGGTCGGCGTCCAGGCCGCCGGCCGCCGTGGTGAGTGAGGAGGAGCCGACCTTGACCACGATCCGCCGTGCGGTCAGCACCTCCTCCCGCAGAGAGTCCTCGGTCATCTCGCTGTACGCCTTTCCGGTGTGGTGCGGGTACGGCGGACCGGGGCCCGGCCGTCACCCCCGAAATCTACGCGATTCGCACGGTTCTCCCGCAGGCCGTTTCACCGGCTGGACCCGGGGTGGTCACGGGCTCGCCACAGTCCGTACGCCAATCCGGGCGGCTGGTATGGTCCCTGACCGAAAGCCAGATCGGGGGACGGCTTCTTGCCCGCTGGACCCAATTCGTCTTCGACCCTGCTGTCATGAGAGGGCGGCGCCGCACTGGGCAGGCCGGCAACGGTTCGCGGTCGCGCGCCCGGGAGAAAAGCGCATCATGCGTTCGTACACCACCAAGCTCACCGTCGCCGCCCTGGCCGCGGCCACCGCCCTGTCGCTCGCCGCGTGCGGCCCGGACAACGCCGACCCGGCCGCCCCGGCGGGCGGCTCCACCGGTGCCGCCCCGGCGCCGACCGGCAGCGCTCCGGGCGCCACCGCGGGAACCACCGGGGGCGCGGCCGCCGGGGGCGCGGCCGGCGGCTCGACCGCCGCTCCGTCTGGCGGCGCCACCGGCGGAGCCGGCGCGGCCGCGGGCGGGGCCGGCACGGCCGGCGCCGCGGGCGGCGGTGCCGGGGCCGGCAAGCTGCCGCAGGCCGGCGCGTCGGTGAAGTTCGGCCAGGCCGCCACCGTGGAGTTCGTCGACAAGACCTCGAACACCGACGCCAAGCTGGAGTTCACCGTCACCGGCGTCGTCCCGGGCTCGCTGCAGGACTTCCAGGACGCCAAGGCCAACACCGCCGGCCTGGAGGGCCGGGCGCTGTTCTACGTCAGCTGGACGATGAAGAACCTCGGGGACACCAAGCTGACCTTCAGCGCCCCCGACTCCAAGCTCAAGGCCTACGACGCGGCCGGCAACACCGCGATGTTCGCCAACCCGGTCGCCTCGGTGAAGATCCCCAAGTGCAACACCCCGAGCTTCTCGGGTGCCACCAAGGGCGTCGAGTTCAAGGGCTGCGACATCGTCAGCTTCGCGGCCGGCGGCTCC
Organism: Kitasatospora sp. NPDC053308; assembly: GCF_055585785.1. NCBI lineage: Bacteria > Bacillati > Actinomycetota > Actinomycetes > Kitasatosporales > Streptomycetaceae > Kitasatospora > Kitasatospora sp. NPDC053308. The sequence goes on along the minus strand of NZ_JBVJJY010000006.1, from coordinate 79,238 downwards.
CCGGTGATGATCAGCTACGGCGACTCCACCGACCTCACCAAGGTCCAGGCCGCCTGGACGAAGTGACGTCACGTCACCTCTCGCGACGCGCACGGCCCCCGTCACCCGGACAGGTGACGGGGGCCGTGCGCGTCAGGCGGCCCGACGGGCTCAGTAGTCCTCGTCGTCGCCCTCGATGGCGGACTGGCGACCGCTGGACAGCGCCTCGAAGGCGAGGAACTCGGCCTCGGCCGCGTCCCGGCCCTTCTGCTTCTCGCGACGGCGGTCGACCGCCGGGCGCGGGGACTCGAAGCGGTGGTCCTCACCGCGGCGGCCGAGCATCTCGGCACCGGCGGCCATGGTCGGCTCCCAGTCGAAGACGACGGCGTTCTCCTCGGGGCCGATGATGACGGTGTCGCCCTCCTGCGCCCCGACCTTCCACAGCTGCTCCTCGACGCCGAGCCGGGCCAGCCGGTCCGCGAGGTAGCCGACGGCCTCGTCGTTGGCGAAGTCGGTCTGACGGACCCAGCGCTCCGGCTTGACGCCGCGGATGCGGTAGGCGCCGTCCTCCTCGGTGATGGTGAAGCCGGCGTCGTCGACGGCCTTGGGCCGCAGCACGATCCGGGTGGACTCCTCGGCCGGCTTGGCGGCGCGCGCCTCGGCGACGATCCCGGCCATCGCGAAGCTCAGTTCGCGCAGGCCCTTGCGGGAGGCGGCGGAGACCTCGAACACCCGGTAGCCGCGCTCCTCCAGGGAGGCGCGGGTCAGGTCGGCGATGTCCTGGCCGTCCGGCACGTCGACCTTGTTGAGCGCGACCAGGCGCGGGCGGTCGTCCAGGCCGCCGTACTCGGAGAGCTCGGCCTCGATGGTCTCCAGGTCGGTCAGCGGGTCGCGGCCGGGCTCCAGGGTGGCGCAGTCCAGCACGTGCACCAGCACCGAGCAGCGCTCGACGTGCCGCAGGAACTCCAGGCCGAGGCCGCGGCCCTGGCTGGCGCCCGGGATCAGGCCGGGCACGTCGGCGATGGTGTAGACGGTGTCGCCCGCGGTGACCACGCCGAGGTTGGGGATCAGGGTGGTGAACGGGTAGTCCGCGATCTTCGGCTTGGCGGCGGAGAGCACCGAGATCAGCGAGGACTTGCCGGCGCTCGGGTAGCCCACCAGGGCGACGTCGGCGACGGACTTGAGCTCCATCACGATGTCGCGGGCCTCGCCGGGCTCGCCGAGCAGCGCGAAGCCGGGCGCCTTGCGGCGGGCCGAGGCCAGCGCGGCGTTGCCGAGGCCGCCGCGGCCGCCCTGGGCGGCGACGAAGCTGGTGCCGTGCCCGACCAGGTCGGCCAGCACGTTGCCCTTGCGGTCCAGCACCACGGTGCCGTCCGGCACCAGCAGGACGAGGTCCTCGCCGTCGGCGCCGGTGCGGTTGCCGCCCGCGCCGGGCTTGCCGTTGGTGGCCTTGCGCTTGGGCGAGTGGTGGTACTCGAGCAGGGTGGTGACCTGCGAGTCCACGGTGAGGATGACGCTGCCGCCCTCACCGCCGTTGCCGCCGTCCGGGCCGCCGAGCGGCTTGAACTTCTCGCGGTGCACGGAGGCGCAGCCGTGGCCCCCGTTACCCGCGGCGACGTGAAGTTCGACGCGGTCCACGAAGGTGGTCATGGGTGTGCCTCCAGTGCGCGAGAGTCTGCTTGCTACCTGCGTAAAGCGCGAAGGGTGGACCGGAGAATTCCGGCCCACCCTTCACTGTGAGTCTTTATGCGACTCGGGAGTCCGCGGGGACTCAGGCCTCGACGGCCACGATGTTGACGACCTTGCGGCCGCGGCGGTTGCCGAACTGCACGGCACCGGCGGTCAGCGCGAACAGGGTGTCGTCGCCACCGCGACCGACGCCCGCACCCGGGTGGAAGTGGGTGCCGCGCTGGCGGACGAGGATCTCGCCGGCCGAGACGACCTGGCCGCCGAAGCGCTTCACGCCGAGGCGCTGGGCGTTCGAGTCACGGCCGTTACGGGTAGAGCTTGCGCCCTTCTTGTGTGCCATATCTCGCTAACCCCTTACTTGCTGACCGAGTCGATGCTGGTGATGCGCACCGCGGTGTGCTGCTGGCGGTGGCCCTGACGGCGGCGGTAGCCGGTCTTGTTCTTGTAACGCAGGATGACGATCTTGTCACCCTTGGTCTGGTCGACCACCTCGGCGTGAGCCTTCACGCCGGCCAGGACCCACGGGTCGGAGGTGACGGCGTCACCGTCGACGACCAGGATGGTCGAGAGCTCGACCGAGTCACCCGGCTTGGCCTCGATGCGGTCGATCTCCAGCACGTCGCCCACGGCGACCTTGTGCTGGCGGCCGCCTGCGCGAACGATCGCGTACATGCGGTACCTGCTTTCCTTGCTCGGTCGGAACCCCCGACGCCAGCCACCTGGGTACGGACACAGGAGCCTCTCCCCGGCTCTCCGCGCGGACGCGGCGACCTCGGGGAGGTGATGTGCTCGGGAGCATGGCGTAGACACGCCGATGGTCAAGAATACGGACCGGCCGCCCCAGGGGCAAACCGGCCCGTACGGCCCGGGGCGGGATGGCTCCCGCCCCGGGCGTGGGCACTACTCGGCCGCCGTATCACCCTCGGCGGCCGCGGCCTTCTTGGCCGCCGCGCTCGTCCGCTTGGTGGCGGTCTTGCGGGCGGTGGTCTTCTTGGCCGCCGTCGTCGTCTTCTTGGCGGCGGTCTTCTTCGCGGCGGTCTTGCGGGCGGCCCGCTTCTTCGGCGCCGGCGCCTCCTCGGCGGCGGCGTCCTCGGCCGGGGCCTCGGTGCCGGCGGGAGCCTCGGCGGCCTCCTCGACCGGGGCCTCGACGGCCGCGGCCTCCGCGACGACGACCGGCTCGCCCGGCGCCTCGGCGGCGGCTGCCGCGACGGCCGGGGCGGCGGCCTCCAGGGCCGCCTCCAGCGCCGCCTCGGCCTTCGCCTGCAGCACCACGATCTCGGCGGTGTCCGGGGACCCGGCCGGAGCCGTCGCCTTGCGCACCGCACGGCGGCGCGGACGGCCCGCCGGAGCGGCCGGCGCGGCCTCCGTGACGACCGGCGCCTCGACGGCCGGCGCCGCCACGGCGGCCTCGGCGGTCTCGGCGGCCTCGACGCCCGGGACCTCCAGGGCCAGCTGGCCCTCGATCTCCTCGCGCACCGGCTCGGCCGCCTCCTCGACGGCCTCCGCGGCCACCGGCTCGGCCACCGCGGCCTCGACGGCCTGCGGCTCCTCGTGGCCCGCGCCGCCCTTGCCCCGGCGACGGCGCTTGCCGCCGCCCGAGGCCGCCTCGCCCGCCGGGGCGGACGGGGCGTGGACGTGGGCGCTCGGCTGCTCCATGTGGACGATCACGCCGCGGCCGTTGCAGTGCACGCAGGGCTCGGAGAAGGACTCCAGCAGGCCCTGGCCCACCCGCTTGCGGGTCATCTGGACCAGGCCCAGCGAGGTGACCTCGGCCACCTGGTGCTTGGTCCGGTCCCGGCCCAGGCACTCCAGCAGGCGGCGCAGCACGAGGTCGCGGTTGGACTCCAGCACCATGTCGATGAAGTCGATCACGATGATGCCGCCGAGGTCGCGCAGCCTCAGCTGGCGCACGATCTCCTCGGCCGCCTCGATGTTGTTCCGGGTGACCGTCTCCTCCAGGTTGCCGCCCTGGCCGACGAACTTCCCGGTGTTGACGTCGATGACGACCATCGCCTCGGTGCGGTCGATCACCAGCGACCCGCCGCTGGGCAGCCAGACCTTGCGGTCCAGCGCCTTCATCAGCTGCTCGTCGATCCGGTAGGTGGCGAACACGTCCACCTCGGAGGTCCACCGCTGGAGCCGCTCGGCGAGGTCCGGGGCCACGTTGGTGACGTACTCGTGGATGGTCTTCCACGCCTCGTCGCCGGAGACGATGACCTTGGTGAAGTCCTCGTTGAAGATGTCGCGGACGACCCGGACGGTCATGTCCGGCTCGCCGTAGAGCAGCGCCGGGGCGTTGCCGGTCGCGGCCTTCTTCTGGATGTCCTCCCACTGCTGCTGCAGCCGCTGGACGTCGCGGGTCAGCTCCTCCTCGGAGGCACCCTCGGCGGCGGTGCGCACGATGACGCCCGCGTCGTCCGGGACGATCTTCTTGAGGATCTGCTTCAGACGCGCGCGCTCGTTCTCCGGCAGCTTGCGCGAGATGCCGGTCATCGAGCCCTCGGGCACGTACACGAGGTAGCGGCCGGGCAGCGAGATCTGGCTGGTCAGGCGGGCGCCCTTGTGGCCGATCGGATCCTTGGAGACCTGCACCAGCACGGACTGGCCGGACTTCAGCACCGACTCGATCCGGCGCGGGCCGCCGTGGCCGCCCAGCGCGCCGAAGTTGACCTCACCGGCGTACAGCACCGCGTTGCGGCCCTTGCCGATGTCGACGAAGGCGGCCTCCATCGACGGCAGCACGTTCTGGACCTTGCCCAGGTAGACGTTGCCGACGTACGAGGTGGCCTGCTCCTTGTTGACGTAGTGCTCGACCAGCACGCCGTCCTCGAGGACGCCGATCTGGGTGCGCTGGCCGTTCTGGCGCACCACCATGACGCGCTCGACCGACTCGCGGCGGGCCAGGAACTCGGCCTCGGTGATGATCGGCACCCGGCGGCGGCCCAGCTCGCGGCCCTCGCGGCGGCGCTGCTTCTTCGCCTCCAGACGGGTCGAGCCCTTGATGGACTGCACCTCGTCCGGGTCGAAGGACGGCTCGGTGGAGCGGCGGCGGGGCTCGCGCACCTTCACGACCGTGCGGACGCCGTCCTCGGTGGTCTCGGCGGTCTCGACGGCGCCGGCCTCACCGCTGCGGCGGCGACGGCGGCGGCGACGGCGCGAGGAGGACAGGCCGGCGGCCAGGTCGTCGTCCTCGTCGCCCTCCTCCTCGACGGCCTCGGCCGGCTCCTCGGCGGCGGGCTGCTCGGCCTCGGCGGCCTCGGCGGCCTCGAACTCCTCGGCCTCGCCACGGCGGCGGCGACGGCCGCCCCGGCGGCGACGGCGCGACGGGCGGCCGTCCTCCTCCCACTCGCCCTCGGTCTCCGGACCGGCGGCGGGGGCCTCGGCGGCGGGCGCCTCGACGGCCGGCGTCTCGACCGGGGCCTGGACGACGGGGGCGGGCGCGGGCGCGGCCACCGGCTTGCGGCGGGCCGACTCGACCCGGGCGCGGACCCGGCGGCGGCGGCCGACGCCGCTGTACTCGTACTCGTCGTCCTCGTCGCGCTCGGCCGCGGCCGGGGCCTCGACCGGCGCCGGGGCGGCGGCGGGCTGCTGCTGCGCGGGCGCCACGTAGGGGGCCGGCTCCTGGAAGACCGGGGCCTGGAAGACGGCGGTGGCCGGGCGGACGGCGCGGCGGCGCACCCGGTGGTGCGGCTCGGCCTCGGCGGCCGGGGCGGGCGCGGCGGCCGGCTCGGCGGCGGCCGGGGCGGCCTCCTCCTCGGTCTCCTCCGTGCCGGCGGGCTCCTCGGCCTGCGGCTCCTCGGCGGCGGGCTCCTCGACCGGGGCCTCGACGACCGGCGCGGCCTCGACCACGCGACGGCGGCGCGGACGGCGGGCCGGAGCGGCGGGGGCCTCCTCGGCCGCCGGCTCGGCGGCCGCGGGGGCGGGGGTCTCGACGGCCGGCGCCTCCACGGCGGGGGCCTCGGCCTCGACGGCGGCGGGCGCTCCGGCCGGGGCCTCGGCGCGCTTGCGGGCGCGGCGGGCCCGGGCGGGCTTCTCGGCCACCGGCTCGGCGGCGGCCGGCGCCTCGACGGCGGCCTCGGCCGGGACCGCTGCGGCCTCCGGCGCGGTGACCACGATCGCGCTGGTCTCGGGCGCTCCGGCCGGGGCCTCGGCGCGCTTGCGGGTCCGGCGGGCCCGGACCGGCTTCTCGGCCACCGGCTCGGCGGCGGCCGGCGCCTCGACGGCGGCCTCGACCGCCGGCGCCTCGGCCGGCAGCACGGTCTCGGCCGCCTCGGCGGCCGCGCCCTGCGGGGTGCCCGCCGGGCGGGAGACCGCGCGGCGACGGCGGCGCGGCGGCGCGGCGGACGCGCCCTCGCCACCGGTCGCGGTGGAGTCGTTCGGTTCCGTGGCCGCGTTCTGCTGCGGATCGGTGTTATCGAGCATGCGGGTGGATCTCCCGTCAGGCCCCCGGGCTCCGCATCCGGGCACGGCGCGGCACCTGTGGGCGGCCGGCATCCAGGGGATGCCCGGGCCGGACCCGTTCACGGTGCCGCCGCGCGGACGCGAGGCCGCACAGGGGCTCGTAGTCTCGCTCGGCGCCCCGCGCTCGGCGGGGTGTCGAAAGTCTTCTGGTCTGACCAGTCTTCTGAAGGTTTTCCCAAGCTGCGCCGTCCCCCAACCCCGGGTGGCTCCCGGACGGGGCCCCGGGCCCACCGGCCGTCCTGGCCGGCAGGCCCCGGGTGGCAGGCCTGTGCTGCGACGACGCTCGCTCCCCTGGGGAGCCGCGGGAACCCTGGAGGACCATCGGGTCCAGTGAGGCACTGGACCCGGCCTCCGCCCGCTAGGCGGGCGCGGTAGCGCGCGGCCCGGCGCCCGGCTCCGAGCCGGCCGGGGCCGCGGCGCGGTCGAGCGCCAGCGGGTCGGTCACCGTGCCGGTCCCCTCGTCGAGCGGCCCCTGCGCCAGCCTGGTCACCTCTGCGGGGACCGGCGGCGCCAGGTCGGCCGTCGCACGGAGACCGGACAATACGTCGTCGGGTCGTACGGCGGGTGTGGCGTGTCGTACTACCAGGCGCAGTATCGCACAGGGACGGCCGGTCCGAACATCGTGGTCGGTTCCTGCCTCCGTGTCCGCACCGCCGTCGACCTGGGCCGGGACGACGTCCAGCGCCGCCACCGCGCCGCGCGCGTCGAAAACCCGCACGCCGTTCTTGGTGAGGCGTTCGACCTCGACCCGCTCCTCGGCGAGGAAGCGCGCGACCGCACCCGCCGCCTCGTCCGGCTCGACGCCGTCGAGCCGGACCAGCCACTCGGAGGCCTCCAGGCGCTCCACGAAGTTCGGCGTCCGCACCTCCACCGCGTCGATCACGTCGAGGCCGTTCGGCAGCGACTCGTCCAGCTGCGCCCGCAGCTGCTCGGGGTCGCGCACGGCGGCCAGGCCGATCTCCAGGTACTCCGCCTCGCTCGCCACCCCGGTGGGGGCCGCGTTGGCGTAGGAGACCTTGGGGTGCGGGGTGAAGCCGGCCGAGTAGGCCATCGGAACGGCGGACCGGCGCAGGGCGCGCTCGAAGGCGCGCTGGAAGTCGCGGTGGCTGGTGAAGCGGAGCCGGCCGCGCTTGGTGTAGCGGAGACGAATCCGCTGCACCGTCGGCGCGGGCGGCGGACCGTCGGGCGTACGGCGTGCCAGGGTCGCTCAGTCCTTAGTCAGTTGTCCCCGTCCGGCGTGGCGCGTTCCCGCCACTGTCCGGACTCTGTCACCACAAAGGGTACGCGCCCCACCGGCCCGCTCGCTCCGCCCCTGGTCAGCCGCATAGCCGGAACCCCCGGCCGGAACGTTCCGGCCGGGGGTCCGAGGTGTGGGGCCCGTCACCCGCCGACGGTGTCGGCCGACGACGGACGGCTACGAGTTCACGACCGTCAGCGGCAGCAGCTTCTTGCCGGTGGGGCCGATCTGGATGTGGGTGTCCATCTGCGGACACACGCCGCAGTCGAAGCACGGCGTCCAGCGGCAGTCGTCGACCTCGACCTCCTCCAGCGCGTCCTGCCAGTCCTCCCACAGCCAGTCCTTGTCGAGGCCGCTGTCCAGGTGGTCCCAGGGCAGCACCTCCTCGTAGCTGCGCTCGCGGGTGGTGTACCAGTCGACGTCGACGCCGGTGCCGGCGAGGGCCTTCTCGGCGCAGGCCATCCAGCGGTCGTAGGAGAAGTACTCGCGCCAGCCGTCGAAGCGACCGCCGTCCTCGTAGACCGCGCGGATGACCGCGCCGACGCGGCGGTCGCCGCGGGAGAGCAGGCCCTCGATGATGCCCGGCTTGCCGTCGTGGTAGCGGTAGCCGATGTTCTTCCCGTATTTGCGGTCACCGCGGATGGAGTCGCGCAGCTTGGCCAGCCGGGCGTCGGTGGCCTCGGCGGACAGCTGCGGGGCCCACTGGAACGGGGTGTGCGGCTTGGGCACGAAGCCGCCGATGGAGACGGTGCAGCGGATGTCGTTCTGGCCGGTGACCTCGCGGCCCTTCTGGATGACGTTCTTCGCCATCTCCCCGATCTGGAGCACGTCCTCGTCGGTCTCGGTGGGCAGGCCGCACATGAAGTACAGCTTCACCTGGCGCCAGCCGTTGCCGTAGGCGGTGGCGACGGTGCGGATCAGGTCCTCCTCCGACACCATCTTGTTGATCACCTTGCGCATGCGCTCGCTGCCGCCCTCGGGGGCGAAGGTGAGGCCCGAGCGGCGCCCGTTGCGGGACAGCTCGTTGGCGAGGTCGATGTTGAAGGCGTCGACGCGGGTGGACGGCAGCGACAGGCCGATCTTGTCGTCGGTGTAGCGGTCCGCCAGGCCCTTGGCGATGTCGCCGATCTCGGTGTGGTCGGCGCTGGACAGCGACAGCAGGCCGACCTCCTCGAAGCCGGTCGCCTTCAGCCCGCGCTCGACCATCTCGCCGATGCCGGTGATGCTTCGCTCCCGCACGGGGCGCGTGATCATGCCGGCCTGGCAGAAGCGGCAGCCGCGGGTGCAGCCGCGGAAGATCTCCACGGACATCCGCTCGTGCACCGTCTCCGCGAGCGGGACCAGCGGCTGCTTGGGGTACGGCCACTCGTCCAGGTCCATGACGGTGTGCTTGGACACCCGCCACGGCACGCCCGGGGCGTTCGGCACGACGCGACCGATCCGGCCGTCGGCCAGGTACTCCACGTCGTAGAACTTCGGCACGTAGAACCCGCCGGTGCGGGCCAGGCGCAGCAGCACCTCGTCGCGCCCGCCCGGGCGGCCCTCGGCCTTCCAGGCGCGGATGATCTCGGTCATGTCGAGGACGGCCTGCTCGCCGTCGCCGATCACCGCCGCGTCCAGGAAGTCCGCGATCGGCTCCGGGTTGAAGGCCGCGTGGCCGCCGGCCAGGACGATCGGGTCCTCGTCGGTGCGGTCCTTGGACTCCAGCGGGATGCCGGCCAGGTCGAGCGCGGCCAGCATGTTGGTGTAGCCGAGCTCGGTGGAGAACGACAGGCCGAACACGTCGAAGGCCTTCACCGGGCGGTGGGCGTCGACGGTGAACTGCGGGACGCCGTGCTCGCGCATCAGCGCCTCGAGGTCCGGCCAGACGCTGTAGGTGCGCTCGGCGAGCACGCCCTCGCGCTCGTTCAGCACCTCGTAGAGGATCATGACGCCCTGGTTGGGCAGCCCGACCTCGTAGGCGTCGGGGTACATCAGCGCCCAGCGGACGTCGCAGGCGTCCCAGTCCTTGACGGTCGAGTTGAGCTCGCCGCCGACGTACTGGATCGGCTTCTGGACGTGCGGGAGGAGGGCCTCCAGGCGTGGGAAGACCGATTCGACAGTCATGTACTAGGAACCCTTACGACGTGATTCGGTGCCGCGAGCCGGCACGGGAGGGGTGACCCTCAAGGGTAGCCCAATCCGGGGATCGGACCGCCTGCCCCGGAGTGGGGGCCCTCCGCGCTCCGGCGCGACCCGGCCGTCGGGTGTCCGCCCCGGCACGCGCAGTGCGCGCCCGCCGCCCGGGGCCGTCCGCCGTTGACACGCCCGGACGGCCCGTGCGGTACTGACGGGGCTCCGCCAAAGGCACCGGTACCCCTTCCGGACACAGGAGTTGGGTCGTACGCTCGGGCCCTCGCCGGAGTTCCCCCGGCGCGACCCTCTCCCTCCCCCGCACGCACGGCCCCGTCCACCCTCACCAGGCCCGTCCCGTGTCCGCCCGGCCGCCGTCCCCGGCCCGCGGTGCCCCGCCTCCCGCCCGCACTCCGTGTCCGGCGGCGCACCCGCTCGCCCGCGCCCCGGCGGCCGTACGAGCCGTACGACCGGCGCAAGGAGAACCATGACCGACACCGGTCGGCGGATCCGCCCCCTCCGGACCCTCGACACCCGGCCGGCCCGCTACCCCACGCAGGCGCAGGCCGAGGCCGCCGCCCGGCGGTTCGCCCTGCGCCACCCGGACCGCTGCCGGCTTCGCGAGGTGGGCCGCTCGCGGGCCGGACGCCCGCTGCTGCTGCTCTCGGTCGACCGCGGGCCGCGCGCGGTGCTCGTGGTCGGCGGACCGCACCCCAACGAGCCGATCGGCACCGCCGGGGCGGTCCGGCTCGCCGAGCTGCTGCTGGAGCGCCCGGCCGTCCCCGGCCTGTCCTGGCACCTGCTGCTCTGCCTGGACCCGGACGGCGCGGCGCTCAACGCCGGCTGGCTGGACGGCCCGCTGACCATGGGCCGTCACTACGAGCACTTCTTCCGCCCCGCCTTCGAGGAGCAGCCGGAGCTGCTGCCCGCCCCCGGCTCGGGCCGCCCGCCGATGCCGGAGAGCCTCGCGCTGACCGGTCTGATCGACGAGCTGCGCCCGTTCCTGCAGTGCTCGCTGCACGGGGTGGACTTCGGCGGCGCCTTCGCGCAGCTCACCGGCCCGGTGCCGGGCCTGGCCGAGCGCTTCGCCCGCTCCGCCGCCCGGGCGGGCCTGCCGCTCGACGTGGACTCCTACGACGCGATGGGCTGGGCCAGCCCCTCCCCCGGCACCTATCTGATGCCAGCGCCCGGCAGCTCCGAGGCCTCCCGTGCGCTGCCGGACGAGCCGGAGCTGTCCACCTGGTCCTACGCCGCCCGCCACGGCGCGGTCACCGCCGTGCTGGAGGTCCCGATGTGGGCGGTGGACGCGGTCGGCGACGCCCGGTCCCACCCGGAGGGCCCTCGGGCCCTCGCCGCGGCCGCCCACGAGCTGACCGCGCGCGCCGAGGAGCTCACCGCCCTGCTGGCCCGGGTCCCCGCGCACGGTCACGAGGCGTACGGCCCGTTGGTGCGCACCGCCGAGTTCAACCTGGCGGTGGCCCCGCGGGTGGCGGCGGAGTGGCTGGACCGCTGGGGCGCCCAGCCGCTCTCCGCCTCCCGGGTGACCACCGCCGGCCTGGTCGCGGCCCGGCTGCCGCTGCGGGTCGCGTCGATCCTGCTGCGGCTGCTCGCGGACGGCCGCGGACCGGGCGCGGAGGCCGCCCGCGAGCGCGCCCGGGCCGTCGTCGCCGACAGCCTGGACCGGCTGCGCCACCGCTTCGGCGCCCGCTGGGTCCCGGTGCAGGAGCAGCTGGCCCACCAGACCCGCGCCGTCCTGACCGCCGCCGACTGCCTGCTGCACCCCTGACGGTTTCCTGACGATCCGTCAACTGAACCGCTGGGAAAAGACTTTGGACACGCCAAGGGGGCCGGCCCGGGTTTCCCCGGACCGGCCCCCGCGCGCAGTCGCTCAGGCCGCTATCGGCCGCTGGCTCCGGACCGCCTGGAGCAGTCCGACCGCCATCCAGTTCGCGAACATCGAGGACCCTCCGTACGAGACGAACGGCAGCGGGATGCCCGCGACGGGCATGATGCCCAGGCACATCCCTATGTTCTCGAAGGCCTGGAAGGACAGCCAGGCGACGATCCCGGCAGCGACGATCGTCCCGTACAGGTCGGTCGCCTGGCGGGCGATCCGGCAGGCCCGCCAGAGGATCACCCCGACCAGCGCGATGATCGCCAGCGCGCCGACGAAGCCCAGCTCCTCCCCGGCGACGGTGAACACGAAGTCGGTCTGCTGCTCCGGCACGAACTGCCCGGTGGTCTGCGTCCCGTGGAACAGCCCCTTGCCGGTGAGTCCGCCCGAGCCGATGGCGATCCGGGCCTGGGCGGTGTTGTAGCCGACGCCGTTCGGGTCCAGCTGCGGGTTGGCGAAGGCCGCGAAGCGGTCGATCTGGTACTTGCTCAGCAGCCCGAACTTCCAGATCGCCACACACCCGGCGCCGCCCGCCACCAGCAGGCCGAGGACCCAGCGGTTCGCCGCGCCCGAGCCGAGCAGGATGCCCAGCACGATCGCGGCCATCACCATCACCGAGCCGGCGTCCGGCATCAGCAGCACTATGCCCATCGGCAGGGCGGCCCAGATCAGGCCGCGGAACACCGCCCGGTTCGAGGGGAACTCCCGCTCCCCCGCGTCCACCTGGTCCGACAGCACGACCGCCATCGCCAGCACGATCCCGAGCTTCGCGAACTCGGCGGGCTGGATCGAGAAGCCGCCGCCGAGCTGGATCCACGAGTGCGCGCCGTTGATGGTCGAGCCCAGCGGACTGAGCGTCGCCAGCAGCATCAGGATCACGCCGACGTACAGGAACGGCACGATCGTGCGGAAGCGGCGACTCCCTATCGCTATCACCACGGCGCACAGGACCAGCCCGACCACGAAGTTGGTCAGGTGCCGGTACAGGAAGTACTGCGGGTCGCCGTGGGTGAGCGAGTCGCGTCCGCGGGTGGCCGACCAGACCAGCAGCGCGCTGCCGGCCGAGAGGGCCAGCGCGGCCAGCAGCAGTATCCAGTCCAGCCGCCACAGCGGGGAGTCCTTGGCGAGGGCCTTGGGCACCCCGCCCCGCTGCGGGGCGAGCCGCAGCTGCCGGTAGGAGCCGTAGGAGGTCATGCCCGTCCCCTTCCCGGGCCGCGGCCGGGTTCCAGCGCGGCATCGGCCGCGGTGTACGAGACCGCGGGGTCGGTCGGCGGTGCCTGGTCCAGGAAGGCCGCCGCCGCAGCCCCTCCCGGCCGCGCCGCGTCGAGCAGCGCGGGCACCGGGGCGGAGTCCTGTGCCGCGTCGAGCAGCGCCGGCACCGGCGCGGAGTCCTGCGCCGGGTCGAGCAGCGCCGGCACCGGCGCGGAGGCCGGGGCCGGAGCGCCCGGCGCGCGGTCGACCGAGTAGGCGGCCGGCTTGATGATCGCGGTGCCGTCCGGGTTGAACTTCGGCAGCTCGGCCTGCGGGGTCGGCAGCAGCGCCTTCGTGGTGTCGACGTTGCCCTTGTCGTCCACGCCGTACAGCGCCTGGTAGATCCGGCGGACGGCGTCACCGGAACCACCGGAGCCGGTGCCACCCTGGCTTATCGTCATGACGACCGCGTAGTCCTTGCTGTACGTGGTCAGCCAGGAGGTGGTCTGCTTGCCCTCGACCTCGGCGGTGCCGGTCTTGGCGTGCAGCTGGATCTTGTCCTGCGGCCAGCCGGCTCCGGCGAACTTCCAGGCGGCGGTGCCGCTGGTGATGACGCCCGCGGTGGCCTGGTCGATGTAGCTCAGCAGCTTCTGGTCGCCGGGGAACTTGGCGTCCGCCTGCGGGGCGATCTCGCGGACGAGGTCCCCGCCCGGGCTTATCACCGCTTTGGCGATGGTCGGCCGGTAGAAGGTGCCGCCGTTGGCCAGCGCCGAGTAGATCCGGGCCATCTGGACCGGGGTGACCAGGGTGTCGCCCTGGCCGATCGCGAAGTTGACGGCGTCACCGGCGCGCATCTGGTAGCCGTCGACGCAGTTCTCCCGGGCGATCTGGTCGGAGAAGCTGTTGCCGCCCTTCTTGGCCTGGGCGCACCAGGCGTCCTTGTTGTTGTCGTAGAAGGACTGCTTCCACTGCCGGTCGGGCACCCGGCCGGGCACCTCGGCCGGCAGGTCGATGCCGGTCTTGGCGCCGAGGCCGAACTGGTGGGCGGTCTTGAAGAACCAGTCGCCCGGGTCCTTCTTCGGCTTGATGCCGCCGTCCTTCACCCACTGGTCGTTCGCCAGGCCGTAGAAGACGGTGTCGCAGGAGACCTCCAGCGCCTTCTCCAGCGTGATGGAGCCGAAGCTCTCGCTCTCGAAGTTCTTGAACTCGCGACCGCCGATGGTCATGCTCTTCGGGCACGGGTAGGTGCCGTCCAGCGGGTAGCCGGCCTGCACGGCGGCGGTGGTGGAGATGACCTTGAAGGTCGAGCCGGGGGCGGACTGACCCTGTATGGCCCGGTTCAGCAGCGGGAAGTTGGATTCCTTGCTGGTCAGCGCCTGGTAGTCCTTGCCGCTGATGCCGCCCACCCAGAGGTTCGGGTCGTACGTCGGCGCGCTCGCCATGGCGATGATCCGCCCGGTGTGCACGTCCATCACCACGGCGGCGCCGGAGTCGGCCTCGTAGTTGCGGTTGGTGACCTTGTCGAAGGTGTTCCGGGCGTCCTTCATGGCCTGCGCCAGGTTGTCCTCGACGACCTTCTGCACCCGGGCGTCGATGCTGGTGACCAGGTTGTCGCCGGTCTTCGGGGCGACGGTGCCGGCGGTGCCGATCACCCGGCCGAGGTTGTCCACCTCCAGCTTGGTGATGCCGGCGGTGCCGCGCAGGTCGCGGTCGTACACCGACTCCAGGCCGGCCCGGCCGATCTGGTCGGCCGGCAGGTAGCGGTCCAGGCCGGTCTTGTCCGCGGTCTTGCTGACCTCCTCGTCGGTGACCGGCGAGAGGTAGCCGAGCACCTGGGCCAGGTTGGCGCCCTCGACGCCGGTGTAGCGGCGTACGGCGGTGGGCTGCGCGGTGACCCCGGGGAAGTCCTCGCGGCGCTCCATTATCTGCATCGCCTGCTGGGTGGTCGCCTCCTTGGTGACCGGGATCGGCTGGTAGGGCGAGCCGTTCCAGCAGGGCTGCGGGGTCTTGGCGTCGCAGAGCCGGACCTTCTCCTGGACGTCCTTGGCGGGCATCCCGAGCACCTCGGCCAGCCGGGACAGCACCGCCTTGCCGCCGTCCTTCTGCTGCAGCAGCGAGGTGCGGCTGACGGAGACGACCAGTCGGGTCTCGTTGCCGGCCAGCAGCCGCCCGGAGGCGTCCAGGATCTCGCCGCGGACGGCCGGCTCGACCACCTCGCGGATGTGGTTGCCGGTCGCCTTGGCCGTGTACTCCTTGGCGTTGCGGATCTGCAGGTACCACAGCCGCCCGCCGAGGGTGGCGAGCAGCGACAGCACCAGGATCTGCAGCACCACCAGCCGGATCGTCACCCGCCGGGTGCGGCCGGTCTCGGGGATGTTGCTCACGTCTCGTGCGCTCCAGGGTGCGGGGAAGTCGGGAGGTCGGGGCCGGACGGTTACGGGCGGCGGACGAAGCCGGGCACGCGCCGCTTCTTGTAGCTCGGGCCGGACGAGACCTCACGGGTGGTGCGGTAGCGGGCCAGCGAGCCCAGGCCGAGGCCCGGGCCGTTCTCGTCGTCGTCGGCCGCGGCCACCGGGTCGCGGCCGAAGCGGCGGCCGAGCATCATCACCAGCGGCACCACGAAGGGCGCCAGCAGCAGGTCGTACAGCAGGGCGCTGATCACCAGTCCGCCGAGGCCGACGTGCCGGGCGGCGGTGTCGCCGACCAGGGCGCCGACCATGGCGTACAGCAGCGTGGAGGCGACCGCCGCGGCGCCCACCACCAGCAGCGCGCTGGAGACCGAGCGCTGCCGGCCGTGGTCGGGGCGCAGCAGTCCGGCGGCGTAGCCCATCAGGCAGAGCACCAGCGCGTAGCGGCCGATCGCGTGGTCGGAGGGCGGTGCGAGGTCGGCCAGCAGGCCGGCCGCGAAGCCGACCAGGCAGCCGCCGGTGGGCCCGTAGACCATGGCCAGGCCGACCACGACGAGCAGCAGTATGTCCGGGGTCGCTCCGGGGAGCTGGAGCCGGCCGAAGACGCTGACCTGGAGGATCAGGCCGAACAGGATCAGGCCGGCGGAGACGGGGATGCGGGCGAGGCGCATGGCTCAGTTCCCCCCATTGGGCTTGGCGGGCGGTGCGGCGGGCGAGGCCGGCGCGGCGGGGGCGGCCGGGGCCTGGCCCGGAGCGGGCGCGGCGGGGGCCGGCGGCAGGACGGCGTCGCGCGGGTCGGCGCGCGGCGGCACGACGACCACGCCGACCAGGTCCAGCCGGGTGAACTGGACGAAGGGCTCGACCAGGACGGTCTTGGTGAGCTGTCCGGCGTTGGCCTGGACCTCGATGACCTTGCCGACGGGGACGCCGGGCACGAACGGGCGCCCGCTCTGCGAGCCGAAGGTGACCAGTCGGTCGCCCGCCTTGACCTGGGCCTTGCCGTTGAGCAGGGAGACCTTCATGGGGCTGTCGCCGCCGCCGGAGGCGAAGCCGATCTCGCCGGTGCCCTCCAGCCGGGTGCCGGCCGAGAAGCCGGGGTCGGAGGCGAGCAGCACGGTGGCGGTGGTCGGGCCGACGGTGGTGATCCGGCCGACCAGGCCCTGACCGTTGATCACGGTCATGTCGCGGGTGAGGCCGTCGTCGCTGCCGGCGTCGATGGTGATGGTCCAGGAGAAGCCCTGGGCCGGGCCGATCGCGATGACCTGGGCGGCCTTGACGGTGTATCCGCCGGCGCCGGCGGTGCGCAGCAGGTCGTCCAGCTGCTTGGTGCGCCCGGCGGCCATGTCGGAGGAGGCGAGCTTCTGCCGCAGTTCGGTGTTCTCGCGGGCGAGCTGATCGGTGCGGCCGCTGTTGGTGGCGGCGTCCCGGAAGGCGCGGACGGTGTCCGCGACCGGGTCGACGACGGTGGCGGCGCCGCGCTCGACCGGGCCGAGGACGCCGGCGGCGGCGTGCCGGGCGGGGCCGAGCGGGGAGTCCTCACCGCCCTTGATGTCGACGGTGATCAGCGCGAAGGCGACGGCCACCAGCAGGATGAGCAGCAGCCGGCTCTCTCGTGTGTCCCTCACGGTGCTGGTACTGCCCCTTCGTACCTGGAGGCCGCCCGGGGCTGTGGGGCCCGGGCGGCCGCCCGTTCAGTCGAGTGTCGGATGTGTACGTGCTGCTAACGGCGCGGCTGGGCGTCGAGTACCTGCTGGAGCGCCTCGAACTCCTCGACGCACTTGCCGGAGCCGAGCGCGACGGAGTCGAGCGGGTTCTCGGCGATGTGGATCGGCATGCCGGTCTCGCGGCGCAGCCGCTCGTCGAGGCCGCGCAGCAGGGCGCCGCCGCCGGTGAGCACGATGCCGCGGTCCATGACGTCGCCCGCCAGCTCGGGCGGGCACTGGTCGAGGGTGGTCTTGACCGCGTCGATGATGGCGTTGACCGGCTCGTCGATGGCCTCGCGGACCTCGGCGGCGGAGATGACCACGGTCTTGGGCAGGCCGCTGACGAGGTCGCGGCCGCGGATCTCGGCGTGCTCGTCCTTCTCGCCCTCCAGGCCGAAGGCGCTGCCGATGCTCATCTTGATCTGTTCGGCGCTGCGCTCGCCGAGCAGGAGCGAGTACTCCTTCTTGATGTGCTGGACGATGGCGTTGTCGAGTTCGTCGCCGGCCACCCGGATGGACTGGGCGGTGACGATGCCGCCGAGGGAGATGACCGCGACCTCGGTGGTGCCGCCGCCGATGTCGACCACCATGTTGCCGGTGGCCTCGTGGACGGGCAGGCCGGCGCCGATGGCGGCGGCCATCGGCTCCTCGATGATGTGCACCTGGCGCGCGCCGGCCTGGGAGGAGGCCTCGATGACGGCGCGGCGCTCGACGCCGGTGATGCCGGAGGGCACGCAGACGACGACGCGGGGGCGGGCGAGGTAGCGGCGGCGGTGGATCTTGAGGATGAAGTACCGCAGCATCCGCTCGGTGATCTCGAAGTCGGCGATCACGCCGTCCTTGAGCGGGCGGATGGCGACGATGTTGCCCGGGGTGCGGCCGATCATCTTCTTGGCCTCGGCGCCGACGGCGAGGATGCCGCCGGTGTTGGTGTTCACCGCGACGACCGACGGTTCGTTCAGGACGATGCCCTTGCCCCTGACGTACACCAGCGTGTTGGCAGTTCCGAGGTCGATCGCCAAGTCGCGGCCGATGAACGACAGGTTGCTCGCCATGGGGTGTGGGTGCCTTCCCGGGCTCGGAGTTCATGGGGGGTGGACGACTGCGTGCGCCCACGCTTGGGCGGAGACCAGCTGAGCTGCCTTACCGGGCCCTTGAGTCGCGTCCATCGTAGTCACGCCTCGCGGTACGGACGTCGACGTGGGGCATACCGTCCATTGTCCGGAGCGTGATCGCTTCTCCCCGGATTGGGACGCCGTGTCGGGATCCCCAGTTCCCTATTTCACGATAAGAATGCCCCGGCCGGGCCAATGGTCCCGACCGGGGCAGTCCCAAGGTCCTCCGGGCGTGCCGCCCGGCCCGGCTCAGGCGTGGGCCGGGAAGAAGATCTTGATCTCGCGCTCGGCCGACTCCGGGGAGTCGGAGGCGTGGATCAGGTTCTCCCGGGTGATCGTCGCGTAGTCGCCGCGGATGGTGCCGGCGCCGGCCTCCAGCGGGTTGGTGGCGCCGGCCAGCATGCGGACGCCGGGCACGACGTCCTCGCCCTCGACGATCAGCGCGATCGACGGGCCGGAGGTCATGAACTCCAGCAGCGGCTCGTAGAAGGGGCGGCCGACGTGCTCCTCGTAGTGGTGCTCCAGCGTCGCCCGGTCGAAGGTGCGCAGTTCCATGGCGGCGAGCCGCCAGCCGGCCTTGCGCTCGATGCGGCTGATGATCTCGCCCGCCAGGCCGCGGCGGACGGCGTCGGGCTTGAGCAGGACGAGAGTGCGCTGGGACACGGGGCGTCTCCTGGGGATTCGGTTCGGCGGACGGTCGGGTCGACGAGCGGGCCCCGACACGGCAGAGGTTACCTTGCGTACACGGCGTGTCGGTGCGCCGGTCCGCGGCCTCAGGCCTGTACGGCGGCCGCCTCGGTGGCGGCGGCGCGGGCGGCCTTGAAGGCGTCGACCTTGCGGCCGTAGTGCACCGAGCACCACCACAGGGCGGCGAAGACCACGCCGAGGCCGAACATGGTCGGCAGGACGAAGCCGCTGGCGATCAGGCCGATCTGCAGCGCCCAGCCGATCGGCACCGCGCCGGGGCGGTCGATCATGCCGCAGAGCGCGATGCACAGGGCCATCGCGATGCCGCTGACCGTCCAGATCTCCCCGGTGGAGACGTCGGAGAGCCGCATCGCGACCAGCGCCGCGAACATGATCAGCAGCGCTTCGCCGATCAGCGTCGAAGAGCAGAGCGTCCTCATGTCACTTCCTCCCGAGCAGCAGGCGGGCCTCGCCCACCGTGATGACCGAACCGGTGACCAGCACCCCGGCGCCGCCGAGGTCGCCCTCCTCCTCGGCGAGGGTGACGGCGGCGGCGATGGCGTCGTCGAGGCGGGGCTCGACCTGGACGCGGTCCTCACCGAAGACCTCGACGGCCAGGGCTGCGAGCGCGTCGACGTCCATCGCGCGGTGGGTGGAGTTCTGGGTGATGACGACCTCGGCCAGGATCGGCTCGAAGGCCTCCAGCACGCCGGCCACGTCCTTGTCACCGGAGGTGCCGATCACGCCGACGAGCCGGGTGAAGCCGAAGGACTCGGTGAGGGCGGCGACGGTGGCGCGGGCGCCGTGCGGGTTGTGCGCGGCGTCCAGGACGATGGTGGGGCTGCGGCGGACGACCTCCAGGCGGCCCGGCGAGGACACGCCGGAGAAGGCCTGCCGGATCTTCTCCACGTCGAGCTGCCCGCCGCGGGCGCCGCCGACGCCGAAGAAGGCCTCGACCGCGGCCAGCGCCAGCGCCGCGTTGTGCGCCTGGTACTCGCCGTGCAGCGGGATGAAGACGTCCTCGTACTCCTCGCCGCCGAGTCCGCGCAGCGTCACGAGCTGGCCGCCGACGGCGAGTTCGCGGCGGATCACGCCGAACTCCATGCCCTCGCGGGCGACCGTGGCGTCCACCTCGACGGCGCGGCGCAGGATGACCTGGGCGGCGTCCAGCTGCTGCTGGGCGACGACGGCGACGGCGCCGGTCTTGACGATCCCGGACTTCTCGACGGCGATCTCGCCGGTGGTCTCGCCGAGCTTGTCGGTGTGGTCGAGGCCGATCGGAGTGATCACGGCGACGGCCGCGTCGATGACGTTGGTGGCGTCCCAGGAGCCGCCCATGCCGACCTCGACCACGGCGACGTCCACCGGGGCGTCGGCGAAGGCGGCGTAGGCCATGCCGGTCAGCACCTCGAAGAAGGACATCGGCACCGGCTGGGCCGCGTCGACCATCTGCACGTAGGGCTCGATGTCGCGGTAGACCTCGACGAAGCGCTCGGGGCTGATCGGGGCGCCGTCGAGGCTGATCCGCTCGGTGACGGACTCGACGTGCGGGCTGGTGTAGCGGCCGGTGCGCAGCTCGAAGGTGTTGAGCAGCTGCTCGATCATCCGGGCGGTGGAGGTCTTGCCGTTGGTGCCGGTGATGTGGATGGACGGGAAGGAGCGCTGGGGCTGGCCCAGGATGTCCATCAGCGCCTCGATCCGGTCGAGCGAGGGCTCCAGCTTGTTCTCCGGCCAGCGCTTGGAGAGTTCCACCTCGACGTCGCGCAGGGCGTCTCCGGTGCCGCCGTCGGCGGGGCGGATGGTGTACGGGTTCGGGTCGGCCTTGTCGCTCACGACCACAGTCTACGGAGCGGGGGCGGGGCGTCCTCACAGGGTGAGGGTCGAGGTGACAACGGCCACTTTGCCCACTCTTGGTCTTAACAGACCAGTTTGCTCCCTTTACTGTTCATTTAGCGAGTTTGAACCGCAACGGAGCATCGATTCGCAACCAACAGGAGCCGCCGACCTTAGATCACGAGGAGCACTGCGCCATGCCCGACGCCCTGCACGACTGGATCGAGCTTCACCGGGACGCCGTCGTCTGGGTCGCCGGACTGATCTCGCTGGCCCTCGTCGGCTACATGGTCCTCGTCTTCGGGCGCTTCCTCGTGTACTGGGCCGGCTCCCGCCACGCCTTCCGGCACGACCGGCCCGCCGAGCCCGGCGACCCCGCCGCCTTCCAGTGGCACCTGGTGGTCCCCTGCCGCGACGAGGAGGCCGTGGTCACCCAGACCCTGGACGGCCTGCGGGCGAGTGCTCCCGAGGCCCACCTGTGGGTGATCGACGACGACAGCGAGGACGCCACCCGCGAACTCGTGCTCGCCGCGGCCGCCCGCGACCCGCGCGTCCACCTCGTCCAGCGCCGCCGCCCGCACGCCCGGATCGGCAAGGGCGCCGCCCTCAACGCCGCCTACCGGGAGATCTCCGCCTGGCTGCCCGAGTCCACCGACCGCTCCCGCGTGGTGATCGGCGTCGTCGACGCCGACGGACAGCTCGACCCGGGCACCCTCGGCCGGGTCGCCAACACCAAGGCGCTCGGCCCCCCCGACACCGGCGCCGTCCAGATCGGCGTGCGGATGCGCAACGCCGACGAGGAACTCCCGCTGCCCGGCCGCGGTCGCGCCGCCAACGGCGTCGCCCGCGCCCTCGTCCGGATGCAGGACGTCGAGTTCCAGGCCAACAACGCCGGCATGCAGCTGCTGCGCCGCCGCACCGGCAGCGTCGGCCTCGGCGGCAACGGCCAGTTCGTCCGGCTCACCGCCCTCGACTCGCTCACCACCGAGGAGGGCCGGGCCGGCCGCCCCTGGCCCGAGCGCGCGCTGCTGGAGGACTACGAGTCCGGACTGGACCTGCGCCTGGCCGGCTGGCGGCTCACCCACGTCACCGAGGCCCAGGTCTCCCAGGAGGGCCTGGTCTCGCTGCGTCGCTTCCTCACCCAGCGCACCCGCTGGGCCCAGGGCAACATGCAGTGCCTGCGCTACACCGGCCGGGTGCTGCGCTCCCCGCACTACACCTGGGCCGGCAAGGCCGAGGTGATGTACACCTTCCTGCAGCCCGTGGTCTGCGTGCTGCTGGTGCTGCTGTTCCCGCTCTCGCTCGGGATCACCGCCGCCGGTCTGGTGCTCTTCCCCGCCGAGACCGCCGACTTCCAGCTCCGGTACGGGCCGTGGATGCTGCTCGCGTTCGGGCTCGCCACGCTGCCGATGGTGTTCTGGGGCCTCGCCTACCGCCGGGTCGTCCACCCCGACCGGAGCCGGCTGACCGGGCTGCTCTGGGGCGTCCTGGTCTGGCTGTACGCCTACCACCTCTTCGTGGTGGCCGCCCGGGCCGCCGTCCGGATGCTGCTCGGTCGCAACGGCTGGGCCAAGACCCGCCGCAACGCCGAGAAGGTCGCCCTCGGCGCCCCCACCGCGCTCGAATCCTGAGCCGCCCCCTCCCCCGCGCCCTCCTCCACCGTCGTCCCCACCGGAGCCCCCGCATGAGCCTGTGCCTGCCCCCGAACAGTGTCGCCGTCGTCCTCGGCACCCGCCCCGAGCTGGTCAAGCTCGCCCCGCTGATCCACGAACTCGGCGACGCCACCCGGCTGGTGCACACCGGCCAGCACTGGGACGAGGCGATGTCCGGCCGCTTCCTGCGGGACCTGGACCTGCCCCGGCCCGAGCTGCTCACCGGTGTCGGCGGCCGCCCCCGGGCCGGCCAGATCGCCCAGTCGCTCGGCCAGCTGGACGCCGCCTTCGCCGAGGACCGCCCCGCCGCCGTGGTCGTCCAGGGCGACACCAACGCCACCCTCGCCGGGGCGCTGGCCGCCAACGCCCGGGAGATCCCGCTGGTCCACGTCGAGGCCGGACTGCGCAGCTTCGACCGGGCGATGCCCGAGGAGCACAACCGGGTGATGGTCGACCACGTCTCCGACCTGCTCTGCGCCGCCACCGAGGACAACGTCGCCAACCTGCGCGCCGAGTCCCTGGGCGAGGACCGGATCGAGCTCACCGGGAACACCGTCGTCGAGGTGGTCCGCCGTCAGCTGCCGGACGGCGCCGCCCGCGCCGCGCTGCTCGCCGCGCACGGGCTGCGCCCGGACGGGTACGTGCTGGCCACCGTGCACCGCCCCGAGAACACCGACACCGCCGAGGCGCTCGGCGCGGTACTCGCCGAGCTGGACCGGATCGCCCGGGCCGGCACGCCGGTGCTGTTCCCGATGCACCCGCGCACCCGGGCCGCCGTCGAGCGCTTCGGCCTGGAGGGCCTGCTGGAGCGCCTGGCCGTCACCGGCCCGGTCGGCTACGCGGACTTCCTGGGCCTGGCGCGCCACGCGGCGCTGCTGGTCTCCGACTCCGGCGGGGTGCAGGAGGAGTGCACCGTGCTCGGCCGTCCGCTGCTGGTGGTGCGCCGCTCCACCGAGCGCCCGGAGGCCGTGGCGGCCGGCTTCGCCGCGCTGGTGCGGCCCGGCGAGGAACTGGGCGAGCTGGCCCGCGGCTGGCTCTCCGACACCCCCGAGCGCCTGGCCCGGCTCGCGGCCACCCCGAGCCCGTACGGCGACGGCCTGGCCTCGGCCCGGATCGCCGCGCTGACCGCCGCGCTCGCCGGGTCGGCCGGGTCCGCCGACGCGGACGCCGACGCGGCCCTACTGGCTGCCTGACCCTCCTCCGGGGAGCCGGTTCCGTCTCCTCAGACGCCGGCCCGGGCCTCCGGCACGTGCGCGGCGCCGCCGTGCCGGCGGCGCAACTCGGCGGTGATCTCGGCCAGTTCGCCCTCCGGAAGCAGCGGAAGCATCATCGCGACACCCTGCAGCAGACCGCCCAGCAGGAAGGTGGTGTCAGGCGTCGAGGCGACCAGGCCGCGCACCACGGCCACCTCGCCGGCCGCCACCGCCTCGATCAGCCGGGCGGCGTTCGCGCTCTCCTCGTCCACCGCGACCGCGCCGGTGTCGGCCGGGGCGCGCCGGGCCATCGCCCGCAGCACCCGGTCGCCGACCTCGGGGGCGTACGCCTTGCGGACGGCCTCGGCGGCGATCCAGGCGAGCAGCGTGGTCACCTCCCGCCCGGCGTGCTCGGCGAACAGCAGATCCAGCTCGTGGTCGAACGCGAGCTGGTTTCCGTGCCGGAATGCGAGCAGCAGGGTCGCCGCCCTGGCCTTGGCCTCCTCCACCGCCTCGGCAGGCAGTTCGTCCGCCAACTCCTCGGTCACCACCACGCCGTGCCCTCCCGTCCGTCACTGGGCAGAACGTTCAGCAGAAACGCCCTTCGGAAACTCCGTGCACACCGTACACATCCGACCTGGAAACTTCCGCGAACGCGCGCGGGCAAGACCGGAATCAATTCGCTCGGAATAGGACCTCACCCGGTCCAGGATGAATATTCGCCGGAAGGGAGCAATGTCGCTGCTCTATTCGGTGTAAGGGATATCCGCTGACACGGCCCCGGGCGGGGTGGCCCGAGGCGGGGTGGCCCGGGCGGGAACGCCGAGGGGCCGCACCCCGCGCGAAGCGGTGTGCGGCCCCTCGGCGACCGGGCCGGTCCCGGCTCAGCCCTGCGGCAGCGCCGCGAGCTGGGCGGTGATCCGGGCGATGTCGGCCTCGGCGGCCTCCTGGCGCGCCTTGATCTTGGCGACCACCTCGTCCGGGGCCTTGGCGAGGAACGCCTCGTTGCCGAGCTTGGCGGTGGTCTGGGCCTTCTCCTTCTCGGCGGCCGCGAGGTCCTTGGCGAGGCGCTTGCGCTCCGCCGCGACGTCGATGGTGCCGGAGAGGTCGAGCGCGACGGTGGCGCCGGCCACCGGCAGCGAAGCGGTGGCCGCGAAGCCCTCCTCGGGGGCGGTCAGCCGCAGCAGCGAGCGGATCGCGTCCTCGTGGGCGGCGAGCGCGGTGCCGTCCAGCTCCAGCTTCGCCGGAACGCGCTGGCCCGGCTTGAGGCCCTGGTCCGTACGGAACCGGCGGACCTCGGTGACGACCTGCTGCAGGGTGGCGATCTCCGCCTCGGCCGCGGCGTCGCGGAAGCCGCTGTCCTGCGGCCAGTCGGCGATGACCACCGACTCGGCGCCGGTCAGCGTGGTCCACAGCGTCTCGGTGACGAACGGCACGATCGGGTGCAGCAGGCGCAGCGTGACGTCCAGGACCTCGCCGAGCACCCGGCGCGCGGCGTCGGCCTGCGGGCCGCCCTTGGCCAGGGTGGTCTTGGAGAGCTCGACGTACCAGTCGAAGACCTCGTCCCAGGCGAAGTGGTACAGCGCCTCGGAGAGCTTGGAGAACTGGTAGTCCTCGTACAGCCCGTCCACCTCGGCGACGGTGCTGCCCAGCCGCGACAGGATCCAGCGGTCGGCCGCGGTCAGCTCCTCCGGCGCGGGCAGCGGCCCCTCGACGGTGGCGCCGTTCATCAGCGCGAAGCGGGTGGCGTTCCAGATCTTGTTGGCGAAGTTGCGGGCCGCCTGGACCCAGTCCTCGCCGATCGGCACGTCGACGCCGGGGTTGGCACCGCGCGCGAGCGTGAAGCGCAGCGCGTCGGAGCCGTACTTGTCCATCCAGTCCAGCGGGTTGACCACGTTGCCGAAGGACTTCGACATCTTCTTGCCGTTCTGGTCACGGACCATGCCGTGCAGCGCGATGGTGTGGAACGGCGGGGTGCCGTCCATCGCGTAGAGGCCGAACATCATCATCCGGGCGACCCAGAAGAACAGGATGTCGTAGCCGGTGACCAGGACGGAGTTCGGGTAGAACTTCGCGAGGCTCTCGGTCTGCTCCGGCCAGCCGAGCGTGGAGAACGGCCACAGGCCGGAGGAGAACCAGGTGTCCAGGACGTCGGTGTCCTGGTGCCAGCCCTCGCCGGCGGGCGGCTGCTCGTCGGGGCCGACGCAGACGACCTCGCCGTTCGGGCCGTACCAGACCGGGATGCGGTGGCCCCACCACAGCTGGCGCGAGATGCACCAGTCGTGCAGGTTGTCGACCCAGTCGAAGTACCGCTTCTCCATCTCCTGCGGGTGGATCTTGACCTTGCCGTCGCGGACGGCGTCACCGGCGGCCTGGGCGAGCGGGCCGACCTTGACCCACCACTGCATGGACAGCCGCGGCTCGATGGTGGTCTTGCAGCGCGAGCAGTGGCCCACCGAGTGGACGTACGGGCGCTTCTCGGCGACGATCCGGCCCTCGGCGCGCAGCGCGGCGACGATCGCCGAGCGGGCCTCCAGACGGTCCAGGCCGAGGAAGGGGCCGTGCACGGTGATGACGGCGTGCTCGTCCATGACGGCGATGTTCGGCAGGTCGTGCCGCTGCCCGATCTCGAAGTCGTTCGGGTCGTGCGCGGGCGTCACCTTGACGGCGCCGGTGCCGAACTCCGGGTCGACGTGGGCGTCGGCGACGATCGGGATCCGGCGGCCGGTCAGCGGCAGCTCGATCTCGGTGCCGACCAGGTGCTTGTAGCGCTCGTCCTCCGGGTGGACGGCCACCGCGGTGTCGCCCAGCATCGTCTCGGCGCGCGTGGTGGCGACGACGATGGCGTTCTCGCCCTCGCCGTAGCGGATCGAGACCAGCTCGCCGTCGTCGTCCTGGTACTCGACCTCGATGTCCGAGATGGCGGTCAGACAGCGCGGGCACCAGTTGATGATGCGCTCGGCGCGGTAGATCAGCTCGTCGTCGTAGAGCTTCTTGAAGATGGTCTGGACGGCCTGGGAGAGGCCCTCGTCCATGGTGAAGCGCTCGCGGGACCAGTCCACGCCGTCGCCCAGGCGCCGCATCTGGCCGGAGATCTGGCCGCCGGACTCCGCCTTCCACTTCCAGACGCGCTCGACGAAGGCCTCGCGGCCCAGGTCGTGGCGGGACTTGCCCTCCTTGGCCAGCTCGCGTTCGACCACGTTCTGGGTGGCGATGCCGGCGTGGTCCATGCCGGGCTGCCACAGGGCCTCGTAGCCCTGCATGCGCTTGCGGCGGACCAGGGCGTCGATCAGCGTGTGCTCGAAGGCGTGGCCCAGGTGCAGGCTGCCGGTGACGTTGGGCGGGGGGATGACGATGGTGAACGGCGGCTTGTCGCTCTTCGCGTCGGCGCTGAAGTACCCACGCTCCACCCAGCGCTCGTACAGCTCGCCCTCTACGTCCGCCGGGGTGTAGGTCGTCGGGAGGGTGGCTGCTTCGTCCCCGGCGGAGGTGCTCACGGGGCGCTGGTTCGTCGTGTCGGTCACGACGCACAGTTTACGTAACCGCGGGGGCGGGTTACGAACCGCTTTCGGTCCGTGGACGCGCCGTGCCCGAGCGGGCCCGGGGCGGTCACCGTGCGGTAGCGTGCGCGGGCACTCGTCCGGCTGACCGGACGTGCACGGATCGACTCCACACCACGACAGGCCGCGGGTGCGGCGGGGGAGCACAGACGCAGATGTACGGCCAGGGACAGCAGTATCCGCAGGGACAGCCGCAGCCTTACGGGGGCCAGCCGCAGTACGGCCCGCCCCCGCAGCAGCCCTACGGCGCCCCGCAGCCGCAGTACGGCTACCCGCAGCAGCCCTACGGCGCGCCCCAACAGCCGTACGGCGTGCCGCCGCAGGCGCCCTACGGGCAGCCCGGCTACCCGATGGCCCCGCCGCCGCGCAAGGGCAAGGGCGGACTGGTGATCGGCCTGGTGATCGGCGCGCTCGTGCTGGGCGGCGGAGGCTTCGCGGCGTGGAAGTTCCTCGGCGGCGACTCGGGCGGCAGCTACAAGATCTCCACCCCGCAGAGCCTGCCCGACGGCTACAACCAGAAGACGGCCAAGGAGGAGGCGGTCGACCCGTCCAAGCCCGACGCCAAGGACGCCGGCAAGTACGGCAGCGACCTGACCGTCGTGGTCGCCACCTACAACAAGGGCGCCGACGCGCTGGACAGCATCTCGGTGGCGGGCCTGTACGGGACCATCAACGACCCCGACCAGATCATCGAGGACTCCAAGAAGGGCGGCACGGGCCTCACCTGGAGCTCGCCGCTGGCCGACTTCCCGGCCCAGGACAGCCACGCCTCCTCGGGCCGGCTCTCCTGCGGCGTCTACTCGATCGTGGCCGGCAAGGCCCAGTCCACGGTCTGCATCTGGGCCGACAAGTCGACCTACGCCCGGGTGACCTTCGCCAAGCTGAGCGGCAGCGGGAGCGGCGGCCCCAGCCTCACCCCCGCCCAGGCCGCCGAGAAGACCCGGGCGATCCGCGACGCCATGAAGGTCGCCAAGTAGCGCTCCCCCGCAGGCGCTTCCGACCGGAAGGGGCCCCGCACCGGTCCGGTGCGGGGCCCCTTCGGGTACGGCGGGCGTCAGGCGCTCTTCTCGCGGCGCTCGCGCTTGATCATGTCGCGGGGGACGAGGGTGGGGATGGCGTGCTTGGAGACGACGTCCCCGGTCACCACCACGCGGGCGACGTCCTGGCGCGAGGGGACCTCGTACATCACGGACATCAGCACCTCCTCCATGATGGCCCGCAGCCCGCGCGCGCCGGTGCCGCGCAGGATCGCCTGGTCGGCGATCGCCTCCAGCGCGTCCCGGGAGAACTCCAGCTCCACGCCGTCCAGTTCGAAGAGCTTGCGGTACTGCTTGACCAGCGCGTTGCGCGGCTCGGTGAGGATCTGCAGCAGCGCCTCGCGGTCCAGGTTGTGCACGCTGGTGATCACCGGCAGACGGCCGATGAACTCCGGGATCATGCCGAACTTCACCAGGTCCTCGGGCATCACCTGGCGGAAGTGGTCGCTGGCGTCCGACTCCCGCTTGGAACGGATGGTGGCGCCGAAGCCGATGCCCTTGGCGCCCGCGCGGCCCTCGATGATCCGCTCCAGGCCGGCGAACGCGCCACCGACGATGAACAGCACGTTGGTGGTGTCGATCTGGATGAACTCCTGGTGCGGGTGCTTGCGCCCGCCCTGCGGCGGCACCGACGCGGTGGTGCCCTCCAGGATCTTCAGCAGGGCCTGCTGCACGCCCTCACCGGAGACGTCCCGGGTGATCGACGGGTTCTCGCTCTTGCGGGCGACCTTGTCGATCTCGTCGATGTAGATGATCCCGGTCTCGGCCTTCTTGACGTCGTAGTCGGCCGCCTGGATCAGCTTGAGCAGGATGTTCTCGACGTCCTCGCCGACGTAGCCGGCCTCGGTGAGCGCGGTGGCGTCCGCGATCGCGAACGGCACGTTGAGCATCCGGGCCAGGGTCTGCGCCAGCAGCGTCTTGCCGGAGCCGGTGGGGCCCAGCAGCAGGATGTTGGACTTGGCCAGCTCGATGGCGTCCTCGCGGCCGTTGCCGCCGCTGCGCCCCGCCTCGCCCGCCTGGACGCGCTTGTAGTGGTTGTAGACGGCCACCGACAGCGCCTTCTTGGCGAGGTCCTGGCCGACCACGTACTGGTCGAGGAACTCGTAGATCTCGCGCGGCTTCGGGAGTTCCTCGAAGCGCACCTCGGAGGTCTCGGCGAGTTCCTCCTCGATGATCTCGTTGCACAGGTCGATGCACTCGTCGCAGATGTACACGCCTGGGCCGGCGATCAGCTTCTTCACCTGCTTCTGTGACTTGCCGCAGAACGAGCACTTGAGCAGGTCGCCACCGTCTCCGATGCGTGCCACGAGGTGCTTCCCCTTCGCCAGGGGCCCCGCGGGGGTTCCGGGGCCTGGTGCTGTGGACCGTCAACGCCGACGGCGCTCGGTCTCGCTATCCGACGGTACTCTGCCGGGCCCGTGATTCCGTCCTCTTCGCCAGGTCTGCCCTACGCCCTGGGCGAATTGATACCGAACAGATGCCGTGGCACGGACCCCGCCGATGGGTGGGGGCGGGACGCGCACCAACGGTGCGCGTCCCGCCCCGGTGGGCCCCCCGCGCCCGCGGACGGACCCGGAGGACGGCCGGCCTCAGGAGGTCAGCGAGGTCTTGCGGGTGGAGATGATCTGGTCGACCAGGCCGTACTCGACGGCCTCCTCGGCGGTGAGGATCTTGTCGCGCTCGATGTCGTCGCGCACCTGCTCCACCGACTTGTTGGAGTGCTTGGACAGCATCTCCTCCAGCTGCTCGCGCATCCGGAAGATCTCCTTGGCCTGGATCTCCAGGTCGGACACCTGGCCGCGGCCGGTCTCGGTGTACGGCTGGTGGATCAGGATCCGGGCGTTCGGCAGCGCCATCCGCTTGCCGGGGGTGCCGGCGGCGAGCAGCACGGCCGCGGCGGAGGCCGCCTGGCCCATGCAGACCGTGGTGATGTCCGGCTTCACGTACTGCATGGTGTCGTAGATGGCCGTCAGGGCCGTGAACGAGCCGCCGGGCGAGTTGATGTACATCTGGATCTCGCGGTCCGGGTCCATCGACTCCAGGCACAGCAGCTGCGCCATGATGTCGTTCGCCGAGACGTCGTCCACCTGCGAGCCGAGGAAGATGATGCGCTCCTCGAACAGCTTGGCGTACGGGTCGTACTCGCGGATGCCCTGGGTGGTGCGCTCGACGAAGCGCGGGACGATGTAGCGGCCCTCGGCGCGCATGTCCTCGACGCGGGCCTGGGCGGCCGACAGGCTGGGGATGTTCATGGGGATTTCGGTCCTCCGGGGCGTTGTGGCTGTGGTCTCGTGGGCCGGGCCGAGGCTCAGGCGCCCGTGCCGCCGCCGCCGGGGACGTCCGCGGCGCTGTGCATGATCGCGTCGATGAGGCCGTACTCCAGGGCCTCCTCGGGGGTGAACCAGCGGTCGCGGTCGGAGTCCTTGGTGATCTGCTCGAAGGACTGGCCGCTGTGGAAGGCGATCAGCTCGGACATCCGCTTCTTGGTGCGGAGCAGCTGCTCGGCCTGGATGCGGATGTCGGTGGCGGAGCCGCCGAGGCCCGCGGAGGGCTGGTGCATCAGGATGTTGGCGTTCGGCAGCGAGAAGCGCTTGCCCTTGGCGCCGGCGGTCAGCAGGAACTGGCCCATCGAGGCGGCCATGCCCATCGCGATGGTGACGACGTCGTTCTTGATGTACTGCATGGTGTCGTAGATCGCCATGCCGGCCGAGATCGAGCCGCCCGGGGAGTTGATGTAGAGGAAGATGTCCTTTTCCGGGTCCGCGGCCAGCAGCAGCAGCTGGGCGGTGATCTTGTTGGCGATGTCGTCGTCGACCTGCTGGCCGAGGAAGATGATCCGCTCGTTGAGCAGCCGGTTGTAGACCTGGTCGCCAAGGCCGCCGAGCACGTCACCAGCGGCGGCGTGCGGCGCCATCGGGCCAGGCATCTGCATCTGCGGGAACGTCACTTAGCCACCTGCTCAGTCGATTTGGACGGTCGGTCGACGGCCGTCACGGTGTCGCACAGCTTCCGGGTATCACGTCGTGATTGTTGCTGTCCAAGGACCCTAACGCGCAGGCCGGGCCGCAGAATCCCTCACGCAGAACTGTTCGCTGTGAGCGCAGGGTCGCGGCGGCCCCGGGCCGGGAACACGGCGGGCCCGGACACCTTGACGGCGTCCGGGCCCACTGCGTGCCTCAGGGGGCTTCCGGGGCTCAGGCCTCGGGCTTCTCCTCGGCGGCCTCGTCGGCGGCGGCCTCGACGGTCTCGGCCGTCTCGTCCTCGTCGTCGAAGTTGATCTCGTTGCCCTCGGTGTCGACGACCTTGGCGGCCTCGACCACGGTGGCCAGCGCCTTGCCGCGGGCGACCTCGCCGACCAGCAGCGGCACCTGGCCGCCCTGGACGACCTGCTGCGCGAACTGGTCGGGGGTGAGGCCCGAGCCGGCGGCGCGGCGGATGAGGTGCTCGGTCAGCTCCTCCTGGTTAACACCCAGCTCCTCGTTGGCGACGATCTGGTCCAGGACGAACTGGGTCTTGATGCCCTTCTTCGCCTGCTCCTCGATCTCCGCGTCCCACTCCTCGCGGGTCTTGCCCTGGGTCTCCAGGTAGGTGTCGAGGTTCAGGCCCATCGGCTCCAGCTGGTGGTGCTCGACGTTGTGCTTGCGGGTCTGGATCTCGTCCGCGAGCAGCTTCTCGGGGTACTCGATGTCGACCAGCGCGAGGAGGGCGTCCAGCACCTTCTCCTGGGCCTGGGTGGCCTGGTCGTACTCCTTCATGCGCTCCAGGCGCTTGCGGGAGTCGGCGCGCAGCTCCTCCAGGGTGTCGAACTCGCTGGCCAGCTGGGCGAACTCGTCGTCCAGCTCCGGCAGCTCCTTCTCCTGGACGGCGGTGACGGTGACGGTGACCTCGGAGGTCTTGCCCGCCTGGGTGCCACCCTTGAGCTCGGTCTCGAAGGTCTTCTCCTCGCCGGCCGACAGGCCGACGACGGCCTCGTCGATGCCGTCGATCAGGCGGCCCGAGCCGATCTCGTAGCTGACGCCGGTGGCGGTGCCGTCCTCCGGCACCTCACCGTCGACCTTGGCGACCAGGTCCACGACCACGATGTCGCCGGCGGCGGCGGCGCGCTCGACGTCCTTGACGGAGGAGAAGCGCTCGCGCAGCTGCTCCAGCGACTTCTCGACGTCCTCGTCGGAGACGGCGATCGGGTCGACGGTCACCTCGATGGAGGAGAACTCCGGCAGGGTGATCTCGGGGCGGACGTCCACCTCGGCGGTGAACTTCAGGTCGCCGCCGTCGGCGATCTTCTCGACACCCTCGATGTTGGTGATGTCGGGCTGGCCGAGGACCTCGATCTTGCCCTCGTCGACGGCCTGCGTGTAGAAGCGCGGCAGGGCGTCGTTGACGGCCTCCTCCAGCACGGCACCACGGCCGAAGCGCTGGTCGATGACGCGAGCCGGGATCTTGCCCTTGCGGAAGCCCGGAACCGTGACCTGCTGGTTGATCTTCTTGTACGCCGCGTCGAGGCTGGGCTTGAGCTCCTCGAAGGGCACCTCGACGGTGAGTCGAACCCGGGTCGGGTTCAGAGTCTCGACGGCGCTCTTCACGGTTAGGTCTCCTAGGGGCTTGCGGTCAGGTTGTCTCCGCCCGTCCCCGCCGCCCGGCGGAGCCGTACGGGTGGGTCGGACGAGACGGGCGATGGGCGGTTGGAGCTGCATCTCCCGTGGGGTGGACGGTGAGCTTGACTCCTCGCCCTCGTGCGGTTGACCTGGGTGGACGCCACAGGGACTACCGCCAGCGCCCCATCCTACCGGTACCACGAAAGGCGGACGCCAGGCGCCACCGTACCGGCCGAACAGAACAGGGCCCCGCCCCGGTGGGCGAGACCCTGCCGCACTGTCGGGGTGACCGGATTCGAACCGACGGCCTTCCGCTCCCAAAGCGGACGCGCTACCAAACTGCGCCACACCCCGTGGTGCCGAGAGGAAGCGTACACGGCGGGCCTGTTCGGCTCGCCGACTATTTCCACCCCCGGCACGACGGGGACTTCGCGGGCCCGCGGGCCGGGTGCGCGGGGGTCGAGCGGAAAGCGGTGTGCACACGGGCGCCGGGACCAGGTAGGCTGTGCCCCGAACTTCCGGCCGTCACGGCCGGCGGTCGCGCGGGCGTAGCTCAATGGTAGAGCCCTAGTCTTCCAAACTAGTCACGCGAGTTCGATTCTCGTCGCCCGCTCTTCGTCCGGCCCCGGTGCGCCTCACGCGCACCGGGGCCGGTTGCGTTTCCGGCGGCCGCACGGGTGCCGGCGCCGCTCACAGCCCGAGCCGGGCGGCCCGGGCGGCGGCCCGGTCGAGCAGTTGGTGGACGTCGCCCTCCCGCGTGGTGGGGCGGTCGTTGAACTCGTCCGGGGAGCGCGCCGGGCGGCCGGTGCCGTGCAGCACCTCCATCAGCTGGGCCCGGGCGGTGCGGACGGTGGCCGGGGTGCCGTAGCCGTGCGCCAGCACCGCGGCCTGGGCGCCGAGCAGGCAGACCCGGCCGGCCTCGTCCCACATCGCGCCCTGCAGCCAGCCGTGGGCGCCGATGTAGCGGGAGGCGAGCCGCAGGTGGTCGGCCGCGGTGACCGGGACGGGTCGGGCGGGGCGGCGCAGCGCCCGGTCGAGCAGGGTGGCGCGGGGCAGCGGGTGGCCGGCGTACCAGGGGCTGGTGGTGGTGCCGTAGGGGCAGACGTACGGCACGGGGGTGCGGGCGGGGGCGGGCAGCGAGGCGAGGTAGGCCTCGATCTCGGCGACCAGGCCGGAGCCGTCCGGACGGATCGGGAGCGGGCGGGCCGGGAGCGGGCGCGCCGGGAGCGGAGTGGGCGGCGCCGGTTCGGTGGTGCGGGGCATGCGGGTTCTCCGGGCGGACGGTGCGAGGGTTCCGTTGCCCAAAGTGGGGCATTCGGCACATTTCCGCGACCGGAGGACCGGGGCGACCGGACGGTTTCCCGGTGGGGTGCCGGGCCGATAGCCTCGGCGGCGTTCGAGCGCAGTTCGAGCGCGAGCTCAGCGGCCGCGCTCCCGAAGTGGAGGAGTCCCGGTGCGTCCGCAGGAGCGACTGGCCGTCATACAGCGCTGTGTGGTCCGGGAGATGGCGCGGCTGGGCCAGGTGTTCCGCCTGGACGGCGAGGTGGTGCGCGGCCCGGGGACCACGGCGGTGGCAGTCCGCGAGCATCCGGGGGACGACGGCGCCGGACACGTGGACCTCGGCTTCGTGCTGGAACTCGGCCGGGCGGACGCGCCGGTGGTGTGGGACTGCGCGGCCGGCCTCGGCAAGACCGAGGAGGAGAAGCTCGCCAACGCGGTGAAGATGTGGGCGACCACCACCGCCTCGGTGCTGGTCGAGCTGGCGGAGGGCCGCGGGGTGCACGCCGACCGCGTGGACCTGCCCGGACTCCCGGACTGGCGGGCGGTCCAGGGGCCGGCCGCGGTGTTCGGCTTCGGCAACGAGCACCTCGCGGGCTGGCTCGCCGAGAACCGGGTGCTGCCGGCGCTGGCCCCCGCGCTGCGCACGGAGCTGACCGGGCCCGGGCCGATCGGGGTGAAGCTCTTCCTGGGCGGGAAGGCGGGCGACGACGTCGCCGAGGTCCGGGTGGGCGGCGAGGTGTCGGAGGCGGCCTCGGCGGCGCTGCGCGCGCTGGACTGGCCGCGGGGCGAACGGCTGTGCTGGGCGCGGCTGTTCGTGCTCCTGACGGCCGAGGGGACGGCGCCGGCGCAGGCCGCGCCGGCGGGTGCCGCGGCACCCGCACCGATGCGCGTCCCGGCCCCGGCGGCGGCACGCCCCCGGGGACTGTTCGCCCGCTGGCGGGAGGCCAGACGGGCCGGGCGGTGACGATCAGCCTCCGGTGATGCTGGAGATGCTGTGCGCGAGGTTGGCCAGCAGGGAGTTGATCGAGGTCGCGACCGTGGTCTCGTGCAGCATGAAGCCGAACAGGGCGGCGACGATCGCGTGCGGGATCTTCATCTGCTTGTTGCGGATGAAGATGATGCTCAGGATCGCGAACAGGACCAGCGCGGAGACGGAGAGGGCCACCCGGACTCACTTCCTCGTTTTCATAGCGGGGTGCCACCACCCGGCGACACCAGCGAAAGCCGGACCCCGGCATGTCCGACGGTCCCGAGGCGGAATCGCGGACCGTCCGACACACCGCCGGTGAGGGAGCCCGCGGTCGACCGCAGTCTGTCGTGCCGCACCTGACGCCCCCTATCCCCCGAATCCTGAACAGTCCCGCCCGGACTCAGTGTGGTCGACCGTGCCGATTGCGTAAAGGTCTGACAGTCAGCCCAACGCCGACATCCTGCGATGCGAGACGAGTTTCCGCCGACCGGGACGATAGCCGGTCGGTGCTGACGGATCGTCGGCGGGGCCGTGCTGAGCGGCCGGGAAACGGTCGGGGGCGGATACCGGAAGCCGCTGGTCCGGTCAGCCGACGGGCCGTCCGATTTGG
This sequence comes from Kitasatospora sp. NPDC053308, assembly GCF_055585785.1. Lineage (NCBI taxonomy): Bacteria > Bacillati > Actinomycetota > Actinomycetes > Kitasatosporales > Streptomycetaceae > Kitasatospora > Kitasatospora sp. NPDC053308. The sequence goes on along the minus strand of NZ_JBVJJY010000006.1, from coordinate 44,031 downwards.
CCGAAGATCGGCTGCCAGGCTTGACAGCCGCTGCCCGCGGCATGTGCCGGAAGCCGGGCGGGCAGGTCACCGCCCGGCCGTGCCCGGCCAGGCCGGACCGTCCCGTCCCGGTCCGCGCTCAGTCGCGCCAGAGCAGCAGCACCGCGCGGTCGTCGTTGATGTCCCGGGCCACCGTCTCGATCAGCGCCGCGGCGGCACCCGCTCCCGCGCCCCGGCCGCCGCCGGGCACCAGCCGGTCCGCCTCGCCCATCAGCCGGTCCATGCCCTCGGTGAGGTCCCGGCCGGGCGCCTCGACCATGCCGTCGGTGCACAGCAGCAGGACGTCGCCCCGGTTCAGCCGACCGCGCACGCCCTCGAACTTGGCGCCGTCGTAGATCCCGAGCAGCGGGCCGTCGGCCTCCTTGACCTCCCAGCGGCCCTCGCCCGCGAGCCGCTGCATGCCCGGCAGGTGCCCGGCGGACAGCAGCTCGTACTCGCCGGTGTCCAGGTCCAGCACCAGGTGCACGGCGGTGGCGAAGCCCTCGTCCCAGGACTGGCGCAGCAGGTAGCCGTTGGCCGCGGGCAGGAAGTCGTGCGCGGGCAGCGAGCCGACCAGGCCGCCGAAGGCGCCGGAGAGCAGCAGCGCGCGGGAGCCGGCGTCCATGCCCTTGCCGGAGACGTCCGCGAGGACCACCTCCAGCAGCCGCTGGCCGGGGCCAGTCCGGGCGGCGACCACGAAGTCCCCGGAGAAGGACTGGCCGCCGGCCGGGCGCAGCGCCATGTCCGCGTGCCAGCCGGCCGGCAGCGCGGGCACCCGGCTCTGCACCCGCAGCCGCTCGCGCAGGTCGAAGAGCATCGTGGAGCCGCCCCACCAGGGCACGCCGACCCGGGCCCGGAACTGGGCCAGCAGCAGGCCGCCGACCCCGGCGGCGCCGACCACCAGGGCCGCGCCCGGGGTCACCCCGTAGACGTAGGCCTCCGGGTTGTCGCTGGCGACCCGCTGGCCGGTGTGGATCACGGACTCGGCGGACAGGCCGAGCGCGGCCAGCGCGTAGAGCACCACCAGGCTGCCGGGGCGCAGCAGCAGCGCGCCGGCCAGGATCGGCAGCACCAGGGAGGTCGGCGGGGCCCAGTCGGGGAGCCAGATGTTGAGCAGGATCAGCAGCGGGACGAGCAGGGCGAGCGCGCAGAGCACCGGCCAGTCGGCGGCGCCGCCGCGGAAGTAGTCCACCCCGGCCGTGCGCAGCCTTCGGCGGACCCGGCGGAGCCTCTTGCGCAACCGGGCCGTCACGGGCTCGGACGCCGGGGCGGCGCCGGGCCTCGTCGCAGTCGTCTGGGGCGGTGCGCCCGGCGGTCTGCCAGCCATGGGGTCCGACCCTATCCACGGCACGGCCCGGCGTCGACGGCTCGGACGCGGGCGGGGTGCCGGAGTGCGGGGTGCTCAGCGGGTTTCGGCCGACCGGAGCGGGTGCGGGCAGGCCGTCAGGAGGCGTGCGCCGGTTGGGCGGAGGATTCGCGTGGGCGGTGTGCGCGCCCCGCGCGCGGGGTCGTCCGCGCGCCGCGGCCTGCGGCCCGCCTGTGGCCGATCCCACAGGGTGGACCGGACCGCCGGGGCGCCCGGGAACGGCGGCGGCCGACCGCACGGGAGCGTGCGGCCGGCCGCGGGCGGACGGTGGTGGCGGGATCAGCCCTGGGGGTGGTGGGCCGGGATCGGCGGGAGCTCGCCGGTGGTCTCGTACTCGCTCAGCATCTCGATCCGGCGGGTGTGCCGCGGCTCGCCGCTGTAGGGGGTGTTGAGGAAGACCTCGACGAACTTGGTGGCCTCGTCCTCGGTGTGCATCCGGCCGCCGATGGAGATCACGTTGGCGTTGTTGTGCTGACGGCCGAGTTCGGCGGTCTGCGTGCTCCAGGCCAGCGCGGCCCGGACGCCCTTGACCTTGTTGGCGGCGATCGCCTCGCCGTTGCCCGAGCCGCCGATCACCACGCCCAGCGCCTCCGGGTCGGCGGCGGTGCGCTCGGCGGCGCGCAGGCAGAACGGCGGGTAGTCGTCCTCGGCGTCGTAGATGTGCGGTCCGCAGTCGACCGGCTCGTGGCCGGCCTCCTTCAGCCACTCCACGAGGTGGTTCTTCAGTTCGTATCCGGCATGGTCGGAGCCCAGGTACACGCGCATGCCATGAGTGTGGCATGCGGGTGCGCCCGGGCCCGACAACGGGGGCCGGGGGCCGGCGGCGGCCGTGTCAGCGCCGGCCGAGCAGCTTCCAGGCCAGCGGCAGGGCGCCGGCGGCGAGGGCGGCCTTGAGGGCGTCGCCGACCAGGTAGGGGTAGAGGCCGAGCTCGGCGGCGCGGGCGAGCGGCACGTGCAGCGACAGGGCCAGGTACGGGACGCCGACCGCGTAGACGGCGAGGCTGCCGAGGGCCATGGTGACGGCGGTGCGGACCGGGCTGCGGTCGGCGCCGCGGCGGGCCAGCACGCCGGTGAGGGCGGCGGCGAGGACGAAGCCGATCACGTAGCCGAGGGAGGGCATCGCCCAGCCGGAGGTGCCCTCGGCGAACCAGGGCAGGCCCGCCATGCCGGCGAGGAGGTAGAGGGCGAGCGAGGCGACGCCGCGGCGGGCGCCGAGCGCGGTGCCGACCAGCAGGGCGGCGAAGGTCTGTCCGGTGACCGGCACCGGCGAGCCCGGGACGTTCACCGACAGCTGGGCGGCCACGCCGGTGAGCGCGGCGCCGCCGGCCACCAGGGCCAGGTCGCGGACCTGGCCGCCGAGGCGCGTGGTGGCGGCGGGCAGCAGGTCGGCGAGGACGGCGCGGTGCGGTGTCGGGGTGGTGGCAGTGGCCATCGGGATCCTCCGTGGGAGTCCAGGTGAGTGAACACCTGTGAACCTACGCGGTGATCCACTGCGCTTCGCACACGGTTTCGGACAAAGCCCCGCCCTCGGGCGTTGTCGGAACCGGCCCGATGCCACGCACGGTCACCGGTCCATGACGCACCGCCGCCGCCCGGTCCGGCATGTGGTCCCGGGCCTGACCCGCTTGGCATGGATCGAGGTGTCCCCGGATATTGGACAGCTCATGCCGCATACCGCACAGTCTGGATCCACCTCCATGGCCCCCACCTCCGCGCCCCCGGCGCCCGGGACGACCGACGCCGCAGGCACGGCCCCGGGAAGCCAGCAGCTCTCGCACGGGCTGAAGCAGCGTCACCTGTCGATGATCGCCCTCGGCGGTGTGATCGGCGCGGGCCTCTTCGTCGGCTCCGGCGCGGGCATCGCCGCCGCGGGCCCGGCGATCATCCTGGCCTTCGTGCTCTCCGGCCTGCTGGTCATGCTGATCATGCGGATGCTCGGCGAGATGTCCGCCGCCCGCCCCGCCTCCGGCTCGTTCTCGGTGCACGCCGAGAAGGAGATCGGCCCGTGGGCCGGGATCACCGCGGGCTGGATGTACTGGGTGATGCTCTGCTGCGGGGTCGCCGCCGAGGCCACCGCCGCGGGGAAGATCGTCAACGGCTGGATACCGGGCGTCTCCGCCTGGGTCTGGGTCGCGCTGTTCATGGTCTTCTTCTGCGCCAGCAACCTCACCGCGGTGAAGAACTTCGGCGAGTTCGAGTTCTGGTTCGCCACCGTCAAGGTCGCCGCGATCGTCGCCTTCCTGGTCCTCGGCGGGCTCGGCATCGCCGGGGTGATCGGACCCGGCGCCCCCGGCACGTCCAACCTCACCGGCCACGGCGGCTTCCTGCCCACCGGTGTCAGCGGACTGATCGTCGGTCTGCTCGCCTCGGTCTTCGCGTACGGCGGTCTGGAGACCGTCACCATCGCCGCCGCCGAGTCCGACGACCCCAAGAAGAACGTCGCCAACGCCGTGCGCACCGCGGTGTGGCGGATCGCGATCTTCTACATCGGCTCGATGGCCCTGGTCGTCACCCTGGTCTCCTGGAAGGACCCGGCGGTCGTCGCGGACGGCCCGTACGTCACCGTGCTGCGCCACCTCGGGGTGCCCGGCGCCGGGGTGATCATGCAGATCGTGGTGCTGATCGCGCTGCTGTCGGCGATGAACGCCAACATCTACGGCGCCTCCCGGATGGCGTACTCGCTGGTCGGCCGAGGCCAGGGGCCCAAGGCGCTGGCCAAGGTCGGCGGCGGGGTGCCGCGCCGGGCCGTGCTGGCCTCCTGCCTGTTCGGCTTCGGCGCCGTGCTGGCCGCCAAGTTCTGGCCGGACACCGTCTTCACCTGGCTGATGAACACCACCGGCGTGGCCATCCTGGTGGTCTGGCTGTTCATCTGCGCGGTCCAGCTGAGGATGCGCCGCCGCCTGGAGCGCGAGGCGCCCGAGCTGCTCACCGTGAAGATGTGGGGCTACCCGTACCTGACCTGGGTCGCGATGGCCGGCGTGGCCGGCATCCTCGCGCTGATGACCACCACCGAGGGCAACCGGGAGCAGCTGTACGCGGCCGGGGTGCTGGTCGCGGTGCTGGCCGTGGCCGGTCTGCTGAAGCAGCGCCGGGACGCCGCCGGCTGACGCCCGGCCGTGGACCCGGCCGGCGCCGCCGACGGCGACCGCGCCACCCGGCGGTACCCGCCGCCGGCTCCGGCACCCGAAGGGGCCCGGTACCGAGTTCGGTACCGGGCCCCTTCGCGCGGCCGCCGCTACTCGAAGGAGGGACCGGCCGTCCGGGTGCGCTTGATCTCGTAGAAGCCCGGGGTGGAGGCCACCAGCAGGGTGCCGTCCCAGAGCCGGGCCGCCGCCTCGCCCTTCGGGGCCGGGGTGACCACCGGGCCGAAGAACGCGACCCGCTCGCCGTCCGCGCCCTCCACCGCGATCACCGGGGTGCCGACGTCCTCGCCGACCAGGGTGATGCCCTCCTGGTGGGAGGCGCGCAGGGCCTCGTCGTGGATGTCGGTGCCGGCCGCGTCGGCCAGCTCGGCGGGCAGGCCCGCGGCCACCAGGGCGGCCTCGATGGTCTCCCGGTTCTGCGGCAGGCCCTGGTTGTGGAAGCGCACGCCCAGCTCGGTGTAGAGCCGGCCGAGCACCTCCTCCCCGTGCTTCTCGGCGGCGGCGATGCACACCCGCACCGCGCCCCAGGCGTTGTTCAGCAGCTCGCGGTAGTTGTCCGGCAGGTCCCGGTGCTCGTTCAGCACCGACAGGCTCATCACGTGCCAGCGCACGTCGACCGGGCGCAGCTGCTGGACCTCGATCAGCCAGCGGGAGGTCATCCACGCCCACGGGCAGGCCGGGTCGAACCAGAAGTCGGCGGTCTTGCGCTCAGCGGCAGTCGTCACTGCGGATCGTCCTTCGTGAGGTGGTCGGGGTGGTCCGAGACGGGTGGTCCGAGACAGGGGAACTCCCCCAGGGGCCCAACACCCGGCCGACGCCGCTGATTCCGCCGCCGACGCGACGGTCTGTGCAATGGTACCGACGGCGGGGAGCGTGAAAGGATGACCCCGCGGACGCGGCCGACACCCGCGCACAGACCGCACCACCCCAACCGCGCACCACCGTGCGAGCCGGACAAAGGAGTACCGCCGTGCCGGGCAAGAACCTCAGCCGCGACGAAGCCCAGCAGCGGGCCAGCATCCTGGCCGTGGACGGCTACACGGTCCGGCTGGACGTGACCTCGGCGCCGGACCCGGCGGCGGCCACCTTCCGCTCCACCACCACGATCGCGTTCCGCTGCTCCGAGCCCGGCGCGGGCACCTTCCTCGACCTGCTCGCCCCGGCCGTCCGCTCGGTCACCCTCAACGGGCGCGCCCTCGACCCGGCCACCGCCTACGACGGCGCCCGGGTCCACGTGGACGGCCTGGCCGCGCAGAACGTGCTGACCGTCGAGGCGGACTGCGCCTACAGCCGCACCGGCGAGGGCCTGCACCGCTTCGTCGACCCGGCGGACGGCGAGACCTACCTCTACACCCACTACGAGCCGGCCGACGCCCGCCGGGTGTTCGCGACCTTCGAACAGCCCGACCTGAAGGCCCCGTTCACCTTCACCGTGACCGCCCCGGCCGCCTGGGACGTGTGGTCCAACGCCCCGCACGAGAACGTCACCGCGCAGGACGGCGCAACGCAGGACGTCATCGCGCAGGACGGCGCAACGCAGGACGGCGCCCGCACCTGGGAGTTCGCGCCGACCAGGCCGATCTCCACCTACCTCACCGCGGTCGTCGCCGGCCCCTACCACGTCGCCCGCGACCACTACCGCCGCGAACTCGCCGACGGCAGCACGCTGGAGATCCCGCTCTCCGCGATGTGCCGCAAGTCCCTCGCCCCGTACTTCGACTCGGACGAGATCCTCGGCGTCACCAAGCTCGGACTCGACTTCTTCCACGAGGAGTTCGACTACCCGTACCCCTTCGGCAAGTACGACCAAGTGTTTGTCCCCGAGTACAACATCGGCGCGATGGAGAACCCCGGCTGCGTCACCTTCAAGGAGGAGTTCGTCTTCCGCTCGAAGGTCACCGACGCCGCCTACGAGGCCCGCGCGAACGTCGTCCTGCACGAGATGGCGCACATGTGGTTCGGCGACCTGGTCACCATGCGCTGGTGGGACGACCTGTGGCTGAAGGAGTCCTTCGCGGACTTCATGGGCTCCTACGCCCTGATCGGCGCCCGCACCCGCTACAGCTCCGCCTGGGTGACCTTCGCCAACCAGCGCAAGGCCTGGGCGTACCGGCAGGACCAGTTCCCCACCACGCACCCGATCACCGCGGACATCCGGGACCTGGAGGACGCCAAGCTCAACTTCGACGGCATCACCTACGCCAAGGGCGCCTCCGTCCTCAAGCAGCTGGTGGCGTACGTCGGTTCGGAGGCCTTCTTCGAGGGGGCCCGCCGCTACTTCAAGCGCCACGCCTTCGGCAACACCGAACTCGCCGACCTGCTGGACGTCCTGGAGGAGACCAGCGGCCGCGACCTCAAGGCCTGGGCCGCCTCCTGGCTGCAGACCGCCGGCGTCAACGCGCTCACCCCGCAGGTCACCACCGACGCCGAGGGCCGGATCACCGAACTCGCCGTCCTGCAGGACGGCGCGGCGGACGATGACGCGACGCCGTCGCGCGGCCTGCGCCCGCACCGGATCGCGGTCGGACTCTACGACCGGGACGCGGACGGCGCCCTGGTCCGCACCGGGCGGATCGAGCTGGACGTCACCGGCGCCCGCACCGTGGTCGCCGAAGCGGTCGGCCGCCCCCGTCCGGCGCTCGTCCTGCTCAACGACGACGACCTGACCTACTGCAAGATCCGCTTCGACGAGGACTCCCTGGAGACCCTGCGCACCGGCCTCGGCGACATCCGGGACGACCTGTCCCGCGCGCTGGCCTGGTCCGCCGTCTGGAATCTCACCCGGGACGGCCTGATGCCCGCCCGCGACTACGTCGCCCTGGTGCTGCGCTTCGCCGGCCAGGAGGGCAACATCGGCGTGCTGCAGTCGCTGCACGCCCAGGCCAAGACGGCCGTCGACCTGTACGCCGACCCGGCGTGGCGCGGCGAGGGCGGCCGGCTGCTCGCCGACGGCGCCCTGCGCGAGCTGCGCGACGCCGTCCCCGGCAGCGATCACCAGCTGGCCTGGGCCCGCTTCCTCGCCCAGACCGCGGGCGGCGCCGAGCACCTCGGTCTGGTCCGCGGGCTGCTGGCCGGCAGCGCCCGGATCGACGGCCTGGACGTCGACCAGGAGCTGCGCTGGTCGCTGTGGCTGGCCCTGGCCGCCGCCGGCCAGGCCTCCGACGAGGAACTGGCCGCCGAGCTGGCCGCCGACAACACCGCCGGCGGCAAGCGCCAGCACACCCAGTGCCTGGCCGCCCGGCCCACCCCGGAGGCCAAGGCCGCGGCGTGGTCGGCCGTGGTCGACTCGGACGAGCTGCCGAACGCCCTGGTCGAGGCCAACATCGCCGGCTTCGCGCTGCCCGCCCACCGCGATCTGACCGCCCTGTACGCGGCCCCGTACTTCAAGCTGCTGGAGAAGATCTGGGCCGAGCGGACCATCGAGATCGCGATGCGGTTCGTCGGTGGCTTCTTCCCGGGCGCCCAGACCGACGAGCAGACCCTGGCCGAGGCCGACGCCTGGCTGGACGGGCACCCGCAGGCCGCGCCGGCGCTGCGCCGCCTGGTGCTGGAGCGCCGGGACGACCTGGGCCGCGCGCTGCGGGCGCAGGCCTGCGACCGGGCCTGACGTCCCGGCGCCCCTAGGCGCCGCCCGTCGCAGGGCCCGCCGTGTCGTCACGGCGGGCCCTGCGGCGTGGCGGGCCCTGCGACGCGGCGGGCGCTCCGGCGTGGCGGGGGTGGGCCCCGGGGCGCGGAACCCGGCGGGCCCCGGGGCGCCGGGCCCGGCGGGCGTCAGTCGCGGCCCGGGCCTCGGTCCAGGCCGCGGTCCAGCGCGGCGATCGCGCTGCCCCGGCTGTCGTCGCCGTCCAGCGACCACACCATCACGCCGCCCAGGTCGTTGCGGCGCACGTACCGCGCCTTCTGGGTGAGCACCTCGGCGGTGTCGTAGCTGTAGAAGGTGGTGCCGTCGTACTTCCAGGAGGCGCCGTGCTCGCGGTCCACGTAGACCGTGCCCGGCATCGCGTCGAGCTCCTGGTACGAGTGGTCGGGTGCGGGGGCGGTGGCGCTCTGGAAGAGGCCGCCGCGCCCGCCGGGGGCGACGCCCGTCCAGCCGTGGCCGTAGAGCGGGGCGCCGAGGACGAGCTGTTCGGCGGGCAGGCCGCGCTCCTGGTAGTGCTCCACCGCCTGGTCGGCGCTGCGCCGGCGGGGGTCCGGGTCGGCCGGGTCGGGGTAGAGGTTGGCCTGGTGGGCGGCCGGGCCCTTGCCCTCCCAGGGGCCGTGCAGGTCGTAGGTCATCAGGTTGAGCCAGTCCACCGACTCGCTCAGTTCGGGCAGTTCGAGCCGGTCGGCGACGGTCTCGTTGGCGGCCACCGCGGCGGTCAGCAGGTAGTGCCCGCCCTTCCGCCCGCTCAGCGCGTCCAACTGGCGGCGGAACTCCGCCATCAGCAGCGTGAAGTTGCGGCCGTCCTCGGGACGGACCACGTTGCCGGCGTCCCCGCCGCCGCCCGGGTACTCCCAGTCGATGTCGATGCCGTCGAAGACGCCCGCGGCCGCGCCCCGGCCGCCCTCCGGGGAGCCGTCCAGGACCGGCACGTCGCCCTTGAGGTAGAGGTCGATGCAGGAGGAGACGAACTTCTTGCGGGCCTCGTCGGTGGCGGCCGCGTCGGAGAAGTACCGGGACCAGCTCCAGCCGCCCAGCGAGATGACGGTGCGCAGCCGCGGGTTCTTCGCCTTGAGCTTGCGCAGCTGGTTGAAGTGGCCCTTCAGCCTCTGGTCCGGGGCGTCGGCCACGCCGTCCACCGATTCGGCGGCGGAGAAGGCCCGCTGGTAGTCGGCGCGGGCGTCGCCCTGGCCGGGGTCGTTGCTCTCGAAGCAGGTGCCGTCGGCGGAGACGTTGCCGAAGGCGTAGTTGATGACGGTGAGCTTGGCCGCCTGGCCGGACTGCTGGACGCGCTTGGCGGAGCTGTCGGCGCCCCACTGGGTGAAGTAGCCCACCCGCTGGCCCTTCAGCCGGGGGGCGTGGCGGGCCTCGGCGGCGGTCGCGGTGGCGGTGGTGGTGGTCAGCAGGGCGGCGACGGTGGCGGCGGCGAGCATGGCGGAGGCGCGTGTGGGCATACCGGACCTGTCTCTGAGGCATCGTCAAGTGGTCTGGACCAGACGACACAGAGGTTTAGTCCATTGCGCCGGAACGCACAAGGGGAGCGCGGGGAACGCACGAGGGGCCGGACCGCGCGCGGTCCGGCCCCTCGGGGCTACTGCTCGGTTCAGCCGATCAGGCTGCGCAGCACGTACTGCAGGATGCCGCCGTTGCGGTAGTAGTCCGCCTCACCGGGGGTGTCGATGCGGACGACCGCGTCGAACTCCTTGTCGCCCGCCTTGACCTTGACGGTCTTCGGGGTGCGGCCCTCGTTGAGCTCGGTCACGCCGGTGATGGAGAAGGTCTCCTCGCCGGTCAGGCCGAGGGAGTCGGCGTTCTCGCCCTCCGGGAACTGCAGCGGCAGGACGCCCATGCCGATCAGGTTCGAGCGGTGGATGCGCTCGTAGGACTCGGCGATGACGGCCTTGACGCCGAGCAGCGCGGTGCCCTTGGCGGCCCAGTCGCGGGACGAACCGGAGCCGTACTCCTTGCCGGCCAGGACGACCAGCGGGATGCCGGCGGCCTGGTAGTTCTGCGAGGCGTCGTAGATGAACGACACCGGCGCGTCGGCCTGGGTGAAGTCGCGGGTGTAGCCGCCCTCGGTGCCCGGCGCGATCTGGTTGCGCAGGCGGATGTTGGCGAAGGTGCCGCGGATCATCACCTCGTGGTTGCCGCGACGGGAACCGTAGGAGTTGAAGTCGCGCTTCTCGACACCGTTGGCGGTCAGGTACTGCGCCGCCGGGGTGCCCGGCTTGATGTTGCCGGCCGGGGAGATGTGGTCGGTGGTGACCGAGTCGCCCAGCTTGGCCAGGACGCGGGCGCCGGCGATGTCGGTCACCGGGCTCGGGGTCTTGGCCATGCCCTCGAAGTACGGGGGCTTGCGGACGTAGGTGGACTCGGCGTCCCACTCGAAGGTGTTGCCGGTCGGGACCGGGAGCGACTGCCAGCGGTGGTCACCGGCGAAGACGTCCTGGTAGCCCTTGTCGAACATGGCCTCGTCGATGGAGCCGGCGACGACGTCGGCGACCTCCTGCTCGGACGGCCAGATGTCGGCGAGGAACACGTCGTTGCCGTCGGCGTCCTGGCCCAGGGCGTCCTTGGTGATGTCGACGTTCATGTTGCCCGCGAGGGCGTAGGCGACCACCAGCGGCGGGGAGGCCAGGTAGTTCATCTTGACGTCGGGGTTGATCCGGCCCTCGAAGTTGCGGTTGCCGGAGAGCACCGAGACGACCGCGAGGTCGGACTCGTTGACGGCGGCCGAGACCTCCTCGGGCAGCGGGCCCGAGTTGCCGATGCAGGTGACGCAGCCGTAGCCGACCAGGTTGAAGCCCAGCTTCTCCATGTACGGGAGCAGGCCGGCCTTCTCGTAGTAGTCCATGACGACCTTGGAGCCGGGCGCCAGGGTGGTCTTGACCCAGGGCTTGACGTGCAGGCCCTTCTCCACGGCCTTCTTCGCCAGCAGGGCGGCGCCCAGCATGACGGAGGGGTTGGAGGTGTTGGTGCAGGAGGTGATCGAGGCGATCACGACCGCGCCGTTGTCGATCTCGTAGGTCGAGCCGTCGGGGGCGGTGACGGTGGTCGGCTTCGAGGCCTCGGCGGAGTAGGCCGGCAGCGCCTCGGCGAACTTCTCGGCGGCCTCGGCCAGGACCACGCGGTCCTGCGGGCGCTTGGGGCCGGAGATCGACGGGACGACGGTGGAGACGTCCAGCTCCAGGTACTCGGAGTAGACCGGCTCGACCGACGGGTCGTGCCAGAGGCCCTGCTCCTTGGCGTACGCCTCGACCAGGGCGAGCTGCTGCTCGTCACGGCCGGTCAGGCGCAGGTAGTTGATGGTCTCGGCGTCGATCGGGAAGATCGCGCAGGTCGAGCCGAACTCCGGCGACATGTTGCCGATGGTGGCGCGGTTGGCCAGCGGGATGGCGCCGATGCCGTCGCCGTAGAACTCGACGAACTTGCCGACCACACCGTGCTTGCGCAGCATCTCGGTGATGGTGAGCACCAGGTCGGTGGCGGTGGTGCCGGCCGGCAGCTCACCGGTCAGCTTGAAGCCGACGACGCGCGGGATCAGCATGGAGACCGGCTGGCCGAGCATGGCCGCCTCGGCCTCGATGCCGCCGACGCCCCAGCCCAGCACGCCCAGGCCGTTGACCATGGTGGTGTGCGAGTCGGTGCCGACGCAGGTGTCCGGGTAGGCCTGGCCGTTGCGCACCATGACGGTGCGGGCCAGGTGCTCGATGTTCACCTGGTGGACGATGCCGGTGCCCGGCGGGACGACCTTGAACTCGTCGAAGGCGGTCTGGCCCCAGCGCAGGAACTGGTAGCGCTCCTTGTTGCGGCCGTACTCGATCTCGACGTTCTGGGTGAACGCGTCCTTGGTGCCGAACTTGTCGGCGATGACCGAGTGGTCGATGACCAGCTCGGCCGGGGCCAGCGGGTTGATCTTGGCCGGGTCGCCGCCCAGCTCCTTGACGGCCTCGCGCATGGTGGCGAGGTCGACCACGCACGGCACACCGGTGAAGTCCTGCATGATCACGCGGGCCGGGGTGAACTGGATCTCCTGGCTCGGCTGGGCGTCGGCGTCCCAGCCGCCGAGGGCCCGGATGTGGTCGGCGGTGATGTTCGCGCCGTCCTCCGTGCGGAGCAGGTTCTCCAGCAGCACCTTGAGGCTGTACGGCAGCCGCTCGGAACCCTCGACGGCGGAGAGCTTGAAGATCTCGTACGACTCGTCGCCCACCTGCAGCGAGCTGCGGGCGTCGAAGCTGTTCGCGGACACGACTGACTCCTTCTGGGTGCTTCGTGCGATATCCGGCCGCCACGCGGTGGTAAGGTCAGCCTTACTTAGGCTCACCTTGCCCGCATCGCCGGTGCGCGCCTCTCGGCAAGTATCTTGATGTCGAGATATATCGTAAGGGGCAGTTATCTCGATGTCGAGATAAACCATAGTGCATGCCGTGGCTCACTCGCCGTCCGGGCCGCGCCGCTTGCGCTCCAGCCTGATCAGCCAGACCGCTCCCGCCACCACCGCGGCTGCCATCAGCAGCACCACCACCAGCTCACCACCCGAACCGGCGACCGGCGAGGGGGCGACGTCCGCCAGCAGGATCGTCCTCATCTCTTCACCTCCGCTCCATCCGCGCTCCGCTCCGTACCCACCCGCGCGCCGACGCCGAGGACCAGCGCCAGCAGCACCGGGAACTCCAGGTAGGCGTGGTAACTCGCCAGCGCCGCGTACAACGACCGGCCCTCGGCGTAGTCCGCCGCGAACAGCAGCGCCAGCAGCACGCCGGCCCCCGCACCCAGCGCCCACGCCCGCCACCCGCGCAGCGCGGGCACCCGGGCGTCGAAGCGCTCCGCCGCCTCCGGCGCGTGCCGGGGCAGGAACCACACCCAGACCACGTAGTGCATCGTCTGCAGGAAGGCGAACACCGCCAGGAAGCGCAGGCCGGCCTGCGGCGTCAGCCAGGCCGGCGGGGTGTAGGCCGCGGCCAGCCGGTCCGTCCAGCCGCCCGGACGCTGCACCAGCAGACCGTCCAGCAGGCCGCTCAGCAGCAGGGCCGGCACCAGCAGCACCCACACGCCCTGCAGCACCAGGAACGCCGCCCTCCCGCGCCGCAACCGGCGCGACCACTCGGCCAGGAACAGCAGCGGCACCACGTTGTGCAGGTGCGCCAGCACCACGAAGTGGTATGCCGGGAAGGCGAGCGAGGCCGAACACGCCCCGGCCAGCAGCACCGCGCTCCCGGCGAGCAGCCGCGGCCGCGAGCGCAGCCCGTACCGGCAGGCGGCCGCCAGCAGGCCGTACGCGAGCAGGATCTCCGCCGCCTGGGACACCCGGGAGGGCGGCAGCAGGCGGCACACCACGATGCCCGTCACCAGCGCCAGCAGCAGCCGCAGCAGCGGGCCCGCCAGCACGGCGGCGAACCGGCCCGCCACGTAGCGCAGCTCCAGCACGTTGTGCAGCAGGCCGAAGGCGGCCAGACCCAGCACCGCCAGACCGGTCGGCGCCCGCAGGGCCAGCGCCAGCGCCAGGACCGCCGCCAGCGCGAAACCCGCGAACGGCCCGGCGCCCAGCCGGGCCGCCGGACCGGGCGCGGGCCACAGCGGCGGGACCGTCGACGCCGGTGCGGCTGCGACCTCGGTGGCCATGGTCCCCTCCCCGTGGCACGATCCCCGCCGTGCCCTACGCCCTCGCCCTGGCCCTGACCCTGCTGGTCGAGGTCCCCGTCTACACCGCCGCGCTCACCCGGGCCGGCGGCCCACGGCCCGCCCGGGCCGCCGGTGCCGCCGTCCTCGTCAACCTGCTGACGCACCCGCTGCTCTGGTGGTCCCTGCGGCCGTACGCCGCCGGGCCCGCCGCAGCGTACTGGACCGCCTTCGCGCTCGGCGAGGCCGGCGTCTGCCTGGTCGAGGGCGCCCTAATGGCCCCACTCACCGGGCTGCCGGCCCGCACCGCGCTCCCCTGGGCCGCCTCCGCCACCGCCAACGCCGCCTCGGTGCTCGCCGGCTTCCTGCTCGGGGGCCTGCTCAAGGGGTTCCCGCTCGGGGGGTGAACCGGGGCCGGCGGCCGTTCTCGCGGGCGGTTCTCGGCGGCGGTTCTCGGGAGCCGTTCTCGGGAGCCGTTCTCGGGAGCCGTTCTCGGGAGCCGTTCTCGGGAGCCGTTCTCGGGGGCGGTTCGAGCGGCCGTTCTCGCGGCGGTTCTCGGGGGCCGTTTTCGGCGGCGGTTCTCGGGGGCCGTTTTCGGCGGCGGTTCTCGGCGGAGCCTGCCGGAGCCGGGCTCCGGGCGGGCCCGTTCGTCATCGGCTACGACGGCGGCCACAGCTGCGCGACCACCGCCCGGCCGTCCGGGCCTGCTCGGCCGCCGCGCTCCCGGACGGCGGCCACCGAAAGCTCGCCGAGCCCGCGGCCGGACCGTCCGGGTACGGTGGCCCCGGACCTGACAGGCAGAGGGGGACTCCGATGATCGTCGTGGACGCGTCCGCGCTGGTACTGGCGCTGGCCGACGAGGGCCCGCGCGGAGCCGCCGCCCGGGACGAACTCGCCTCGGACGGGGAGTGGTTGGCGCCCGAGCACATCGTGGTCGAGGTGATGCAGTCGCTGCGCGGCCTCTACCTGGCAGAGGAGCTGACCGCCGACCGCGTCGCCGAACTCACCGGCGAGCTGGCCTCGGTGGCGATCCGCAAGGTCGAGGTGGCACCGCTGCTCGGCCGGATCTGGGAGCTCAAGGACAATCTGACCCCGGACGACGCCGCCTACGTCGCGGTCGCCGAACGGTACGGGGCGCCGCTGGTCACCGCCGACCTGCGGCTGATGCGGGCCAGTGGGCCGCGCTGCGAGATCCGGGGGATCCGGCGCGAGCCGGTCCGAGGGGGCTGAGGCGGGCCGACTCGGCGCGGGGCGTCCGGGGCTGCGGGGCGGGGCGCGAGTCGGTCCTGGCGGCGCGTGCGGTGGTACGGAGGGCCAGGGGGTGTCCTCCGCCGGCGGGTGCCGTTAGCAGGGTGACCGTCGCCCTGCCCGTGGAAGGCCCGACCGATGCCCGCTCCGCTCGCCGCAGCCCTGGTACCGCTGGCCCTGCTCGCCCCCGCCGTCCCGCCGTTCTCCGTCATGGAGGCCGACTTCGACCCGGCCACCGCCTTCGTCCCGCCGGCCGCGATCAGCTACGCGGACGACCTGGTGCCGTACGGCTCGCACGTCCGGGTCGTCACCGACCGCTCGGTGCCGGGGCGGACGGTGCTCACCCTGACGGTGTCCGGGCTCGCCGCCGACCACGAGTTCCCGGCGCACTTGCACACCCGGAGCTGCGGGGCCGACCCGGCCTCCTCCGGACCGCACTACCAGGACGTGGTCGACCCGGTGCAGCCGTCCGCCGATCCCGCGTACGCCAACGAGCGCAACGAACTGCGGTTGGTGCTGCGCACCGACGAGCGCGGCGAGGGGACCGCCACGGCCGCGGTGGACTGGCAGCCTCGGCCGGGCGAGGCGCGCTCGCTGGTGCTGCACGCGGGCACCCCGGCCGGCCCGCACGCGGCGGGCGACCGGGTGGCCTGCGTCAGGCTGGAGCAGTAGGGCCCGCCCTGGGCCGGGGCCCCGGGCCCGTCGGTCTCAGGAGCCGAGGGTGGCGACCAGGACCGCCTTGATGGTGTGCAGGCGGTTCTCGGCCTGGTCGAACACGATGGAGTGCGGCGACTCGAACAGCTCGTCGGTGCACTCCAGCTCGGTCATCCCGGTCGCCTCGTACATCTGCCGCCCGACCACCGTGCCGAGGTCGTGGAAGGCCGGCAGGCAGTGCAGGAACTTCACGGCCGGGTTGCCGGTGGCCCGGACGGTGTCCATCGACACCTGGTAGGGCTTGAGCAGCTCGATCCGCTCGGCCCACACCTCCTTCGGTTCGCCCATCGAGACCCAGACGTCGGTGTAGAGGAAGTCGGCGCCGGCCACGCCCTCCGCGACGTCCTCGGTCAGGGTGATCCGGGCGCCGGTCGACTCGGCCAGGGCCCGCGCCGACTTCTGCACGTCCTCGGTCGGCCAGAGGACGCGCGGGGCGACGATCCGGATGTCCATCCCGAGCAGCGCGCCGGTGACCAGCAGCGAGTTGCCCATGTTGGAGCGGGCGTCGCCCAGGTAGGCGAGGGCGACCTCGGTGAGCGGCTTGACGGTGTGCTCGGTGACGGTGAGCACGTCGGCCAGCATCTGGGTGGGGTGCCACTCGTCGGTGAGGCCGTTCCAGACCGGCACGCCGGCGTGCGTGGCGAGTTCCTCCACGACCTCCTGGCCGTGCCCGCGGTACTCGATGCCGTCGAACATCCGGCCGAGCACCCGGGCGGTGTCCTTGATGGACTCCTTGTGACCGATCTGCGAGGCCGCCGGGTCCAGGTAGGTGGTGGTGGCGCCCTGGTCGTGGGCGGCGACCTCGAAGGCGCAGCGGGTGCGGGTGGAGGTCTTCTCGAAGATCAGCGCGATGTTCTTGCCGCGCAGCCGGGGCTGCTCGGTCCCCGTGTACTTCGCGGCCTTGAGGCCGGCGGCGAGGTCCACCAGGAAGCGGAACTCCTGGGGCGTGAAATCGAGTTCCTTGAGGAAGTGCCTGTTCCGGAGGTTGAAGGCCATACCGGGCTCCTGGGGTGACGGGACAAGGGGAAGGCTGGCAAGTGTATACGACAACCGGAATTTCTATACAGGCGTGGGGTGGGCGAGGGGAGTCCCGTCCCCCGGGACTCCCCTCCGCGCGGGTCCGGTGACCCGTGGCGCGTGGCCCGCGGGGTGTGACGCCGTGGCCGCGCAGGGTGTGACGCCGTGGCCGCGCGGCCCGTGAGACCGCGCCCGCGGCCCCGCGCCGTCACAGCCGCGGGTCGACCGGCTCCGACTCCAGCGCCAGCACCGCGAACACCGCTTCGTGCACCCGCCACAGCGGTTCCCCGGCCGCCAGCCGGTCCAGCGCCTCCAGGCCCAGCGCGTACTCGCGCAGCGCCAAGGAGCGCTTGTGGCCCAGCGAACGCTGCCGCAGCCGGTCGAGGTGCTCGGTGTAGTCCGGACCGTAGATGATCCGCAGGTACTCCCGGCCGCGCACCTTCACCCCGGGCTGCACCAGCCCGCCCGGGCGGCCCTCGCCGCGCGAGGTCCGCACCAGCGAGGCCAGCGGCTTGACGACCATGCCCTCGCCGCCGGCGGCGGTCAGCTCCTCCCACCAGGCGGTGGCGGCGGCCGTCGAGGCCTCGTCCTCGGTGTCCACCAGGATCCGGCCGGTGCGGTGCAGCACCGGCTGCTCCCCGTCGTCGGCGGCCACCAGGCGGTCGATCCGGGCCAAGTGCTCGTCGTGCGGGCGCACCGCGAGGTTCGCACCCTCGGCGGCCAGCAGCTGGAACGGCGCCAGCCGGATGCCCGACAGGCCCTCGGTCGGCCAGCAGTAGCGCCGGTACGCCTCGGTGAACGCCCGCGCGTCCGCGGAGCGCTGCCGCTGCCGGGCGGTCAGTCCGGCCAGGTCCAGCCCGCGCCCGGCCGCCCGCTCCAGGGCGGACAGCACCTCCGGCAGGGCCGCACCCGCCGCCGCGCCGACCGCCGCGTACTGGCGGCGCAGCAGCTCGACCGCCTTCAGCGACCACGGCATCAGCTCGGCGTCCAGCAGCAGCCAGTCGGTGCCCAGTTCCTCGAAGATCCCGGCGCGCTCGCCGGCCGCCCGCACCCGGTCCAGCACGGCGGCGGTCAGCCCGTCGTCGTCGAGGAACGCCCGGCCGGTGCGGGTCCAGATCGCGCCCGGACCGGGCACCCCGAAGCGGCGCTCCAGCGCCGACCCGTCCCGGGCCACCAGCAGCACCGCGCGCGAGCCCATGTGCTTCTCCTCGCAGACCAGGTGCCGGACGCCGTCCGCGCGGTAGGCGAGGAAGGCCTCCTCCGGGTGCTCCAGGTAGCCGTCCCGACGGGAGGTGGCGCTGGGAGCCATGGTCGGCGGCAGGTAGGCGAGCAGCCGCGGGTCCAGCGCGAACCGGCTCATCACCTCCAGCGCGGCCGCCGCGTTCTCCTCCCGGACGGCGACCCGCCCGTGCAGGCCGGTCTCGACGATCCGGCGCCCGGCCACGTCGGCGAGGTCCAGCGGGCGGCCCTCCCTGGCCCCGGGGGCGTCGGTGATCATCGGGCGCACCGGGGCGTACCACTCGCGCTCGGCCTCGACGCTCACCAGCTCGCGCTCCGGGTAGCGCAGCGCGGTCAGGCTCCCGCCGAAGACGCAGCCGGTGTCCAGGCAGATGGTGTTGTTGACGAAGCTCGCCGTCGGCACCGGGGTGTGGCCGTAGACGACCAGCGCCCGGCCGCGGTACTCCTCCGCCCACGGGTAGCGCACCGGCAGGCCGTACTCGTCGGTCTCACCGGTGGTCTCCCCGTACAGCGCGTGCGAGCGGACCCGGCCGGAGTTGCGGCCGTGGTACTTCTCCGGCAGGCCGGCGTGGCAGACCACCAGGGCGCCGCCGTCCAGCAGGTAGTGGCTGACCAGGCCGCGCATGAAGGCGCGCACCTCGGCCCTGAACTCCTCGGACTCCCCCGCCAGCTGGTCCAGCGACTCCTGCAGGCCGTGCGAGACGGTGACCTTCCTGCCGTCCAGCGCCCGGCCGAGCTTGTTCTCGTGGTTGCCGGGCACGCAGATCGCGTGGCCGGCCGCGACCATGCCCATCACCAGACGCAGCACGCCCGGGGTGTCGGGGCCGCGGTCGACCAGGTCGCCGACGAAGACGGCGGTACGGCCGGCGGGGTGCACGGCGTCCACCGGGCGGCCCTCGGCGTCCCGGGTCAGGGAGTAGCCGAGGCGGGCCAGCAGGGCCTCCAGCTCGGAACGGCAGCCGTGGATGTCGCCCACGATGTCGAACGGACCGGTGAGGTGGCGCAGGTCGTTGTACCGCTTCTCCAGCTCGATCTCGGCCGACGCCACCTCGGCCTCGCCGCGCAGGACGTGCACCTTGCGGAAGCCCTCGCGCTCCAGGCCGCGCAACGAACGGCGCAGTTCGCGGTTCTGGCGCGGGATCACGTGGGCGGGCAGCCGGCGGTCCGGACGGGAGCGGTTGCGCTCGGCGCACACGCCCGGCGGGACGTCCAGGACGATCGCGATCGGCAGCACGTCGTGCTCGCGGGCGATCCGGACCAGCTGGCGGCGGGCCTCGGGCTGGACGTTCGTGGCGTCCACGACCGTCAGCCGGCCGGCCGCCAGGCGCTTGCCGACGATGTAGTGGAGCAGGTCGAACGCCTCGGCGGAGGCGGACTGGTCGTTCTCGTCGTCGGACACCAGGCCGCGGCAGAAGTCCGAGGAGACGACCTGGGTGGGCAGGAAGTGGCGGCGGGCGAAGGTGGACTTGCCCGCGCCGCTGGTGCCGATCAGGACGACGAGCGAGACGTCGGTGACGGGGAGGCGGCGGGGTGCGGTGCGCTCGGCGGTCTCGTCGGCGGTGTCGTCGGCGGTGGCGTCGGTCATCGGGGTTCGCCTCCTTCGGGCGTCGTCGGGTCGGCGGGGGTCGGGTCGGTGGGGGTCGGGTCGGTGGGGGTCGGGTCGGTGGGGGTCGGGTCGGTGGGGGTCGGGTCGGTGGGGGTCGGGTGGGTGGGGGTCGGGTCGGTGGGGGTCGGGTCGGTGCCCGGGGGTGTGGCCGCGGTGAACAGGGCGAGCTGGGTCGGCGCGCCGACCTCCTCGTCCACCGGGCCGACCGGGCGCAGCACCACGGTGTAGCCGTAGGCGGCAGCGACCTTCTCGGCCCAGGCCCGGAACTCGGCGCGGGACCACTCGAAGCGGTGGTCGGCGTGCCGGACACGGCCCGCCGGGAGGCTCTCCCACCGCACGTTGTAGTCGGCGTTCGGCGTGGTGACGACGACGGCCCGCGGACGGGCGGCGCCGAACACGGCGTACTCCAGGGCGGGCAGCCGCGGCAGGTCCAGGTGCTCGATCACCTCGCACAGCACCGCCGCGTCGAAGCCCTTCAGCCGGGCGTCGGTGTAGGTCAGCGCGCCCTGCGTCAGCGTCACCCGGGCCGCCTGCCGCTCGGGCAACCGATCCAGGCGCAGCTTCCGGTTCGCCGCCTGCAGCGCCCGCACGGACACGTCCACGCCGAGGATGCCGGTGAACCGGGCGTCCTTGAGCAGCTCGCCGATCAGCTCGCCCTGGCCGCAGCCGAGGTCGGCGACCCGGGAGGCGCCGGTCTCCCGCAGGGCGTCGAGGATCGCACCGCGGCGCTGCTCGGCGAGGGACGGCGGGCGGGGCGGCTGCTCCGGCTCCGCGTGCCCGAGGTCCCCGGGGTGCTGCGGGTGCGCGGGGCGCTGGTCTGCGGGGTGCTGCGGGTCGTCCCCGGCGGTTCCCGGGCCGGCCTCCTCCTCGGGACGGTCGTCGACCGCGTTGTCGATCTCCTCGACCTCGCGGTCGTCCGCCTCGGCGAGCCGGGCCAGCTCCAGGCGCTCCATCGCGGACCGGGTCAGCGACCAGCGCCGGGCCAGGTAGCGACGGGTGATCAGGGCACGTTCCGGGTGGGTGGCCAACCAGCCCTCGCCCGCCGCGAGCAGCTTGTCCACCTCGTCCGGGGCGACCCAGTAGTGCTTGGCGCCGTCCAGCACCGGCAGCAGCACGTACAGCTGCTGGAGCGCCTCGGCGAGCCGGACCGTCTGGGAGGTGAGCGCGATCCGCACGTAGCGGGAGTCGCCCCACTCCGGGAACGCCTCGTCCAGCGGGATCGCCGCCGCCTCGACCCGCCAGCCCAGCGGCTCGAAGAGCCGGGACACCATCGCCGGACCGCCGCCCTCGCCCGCGCCGTTCGCGGGCACGGCGGGCAGCTCGATGCGCAGCGGGCGGGCCTGGCCCGGCAGTTCGGGGCGGGCCGGGCAGGCGCCCTTCATCGCGGACCGGAACACCGTCCGCAGCGCCACCGCGAGCAGCGAGGACGCGGCGTACGGGCGGTCGTTGACGTACTGGGAGAGCGCGAAGTCGGGCGAGCCGCCGCGCCCCCTGCCGTCGCCCCGGCCCTTGCGGACCAGTGCGACCGGGTCGATGTCCAGCAGCAGCGCCGCCGTGCAGACCTCGTCCCCCGCCTCGGGGTAGAAGACGTGGGCCTCGCCGTGGGACGTCGTGAACCGCTGGACCTTGCCGGGATGCTTGTGCAGCAGGAACCCGAGATCCGTCGCCGGGTCCTCGGCGCTGCCGGTGGTGGAGATCGACATGAACACCCGCCGAAGTATTGCCGAGCGCACGGCCGCTGAGCACCGGGTTTTCCCGCCCGGTGCCCCGGTGGCCGGGACATCCGCCGGGCATGTCCGGACGGTGGTCGTGTTCGGCACTGGAGCCCCGCATTGGTTAACGTGCACGATGTGACTGCTGAATCCACCTCCCTCGAATCGACCTCCCCGCTGACCGGCGCCGTGGCCACCGGCCTGGCCACCATCGCCGCCGACGGCACCGTCCTCGACACCTGGTTCCCCGCCCCCGCGCTGGCCGCCGAGCCCGGCCCGGCCGGCACCGTCCGCCTGACCGCCGAGCAGGCCGAGGCCGAGCTCGGCACCGGCGCGGCCGAGGCGCTGCGCGCCGACGCGCGCCGCGGCGTCGAGGTGGTCGCCGTGCGCACCACCATCGCCTCGCTGGACGAGAAGCCGCTCGACACGCACGACGTGTACCTGCGCCTGCACCTGCTCAGCCACCGACTGGTCAAGCCGCACGGCCAGAACCTGGACGGCATCTTCGGCCTGCTGGCCAACGTCGCGTGGACCAGCATCGGCCCCGTCCCGGTGGACAAGGTCGAGCAGGCCCGCCTCGCCGTGCGCGCCCAGGGCGGCCAGCTGGCCGTGTACGGGGTCGACAAGTTCCCGCGGATGACCGACTACGTCGCCCCGACCGGTGTGCGCATCGCCCACGCCGACCGCGTCCGGCTCGGCGCGCACCTGGCCGCCGGCACCACCGTGATGCACGAGGGCTTCGTCAACTTCAACGCCGGCACGCTGGGCACCTCCATGGTCGAGGGCCGGATCAGCGCGGGCGTCGTCGTCGGCGACCACAGCGACATCGGCGGCGGCGCCTCGATCATGGGCACCCTGTCCGGCGGCGGCAAGCAGGTCGTCTCGGTCGGCGAGCGCTGCCTGCTCGGCGCCAACGCGGGCATCGGCATCTCGCTGGGCAGCGACTGCGTGGTCGAGGCCGGCCTGTACGTCACCGCCGGCACGCGGGTCACCACCCCCGACGGCACGGTGGCCAAGGCCGTCGAACTGTCCGGCCAGGACAACCTGCTGTTCCGCCGCAACTCGCAGACCGGCGCGGTCGAGGTCATCGCCCGCTCCGGGTCCTGGGGCGGTCTGAACGCCGACCTGCACGCCCACAACTGACCTGTGAGCAGGGGCCGTTGAGTCCTGATCGGGGTCCGGCGCCGACGGTGCCGGACCCCGATCGCGCTTCCGGGCCCCCGGTCCGCCGCCTCGCCGGTCGCCTCCTTGGGCCTCCGCCTCCTCCGTGCTCCACCCGGCTCTCCGCCTTCTCAGCGCTCCGCCTCCTCTGCTCTCGGCCTCCTCTGCTCTCGGCCTTCTCCAGCCTCACGAACTCCTGAGGACCACCAGCCGCTGGGTCGCCCGGGTCATCGCGACGTAGCGGTCGACGGCGCCCTCGACGCCGCCCCCGAACGCCTCCGGATCGACCAGGACCACCAGGTCGAATTCGAGCCCCTTCGAGAGCTCCGGGGTCAATGACCGGACCCGCGACCGGATCTGCGGCCGGGGCCGGAAGTCGGGGGCACCGATCACACAGGCCACGCCCTCGGCGTGCTCGGCGAGCCAGCCGTCCAGCACCGCGTCCAGCTCCGACACCGCCCCGTGCACGACGGGAACGCCGCCGCTGCGGACGGAGGTCGGCACGTTGGCGTCCGGCAGCGCGGCCCGGATGGCGGGTTCGGCCTCGGCCATGACCTCCGCCGGCGTCCGGTAGTTGATGCTCAGCGAGGCCACCGTGGTGCGGTCGAGCCCGATGCGCTCCAGCCGCTCCTGCCAGGACTCGCTGAAGCCGTGTCTGGCCTGCGCGCGGTCGCCGACGATGGTGAAGCTCCGGGACGGGCAGCGCAGCAGGAGCATCTGCCACTCCGCGTCGGTCAGCTCTTGCGCCTCGTCGACGACGATGTGCGCGAACGGGCCTGCCAGCGGTTCCGGATCGGCGACGGGCAGGGCGTTCTCGTCCACCAGGCTGTCCTGGAGGTCCCGTCCGCGCAGCATCGTCACCGCCCCCTCGCCGTCGTCGTCCGCCTGCAGCAGGTCGCCGATGACGTCGGCCATGCGGGCGCGCTCCGCGGCGGCCGCGGCCTCGCGCCGGCGCCGACGCCGCACCTCCTCCGGATCTCCGAGCCGCTGGCGGGCGGCGTCCAGCAGCGGCAGGTCGGACAGCGTCCAGGCTTGGGGCGCGTCCTTGCGCTGCAGCGCGCGGACCTGCTCGGGGTCGAGCCAGGGCGCGCACATCCGCAGGTAGGCGGGCACCGACCAGAGGTCGCCGACCAGATCGGCCGCGTCGAGCAGCGGCCAGGCGCGGTGGAGGGTCTCCACCAACTCCCGGTCCTGGCGCAGCGAGCGGCGGAACAGCTCGGGTGACACGTCCTGCTCGTCCGTGTCCAGCTTGTCCATCAGGATCGTGGCGAGCTCCTCCCAGATCTGCTCGCGCGCCTCGTTGTGCGGGGTGCCCGGATCCGGCGCGTCGAACGCGTCGGACCAGTCCTGGGCGCTCAGCCGGAGGTCGGACCAGTACGTGGTGACCGTCATCCCCTCGGCGGGCGGCTCCTCGTAGAACCGGACGGCCTTCTCGATCGCCTTCACCATGTCGACCGAGGACTTCAGCCGGGCCACCTCCGGATCGGCCTCGGCCCGCGCCCGCGCCCCCTCGGCGACGAGATCGCGCACGGTGCAGGTCCGCACGCCCTCCTCGCCGAGGCTCGGCAGGACGTCGGCGACGTAGGCCAGGTACGGCTGGTGCGGGCCGACGAACAGCACGCCGCCGCGCCGGTGGCCGAGCCGCGGATCGGAGTAGAGCAGGTACGCGGTGCGGTGCAGGGCGACCACGGTCTTTCCGGTGCCCGGCCCGCCGTCGACCACCAGGGCGCCCCGGGAGCCGGCCCGGATGATGGCGTCCTGATCGGACTGGATGGTGGCCAGCACGTCCCGCATCCGGGCCGAGCGGTTGCCGCCCAGACTGGCGATGAACGCGGACTGGTCGTCCAGGGCGGCGTGGCCCTCCCGCGCCTCGGCACTGAACACCTCGTCCCAGTAGTCGGCGATCCGGCCGCCGCTCCAGCGGTACCGGCGCCGGCTGACCAGGCCCATCGGGTCGGCGTGGGTCGCCGCGAAGAAGGGCTCGGCGGCGGGTGAGCGCCAGTCGACCAGCAGTCGGCGTCCCTCGCTGTCGGTGAGGCCGAGCCGCCCGATGTACACCGGCTCCGGGTCGTCCGCGCCGACGACGCGGCCGAGGCACAGGTCCAGACCGAAGCGACGCAGGGCACGCAGCCGCCCGGTCAGCTTGTGCACCTCGATGTCCCGGTCCATCGCCTCCCGGCCCAGGCCGCCCGGTGCCCGGCGCAGGGCGTCGAGGCGGTCGGACAGCTCGGTGACCGTCTGCTCCAGGCTCTCCGCGATGGCCGCGAAGTGCCGCTCGTCGCCGCCGATCAACGCCGGGTCGGCCTTGGCGGCGAGACGGTCGGGAAGGTCGAACGCGCTGGTGGTCAGGGGGTTCATGGCATCAGCTCCGATCTGAGGCCTGCGATTGTGCGCCAACGACGGGGCCTTGCCGCAAGGCCCCCCATGCGCTATAGGTTGAGAGTGGCAAGGGGTGGGTGTTCCCTCTTTCCGCTCTCCTTCCGCCCTCGGCCGGGCCCGGCTCGGACGACGGCGCGCCTAGCCCAGAGGCCGGTGCGGCGGCAACCCCGGGTCACCCGGGAGGCTTACCGCGCACCGGAGTCGGACCTCATCGAGTGGTGTGCGGTGACCGGGTGCCGGAACGGTTCGTTGGTCGCTGCGGCACACCGCACCGCCGAACCGAAGAGGTCCCGCCATGTCCGAACCCTCTGCCACGCCACAGCTCCCGAGCAGCCCTACCGGCTCGGCCGACGGCGTCTGGGCCGGGCCCGCCGCGCCCACGAGCCTGCTGGAGCAGATGCAGGAACTGCTCGCCTCGGTGACCGCGGACCTCGCCGCACTGCAGGCCTTCGGCGTCCGGGACGCCGAACCCCACAGCTATCCGACCGGCACGGACACCTCCGGGACACCGGCCGCCCCGGGCACCCGGTAGCCGGCCGCCCGCTCCCGCTCCGAGGGCCCGACCGCCCCCGGCGGGCCGTCGTCGTCCGGAGCCCCGTCGGCCTCCGGCGGGCTGCCACCCCGCGCTCTGTCGCACCGTGCGCTGTCTGCCCGCGCTCTGTCTGCCCGTGTGCTGTCGACCGTCGCACGGTCGCCGTCGGGCGGGCCGAGCCGGACGACGAGTAACGGCGAGCCGCAGTCGGCCGGTTCGGGCTCCGCCCCGCCCGGCGCCGTACGCTCCGCTCCCCCGGCCCGCTCCGCCGCCTCGCGCAGCCGCCCGGTGAGGTCCTTGCACTCCGACATCGCGTCGACGCCGTCGATGCACGTCCAGTAGAGGCTCTCGGTGTCGGCCCCGCAGGCCAGCACGACGAGCGTCTCCCCGACCTCCCGCAGCAGCCCGTCCAGCGCTCCCAAGGCCTCGGCCGGCTCGCCGAGTTCGGTGAGCCGCGCGGCCCGGCCCCCGCCCACCAGGGCGGCCCGGACGACGGAGCGGTCCAGGCAGACCGCCGCGTGCGCCCCCGCCTCGGCCAGCTGCTGGCCCAGCCCGGTCAGCTCCTCGTCCTCCGACTCGGCCAGCCGGACGCCCACCGCCTCGGTGAGCAGCGCGGCCTGCCGCGCCTCGGCCAGCACATCCGGGACGTGCCTGGCCTCGGCCACCGCGTGCCGGGCCGTCTTGATCAGTCGCAGCGCCTGCATGGCCACCGCTCCTCTCGCTCGCTGTCACCGTCGACCCGGGCCCCGCGGTGGCGGGCCGGGTGGTCACGGCGACAGCGTGCGAGGCGGAGCGCGAAGCCGCATCCGCCTTGTCAGAACCTGTGGACAAGTCAGGGGTTGTGGATAACTTTCGTCCCTCGCAAGGGTGGTTTGCCACACCCGAGTTGACGTCAGGCCGTCCCGTCGGTCTCAGGCAGTCCCGTCGACGTTCAGTCGGTCCCGTCGACGTCAACCGGCCCGTCCGGCACCGGGAAGCGGAGTTCGTTCCGCTCGATCTTGGCCGCGAGGGCCTCCAGCGGATCCACCCCGACCGCCGTGCAGAACTGCAGCAGGTACGCCAGGACGTCGGCGACCTCGTCGCGCACCCGGTGAGCGCGTTCCGCCTCGGCCATCACCTCGGCCGCCTGCTCGGGCGTCAGCCACTGGAAGATCTCCAGCAGCTCCCCCGCCTCCACGGACAGCGCCGCCGCCAGGTTCTTCGGCGTGTGGAAGGGCTGCCACCGCCGGGCCGCGGCGAAGTCCACCAGCCGCTGCCGCAGGTCCTCCAGGGTCGGCTCCCCCGGTCCCGTCACTCGTTCGCTCACCCCTCCAGGTCTACCGCATCGCCGCCCGCCGACGCCCCGGGCCCCTCCACCCCCGGCCCGACCCCCTCGGCCGCCCGCCCCTGGGCCACCGGGTCCTCCGTCACCGGACCCTCGTCCGGCACCGCGTCCCCCGTCACCACGTCCCCGTCGACCGCCTCCCCGCGCCCGCCCTGGGGCGGCACCCGGCCCGGCACCGGAACCGTCTCCGGCCGCAGCACCGTGAACCCCGAGGCCGGATCGCGTCGGCACTCGACCACCAGCGCCCCGCCCGCCCGCGCGCCGCCCGCGTCCAGCGCCGCCCGCACCGCCGTCGGCTCCTGCAGCGCCGCCACCACCCGCAGCTGGCTGCGCTCCGCCATGTCCCGGGCCAGCCGCAGCAGCGTGGCGGTCTGCTCGGCGGAGAGCCCGGCTCCCAGGTCCTCGGCCAGCACGGTGAGCTGCCGCTGCGCCCACGGCACCTCGGCGGCCACGTCGAGGTCGAGCACTCCCGCGCCGGTCAGCAGCACCGCGGCGAACGCGAGGTGGCGCAGCATGCCGTCGGAGGCCTGGTCGGCCCCGGTGCGCCCGAGGACTCCCTCGTCGAAGACCGCCAGGACGCGCCGCACACCCGCGTCGGTCTCCCGTTCGGCCACGGTGAGCCCGAGCAGCGGGTGCGGCGCGGCGGACTGCACGACGCGCAGGAGCTGCCCGTACCGGCGCTGGCACTCCTCGCTGAGCCGGGCGATGACGGCGGAGATGTTGGCGGCGTTGCCGCGCAGCCGGGCCTGCGGGTCGGCCGTGGCCCAGCCGCGCATCAGAGCGGGGACGGGGTGCAGCGGGAAGACCTCGCGCAACGCGGTGAGCAGGTCCTCGGCAGCGGCCAGGACCAGGCACTCGCCGGCCGACGACCCCGCGACCCGCAGCGGCAGCTGCGCGGTGATCATGGTGCCGCTGGGGAAGGGCGCCCGGATGTCACCCTGGCGGGTGTCGTTGTGCCAGCAGACGTTGACCCGGTGGCTGCGGAGGTCCTGCTCGCCGGTGTCCATGAGGGTCCGGCCGCCGAGGGTGAGCGATTCCCGGGCGATCCGGACCGGGCCGTCGGTGCGGATCACGACGTCGAGCCGGACCCGGCCGTGCGGGGAGCGGACGGTGCAGCCGAGGATGATCGCGTCCCGCCCGTGCGGCACGCAGCCGGCCAGGCCGCCCCGGACGGGCAGGGCGAGCGGGCCGGTGCGGTCGGGCAGCCCGTCCAGCGAGTCGGCGATCTCCTCGCCGAGCGCGAGCCGGGAGAGCACCGCGAGCGCGTCGAGGGCGTTGGACTTGCCGACCCCAGCGGGCCCGTGGAGCACGGTGAGGGGCGCGAGGGGCAGGACCGCGCGCCGGTAGGACTTGAACGAGGTCAGCCGGAGCTCCTCGACGGTGGGGCGTGGTACGGGCGACCTGTCGGGCCCCGGGGCACCCGGTCGGAGGGGGGCCGGCCCAGCGGGCCTGGTGGCGTCGCGGTTCACCCGTCGGACGTTAGCCGCAGGCCGACCGGCAGAAACGTGCCTGCTCGGCAGATTCATCCCAACGAGGCGCCCCACCCCGACCGGCTGACCACCCGCCCCGACCGGGCGCGCAGCCGTCCTGGAACGCCCCGGGAGAGCGCCGGAACGCCCCGCACATCACCTGAACGCCCCGCAGAGCGCCGGAGCGCCCCGGGGGTCCCCGGGATCCGCTCGGAAGCGGCCCCCGCCTCGTCCCCGGACGCCCTCAGCGCCGGTAGCCGGCCACCGTCACGGAGGCGGCCACCTCGACCGGGTCCGGCAGCGCGGCGAGCGCGGCATCCAGCCGCTCCGGGTCGGTGTGCCAGGCGCTGGGCCCCATGCCGACGACGGTGCGCACGTCCTGCGGGCCGAGCCGCAGGGTGAACTCGACCTCCCGGCGCCCCACCGGCGTCAGGTACGGCCCGAGCTTCTCGTCGATCCGCCGCTGCTTCTCCTCGTCCACCGACAACAGCCCCAGCGCATCCACGAGTTCGCGCAGGTGGCGGGCGGTGGGCGAGACCAGCAGCAGGGTGCCGCCGGGGCGCAGCACCCGGCGGATCTCGGGCCCGTTGCGCGGCGCGAAGACGTTCAGCATCAGCTCGGCGGAGGCGTCGCGCAGCGGCAGCGGTCGCCAGGCGTCGCAGACCACGGCGCCGACCCGCGGGTGCGCCTTGGCGGCACGCCGCAGCGCGTACTTGGAGATGTCGAGCGCCGCTCCGACCCGGTCCGGTAGGGCGTCCAGGACCTGGGCCAGGTAGTGACCGGTCCCGGAACCGAGGTCGGCGACCAGCCCGTCGGGCGCACCACCCGGCACGGGGGCCGCCGCGACCGCGGCCTCCGCGAGGGCGTCCGCGATGGGCCGGTAGTGCCCGGCGGCGAGGAAGTCCGCCCGGGCGGCGACCATCTCCGCGGTGTCTCCGGTGCCGGTGTGGGCGTCGCCGGCGAGGAGGCTGACGTAGCCCTGCTTGGCGAGGTCGAAGCTGTGCCCGGCGGGGCAGCGCAGGCTGCGGTCGTGCCGGGTGAGGGCCTGCGCGCAGAGGGGGCAGGCCAGGTAGGGCTCGATGTCCTGCAGCAACGTTCCGTCTTCTCTCGCCGTACGCCCCGGCCGGTCGGGGCGCCAGCCAGCCTAACGACCCGGCCCGCCCGACCACGACGCCCGCCGTCCGCCGACCTGCCGACCACGACGCCCGCCGACCCGTCCGGCTACCGCCCGCCCGCCACGAGCACCCGCCCCCGCCCCGCCGCGACCCGCAGCGCGAGTTCGGCGAGCGCCTCGGGCGCGCCGGACCGGCCCCGGGCTCCGGGGAAGGCGTTGACGTCCACGATGACGGGCTCGGCCGCGCCGTCCAGCAGGTCGACCCCGTACACGTCGAGCCCGAACACCTCGCCGACCCGCAGCGCGAGCGCGGCCCGGTCGGCGGGCGGCTCCCAGTCCTCCGCCGGCCCCGACCGCCCCGCCGCGGAGGCGAGCTCGGACCGCCGCCGGGCCGCGAACACCCGCCCGTCGATCACCCACAGCTTCTGGTCCCAGCCGGTCCCGGGGACGAACGGCTGGGTGACGACGGGTTCCCCGGGCCACTGTTCGGCGAGTTCGCGCAGCCGGTCCGGGCCGTCGACCCGGGCGACCAGGTCGTGGCGCCTGCTGCGCCGGCTCTTGACCACGAACGGGTAGGACGGATCGGGGAGTTCGCCCAGCCGCCCGGCGTCGGCCGTCGCCGCGAACGGCAACCCGGCGGCGCGCGCGAGGTCGGCCATCCGCACCCGGTCCTGGCAGAGCTCCGTCGCCGCCGCCGAGTTCACCACGGGCGCGCCCCGCCGCTCCAACTCCCGGGCCAGCGCCAGTGCCCGGGGCGTCCGGGCCTTCAGCAGATAGACGTCCGCGAGCTCACCGCCCCCACCCGCGCACGCACCGCCGCTGCCCGCGAGCCCACCTCCGCTGCCCGCGAGCTCACCGCCCCCGCCCGTGGGCTCCACCGGCGGGACGGCCACCACCTCGTGCCCCCGCTCCACCAGCAGTGCGGCCGTCGCCGCCAGCAGCGGGTGTCCCGGATCCCCCGCGATCAGCCCGACCCTCACAGCAACTCCCCGCTGCCGAAGCCCAGTCGACCGTACGCGGCGCCACCCGCGTCCACCAGCGCGACGGGCTCGCCGGGCACCGACACGGCGGTACCGCTGCGCGCGAGCCGCAGCACCGCCCGGGCGACCCGGGAGACCGCGTCCGGCACCTGCCGGAAGCTCGGGAAGTCGTTGATGTCGACCACCACGGGCCCGTCCGGCCCGAGCAACACATCGACGCCGTACAGGTCGAGCCCGAACACCTCACCGACCTGCGCCACGATCCGCGCGACGCTCCCCGGCAGCGGCACCTGCCGCTCCCGGACGCCCTGCCCGGGGTGCAGCGGAGAGGAACGTTCCGTCGCGTAGAACTCGCCGTCGACGCAGTACACCTTGAGGTCGGTCCCGGAGTTCGGCACGTACGGCTGGGCGATCAGCAGCCCCTCCCCGGCCAGCTCCGGCCCGACCTCCAGCAGGTGGTCGGGGTTGCGCACCAGCCGGACGGCGCGCCCCGAGCTGCCGTCGGCGGGCTTGACCACCAGCGGGTACTCGGCGGCCGGGATCTCCGCCAGCCGCTCCCAGCGGGCGGCCGCGTACGTCACCGGGACGGGCAGCCCGCGGGTGCGGCCGATCACCGCGGCGAGCGCCTTGTCCCGGACGCCGCGGATCGAGCGCACGTCGTTCACCGTGGTGAGACCGACGGCGGCGGCCGCCTCCAGCAGGGTCAACCCGGGGCCGCCGGAGACGGTCTTGAGCACCCAGGCGTCGTGGCTCCCGGCCCGGACCGCCTCGGAGATCGCCAGCAGCGAGTCCCCGGGGCGCAGCACGTCCACCCGGTGCCCCCACGCGGTGAGCCGGCGTACCACGTCGAGCGGCATGCCGTCGTGCCGGTAGTGTTCCTCCACCAGAAAGCAGAGCCTCATGGGCCTGTCTTCCCCCTTGCCTCGCCGAGTGCAGACGTCCGCCGTCCCCCTCGGCAGAGCTGTAAAGGCATCAGCATGCACGCCGTGTGCGCACAAGATCGCTGCGAGCGGGTAAGCGTTCGGCAACAATCGGCGCCCGGGCCGCGTCGGAACGACCCCGACCGCCCGGACGGGCCTCCGTTAATCGCTGGCAGCCCACCCGCGCCCCTGCTTGGATGCACGCCGTGACTTCTGCTGATCATGCCCCCGACGGACCCCTCCTCGACGAGATCGAGCGCTACTACGACGCCGCACCGCGCAGCGCCGCCCGGGCCGAGGACTTCGGCCCGCTGACCCTCTTCGTCCGCCGGGGCGAGACCGGCTGGCACTACTACGCCCGCCCCACCCTCGGCCACGACGGCCCGGCCGCCACGGCCGAGGACGTCCGCCGGGTGCTGGAGCGCCAGCGCGAGCTGGGCGCGCCGGAGGCTTTCGAGTGGGTGGCCGAGCAGAACCCCGAGCTGCGCGCGGCCGTGGAGGAGGCGGGCCTGACGGTGCATGAGCACCCGCTGCTGGTGCTGCGCCCGCAGGACGAACCGGCCGGCGCGCCGGCGCTGCCGGACGGGGTCCGGGTACGGGTGCTGGACGCGGACGCTCCCGAGCTGGCGGAAGCGGTTGCCGTCCCGCACGTGGCCTTCGGCTCGCGGGGCACGGCCATCGGCACCGCCGGCGCGCCCGAACTGGCGCAGAGCGTGGCGGCGTTGCGCGCCGAGGACGGCGTGGCGCGGATCGCTCGGCGGATCACCGACGGCACCACCGTGCTGGCCGCCGCGCTGAGGGACCGCTCGGCGCTGTGCGCGGGCCAGTACATCCCGGTCGGCCCGGTCGCCGAGGTGGTCGGCGTGGGCACCCTGCCCGTCGCGCGCCGCCGGGGCCTCGGCCTCGCGGTCACCGCGGCCCTGGTCGCGCACGCCCGGGCCCACGGCGCGCGGACGGTGTTCCTGTCCGCCGCCGACGAGGACGTCGCCCGGATCTACCGCCGGGCGGGTTTCCGCCCCTGCGCGACGGCCCTGATCGCCGAGCCCGCCGCACCCGGCGCCTGACCGGGCCCGGAACCGGCCGGCCCGGACGAGCGGAGGGCGGCGGGCACGGCGACCACGGGGACGGAAAGGGGGCTGGGACGCCGACGCGGACGGGGGCGACGGTCAGTCGTCGTCCTCGTCCTCCTCGTCCGCCCCGCTGACGCCCTCCCCCTCGGCCTCGTCCACCACCCACGCCGCCAGCCGCTCGGCGACACCGGACACCCCGAGCCGTCCTTCGCGGATGGCCCGGGAGAGGCTGCGCACCTCGCGGGCGGTGGTGGCGACGGTGCAGCCGCTGGCGACGAGGTAGGCGTACGCGACGGCGGTCGCGAAGAGCTCGTTGGTCTTCTCCAGGGCCGGCACCCGGATCAGCTGGTGCATCAGCGCGGCGGCGCGGTCCTGGGGCTCGGGGTAGACGGCGATGTCGAATATCTCGGCCTGGTGCCGGGTGACGGCCGCGAGCAGGGAGCCGTAGTCGGTGACCTGCGGGTCACCGGGCGTGTACTGCTCCGCGGTCATGAGCAGCCATGAGAGGTCGACCTCCAGGTTCAACGGCGCACGTCCTGGAGGTCGCCCGGCTCCCCGAACTCGGCGAGGAAGGCCGTCTCGTACTCCTTCATGAACTGCGCGGCCGCGTCGACGAAGGCCCGGCCGGACTCGCCCATGTCCTGCTGGACGAGGCGTTCGATGTACTGGTTCATGCTGATCCCCTGCTGCTCCGCCCGTTCCCGGGCCATCTCCGCGGTCGTGGCGTCCACGCGGACGTTCAGCTGCTTCTTGGCCATGACCCTCAAGCTAGCGCTGAAGTGCTAGCACAACAAGGGCGCGCGCACACCGCCCGCACACCTGCCGCACGCCCCCACGCAACCTCCCCGTCACCGAGCCCTCGCCTGTCGCCGCCCGGACCCGTCACCGGGACCCCGCCCGCCACCGCACCGGGCCGCGCCGGGCCGCCCACCTTCCATACCCGCCCACCGCCGCCCCACCCCCGGCAGGACGAGCGAGACTTGAAGAGTCCTTCACCATCCGGGACTCTGAACTCCCCTGAGCGTTCCCCCGAGCGGCACCGACCGGTGTGGAGGCCGGCAATGACAGCCATGTTCGACCAGGAGTTGCGCCAGCAGCTCGCCCGGGCCCGGCAGGACCTCGCGGCGGCACGGGCCGAAGGGGACGCCGACGGCGTCCAGGCGTACGAGGGCCGGATCGCCTCCCTCCTGCGGCTCGCCGCCCAGCACGGCATCGACCTTCCGCACAGCGTCGACGAGGAGGAGCACAACGAGTGACCGAGCACCGAAAACGCCGAAGAGGCGGCCCCCGTACACACGGGGTGCCGCCTCCTCGACCGTCCGGTCACTCCCCGGCGGGCTCCAGGATCGCCACGCACTCGAAGTGGTGCGTCATCGGGAACAGGTCGAAGGCCCGCAGCGACACCGGCCGGTAGCCGCCCTCGCGGAAGAACTTCAGGTCCCGGGCGAGCGCCGCCGGGTCACAGGCCACGTACGCGATCCGGCGCGCCTCCAGGCCGACCAGGTGCGCCACGGTCTCGCGCCCGGCACCCGAGCGCGGCGGGTCCAGGACGATCAGGTCGGTGGCGGTGATGCCGGTGCGCGGCAGCAGCGTCTCGACCCGGTCGCACTCGATCCGCACGTTGTCCAGCGCGGCCAGGTTGTGCCGGGCGTCGACCACGGCCTGCTTGGCGGACTCGATGCCGAGCACCGCGCCCTCCTCGCCGACCCGGTCGGCCAGCGCGCCCGCGAACAGGCCGACGCCGCAGTACAGGTCGAGCGCGTTCTCGCCCCACTGCGGGTCCAGCCCGTCCAGCACGGCGTCCACCAGGGTGTCCGGCGCCTCCGGGTGGATCTGCCAGAAGCCGCCGTTGCTGACCCGCCAGGTCCGTCCGGCCGCCCGCTCGCGGACGAAGCCGCGCCCGTGCACCTTGTGCACGTCGCCCTGGTCGTCCACCCGGGCGATCGACACCGGCTTGTCCAGCTCGACCAGCGGCAGCTGGGCGCCGTCGCGCGGGGTCAGCACCACCTGGCGGTCCGAGGAACCGGTCGCGGCGATCGCCTCGACGCTCGCCACGCCCGGCCAGTCCCGGGCCTCGATGCCCAGCTCGGTGACGCCCTCGGCGGCGATCAGGCAGCGGTCCACCGGCTGCACCTCGTGCGAGCGGTGCTTGCGCAGTCCGACCTTCCCGCTCCCCGGGTCCACCGCGTACTGGACCCGGGTGCGCCAGGCCGGCACCTGCCCGGCCGGGAGCTTGCCGCCGACCGGCTCGACGCTGCCGTCCCAGCCCGCCTCGGCCGGGGTGAGCCCGGCCAGCTTGGCCAGCTGCTCGGTCAGCACCGCCGCCTTGAGCTTGCGCTGCCCGCCCGGGGTGACGTGCTGCCAGTCGCAACCGCCGCACTTGCCCGGCCCGGCGAACGGGCAGGGCGCCTCGATCCGGTCCTTGGCGGGCTCCAGGACTTCCACCGCGTCGGCCCGCAGGAACCGCGAGGTGGTGGTGCCGTCGGTCACCAGCGCGACGACCTTCTCGCCGGGCAGCGCGTGCCGCACGAACAGCACCCGCCCCTCGTGCCGGGCCACGCAGTGCCCGCCGCCGTGCGCGACCGGGCCGACCTCGACCTCGTAGCGCTGCCCGGCCAGCGGCTCGCCGGACGGCGCCTCGGGCCGCCGCGCGGGCGCGGCGGTGCGCAGCGCCTTGGGCGGCCGCACCGCCTGCTTGCGCGGCGCCTTCCGGGCACCGCCGGCGCCGCCCTTGGCCCCGGCAGCACCACCCGCGGCGCCCTTGCCGGCCCCGCCCGTCCCGGCGCCCTTGCCCGCGCCCTTGGCGGCCGGGCCCCGGTTCGGCGTCCGGTCCTCCGCCGGCGTCTGCTCCCCCGGGACGATCGGCGCCGTCCGCGCGGTCAGGCCGTCGCGGTCGGTGGCCTCCGGACGGGACGGCCGGCCCCAGCGCGGCCGGGCGACCTGCCCGGGCTGGGAGCCGCCCCGGCGGGAGCCCTTGCCGGAGGAGCCCGAGGAGCGGGGCGGAGTGTTGCGGGTCACTGGGAGGAGTCCTTGCTGCGGTCGGAGGTTTCGCCGGCGCTCGCGCCGGCGGAGACGGAATCCTTCGACTGTACGGCCTTCGGCGCCCGGGGCTCGCCACGGCGGACGGCACCGGGCGCGGACCAGGCCTTCTGCGGCTTGCGCCGCTCCGAGGACTCCAGCTGCCACGGCACCGAGGTGACCATCACCCCGGGCTTGAACAGCAGCCGCCCCTTGAGCCGCAGCGCGCTCTGGTTGTGCAGCAGATGCTCGTACCAGTGGCCGACCACGTACTCGGGGATGTAGACCGACACCACGTCGCGCGGGCTGCTGCGGCGCAGGTTCTTCACGTAGTCGAGGACCGGCCCGGTGATCTCGCGGAACGGCGAGTCCAGCACCTTCAGCGGCACCTCGATGCCCCGCTCGTCCCACTCCTGGCGCAGCGCGGCCGTGTCGGCCGGGTCCACGTTGACCGTGACGGCCTCCAGCGTGTGCGCGCGGGCCAGCTTCGCGTACGCGAGGGCGCGCAGCGCCGGCTTGTGCAGCTTGGAGACCAGCACGATGGCGTGCACACGGGTGGGCAGCACCACGTCGTCCGGCTCCTCGGCCGCGATGAGCTCCGTGGAGACCCGGTCGTAGTGGCGGCGGATGCCCTTCATCATCACGAACAGCACGACCATCGCCGCGATCGCGATCCAGGCGTGGCTGATCTTGGTGACCAGGACGACGATCAGCACGGCCATCGTCATCACCAGGCCGAAGGTGTTGATCGCCCGGCTGCGCTGCATGTGACGGCGCTTGGCCGGGTCGGTCTCGGTGCGCAGCAGCCTGGTCCAGTGCCGGATCATCCCGGACTGGCTCATGTTGAAGGAGACGAAGACGCCGACGATGTAGAGCTGGATCAGCCGGTTCGGGTCCGCGTCGAAGGCGATGATGAACAGGATCGCGGCGATCGCCAGCAGGATGATGCCGTTGGAGAACGCCAGCCGGTCACCGCGGGTGTGCAGCTGACGCGGCAGGTAGCGGTCCTGGGCCAGGATCGAGCCGAGCACCGGGAAGCCGTTGAAGGCGGTGTTGGCGGCCAGCACCAGGATCAGGCCGGTCACGGCGGCGACGAAGTAGAAGCCGGGCGTGAAGTTGCTGAACACGGCCTCGCTGATCTGGGCCAGCGCGGTCTTCTGGTGGTAGCCGGACGCGGCCCCGCCGAGCTGCTCGGCCGGGTTCTCGGCCATCTGGACACCGGTCAGCCGGGCCAGCCAGATGATGCCCATGAACATCACCACGGCGATGCTCGCCATCATCAGCAGCGTCGTCGCGGCGTTCTTGCTCTTGGGCTTGCGGAAGGCCGGCACGCCGTTGGAGATCGCCTCCACGCCGGTGAGCGCGGCACAACCCGAGGAGAACGACTTCAGCAGTAGGAACACCAGCGCGAAGCCGCCCAGCGAGGCGTTGCCCGCGGTGGCCTCCAGCGTGAAACCGGAGCTCTCGGCCGGCATGTCCTGACCCAGCACGAAGTGCCGGAAGAACCCGTACCCGACCATTCCTATGACGCCGATCATGAAGGCGTAGGTGGGGACGGCGAAGGCCGTGCCGGACTCGCGCACCCCGCGCAGGTTCATCCCCATCAGCAGGACGACCACGACGACCGACACGGTCAGTTCGTGGCCCCGCAGCGCGGGGACGGCGGAGACGACGTTGGCGACGCCCGAGGTGGTGGACACGGCCACGGTGAGCACGTAGTCCACCATCAGCGCGCTGGCGACCACCAGCCCGGCGGCGGGCCCGTGGTTGACGGTCGCGACCTCGTAGTCGCCGCCACCGCTCGGGTAGGCGTGCACGTTCTGGCGGTACGAGGCGACCACGGCGAGCATGACGATCGCGACCACGAGGCCGATCTGCCACGAGAAGTGGATCGCCGAGGCGCCCGCCACGGAGAGCGTGAGCAGGATCTCCTCGGGGGCGTACGCGACCGAGGAGAGCGCGTCCGAGGCGAACACGGGCAGCGCGATCCGCTTGGGAAGAAGGGTTTCGCCCAGCTTGTCGCTGCGCAGCGCTCGCCCGATCAGGATGCGTTTCGGAAGGTCTTTCGGCATAGGCACGTTAAGGAATCGTAGGGGTTCCCCGGACGAGGCTCCGCCGTTTGTCCCCCCCTTCGTCGCGACTGCGTTCTACGGACCGGCTAGCGTGTCGGATACGAGTCGGTGGGCAACACTCGGATTGGCCGGTGTTGCCGGGGCCGGCGCCCCACGAGAACGCTCGCCCCGGGTAGCCGGGCGGGAAAGGGAGATGAACGGTGTTTGCGCAGGTCAGTACCCCGACGGAACGGGTGAGGTAGCGCCGGTGCACATCGTCATCATGGGCTGCGGCCGCGTGGGCTCGGCCCTCGCGAGAGCGCTGGAGAAACAGGGCCACTCGGTGGCCGTGGTCGACCAGGACCCGACCGCCTTCCGTCGGCTGGGCGCCGGGTTCAACGGGCGCCGGGTGACCGGCGTCGGCTTCGACCAGGACACCCTGCGCGAGGCCGGCATCGAGGAGGCCGGCGCCTTCGCCGCCGTCTCCAGCGGCGACAACTCCAACATCATCGCCGCTCGGGTGGCCCGGGAGAACTTCGGCGTCGAGAACGTCGCCGCCCGGATCTACGACCCCCGCCGCGCCGAGGTGTACCAGCGCCTGGGCATCCCGACCGTGGCGACCGTCCGCTGGACGGCCGACCAGATGCTGCGCCGACTGCTGCCGAGCGGCGCCGAGCCGCTCTGGCAGGACCCGAGCGGCAGCGTCCAGCTGGCCGAGGTCGCCTACGACCCGCGCTGGATCGGCCACCGGTTCGGCGAGCTGGAGGAGGCCTCCGGTGCCCGGGTGGCGTTCGTCACCCGACTCGGCGAGGGCATCCTGCCCACGCCGCAGATGGTGGTGCAGGAGGGCGACCTGGTGCACGTGATGCTGCGCCGGGCCGACCTGACGGCCGTCGAGGCCGCGTTCGCGCAGGGGCCGAAGGAGGAGGGTCACTGATGCGGGTCGCCATTGCCGGGGCCGGTGCCGTGGGCCGCTCGATCGCGGGCGAGCTGCTGGAGAACGGCCACGAGGTCCTGCTGATAGACAAGAACCCGAACTCCATCTCGGTGGAGCGGGTCCCGATGGCGGAGTGGCTGCTGGCCGACGCCTGCGAGATCACCTCGCTGGACGAGGCCGCCCTGCAGCGCTGCCACGTGGTGATCGCCGCGACCGGTGACGACAAGGTCAACCTGGTCGTCTCGCTGCTCGCCAAGACCGAGTACGCGGTGCCGCGGGTGGTCGCCCGGGTGAACAACCCGAAGAACGAGTGGCTCTTCAACGAGTCCTGGGGCGTGGACGTGGCCGTGTCCACCCCGCGACTGATGTCCGCCCTGGTCGAGGAGGCGGTCAGCGTCGGCGACCTGGTCCGCCTGATGCGCTTCAGCCAGGGCAACGCCAACCTGGTCGAACTCACCCTGGCCTCGGACACCGAGCTGGTCGGCACCCGGGTCGGGGACGTGGCCTGGCCGCAGGACACCGCGCTGGTGACCATCATCCGCGAGGGCCGGGTGCTCGTGCCGGGCAAGGACGACACCCTGGAGGGCGGCGACGAACTGCTCTTCGTCGCCGCGCAGGAGCGCGAGGAGGAGCTGGAGGAGCTGCTGTCGGCCACCTCCGGCGCCCAGTAGCGGCCCCGCGGTCCGCGCGCGGACCACACGGCGAAGGGCCCGCACCCCGTGGGGTGCGGGCCCTTCGCCGTGGCTTGGCCGCGGTGTCCGGCTCTCCGTGCCGGGTTCTCGATGCCGGGATCGCCGTGCCGGGCTCGCCGTGTGCGGCGCGCCGCCCGGCTCCGGTGGAGGCGGCTACTTCGCCGGCTCCTCCTCGTCCTCGTCCAGCTGCGCCTTGATCGGCGGCGGCGCCTTCAGCAGGATCTGCCAGGTGACGTACATCGCCAGCAGCATCGGCGGGATGCCGAGGGCGACCTTGAGCCAGCCGAGCAGGTTGACGTTGTGGGTGAAGTACAGCGGGAAGAGGATCACCGGCTTGAGGCCCATGATCACCACCCAGGCCCAGGTCGCCTTGGTGTAGGCGGCGAGGCGGCCCGGGTTCTCCTTGCGCCAGGTGAACATCTCACCGGTGATCGGGCCGAGCATCACGCCGATCATCGGCCAGCGCACCAGGGCGGAGGCCGCCAGGGCGATGCAGTAGCCGACGTTCCAGAGCAGGCCGGGCAGGTAGAAGTCCTCGGCCTTGCCGCTCTTCATCGCGATCCAGGCCCCGAGCGCGACCCCGAAGACCCCGCTGAAGGCGTGCTGGATGGTCTCCCGCTTCGCCAGCCGGACCACCACGAACAGGGCGCTCAGGCCGAGCGCGGCCCACGCGGCGGCACTGACCTGGTGGGTGAGGTTGTACGTGACGATGAAGACCAGGCCGGGCAGCGTCATGTCGATCATGCCGCGCACGCCGCCGAAGGCCTGCAGGACGGTGTCGGCGGCCTCCTTGGAGGCTGCCTTGCGAGCGGCTTCCTCCGCTGCCGCGTCACGGACCGGGTCGAGCTGGGCGGCGGCGTCGCCGCCGGGCTGGTTGCTCACGCTCATTCGCTCCCGTGTCCGACCGGACGCAGCTCGTAGCGGGGGTTGAACAGCACGCGGCGCCCGCGTGCGTGGCTGATCCGACCGCTGGCGACCAGCTTGCGGCCGGGTTCTATGCCCGCGATCGAGCGGCGGCCGAGCCAGACCACGTCCAGCGCCTCGGTGCCGTCGAATAGTTCGGCCTCCAGGGCCGGCACCCCGGCCCGCGGGCGGAGCGTCACCGTGCGCAGCGTGCCCGCGACGGTGACCAGCTCGCGGTCCGCGCAGCCGGCGATCGGCGTGCATCCCGACTCCGCGGCGCTCTCCTGGCGCAGGTCCTCCGCGTCCAGTTCCTCGGCCGAGGAGGTCAGCCGACTGAGCATGCGGCGGAACCGCCCCTGGGGCTGGCCGCTGCTGTTGTCACCACTCATGCCGGAAGGGTACCGGTTTCCGGGCCCCCGGCGGCAGGCCGTTCAGCCGCCGGGGGCAACGGCGGTCAGCTCTCGAACCGGTATCCCATGCCCGGCTCGGTGATGAAGTGGCGCGGGTGCGAGGGGTCGCGTTCCAGCTTGCGGCGCAGCTGGGCGAGGTAGACCCGCAGGTAGTTGGTCTCCGTGCGGTAGGCGGGGCCCCACACCTCCTGGAGCAGCTGGGTCTGGCTGACCAGCCGCCCGGCGTTGCGGACCAGCACCTCCAGCAGGTGCCACTCGGTCGGGGTGAGGCGGACGTCGGCGCCGTCCCGGTTGACCTTCTTGGCCGCGAGGTCGACCGTGAAGCTCTCGGTGACGACCAGCGAGTCGGCCTCACCGGCCACCGGCTCGGCCCGCCGCACGGCAGCCCGCATCCGGGCGAGCAGCTCGTCCATGCCGAACGGCTTGGTCACGTAGTCGTCGGCCCCAGCGTCCAGGGCCTCGACCTTCTCGTCCGAGGCGTGCCGGGCCGACAGCACGATGATCGGCACCCTGGTCCAGCCGCGCAGTCCCCGGATCACCTCGACCCCGTCCATGTCGGGCAGGCCCAGGTCGAGGACGACCACGTCCGGATGGCGGGCGGCGGCCAGCTCCAGCGCGCTCGCGCCGTCGTGGGCCGCGTCCACTTCGTACTTGCGGGCCTTGAGGTTGATCACCAGCGCGCGGACGATCTGCGGTTCGTCGTCCACGACGAGGACCCGGGTCATTGACGGGCTCCGCCTTTCAGGGCTGTCTGGGTTGAGGACTGTGGGACTGGCTTGCGGTACGACGTACGGCGCCCGGGAGCCGGAGGCCCGGCCGGCGCGCCGGTTCTCATGTGATCAGCTCCGACAGCGGACCGCTGCCGTCGCCGTGCGCCCCGCCCGGCTCCTCCGGCTCCGGCGGCTCCGGCGGCCGTTCGACGGCGGGCAGACTGACGACCATGGTGAGACCGCCGCCGGGGGTGTCCTCGGCGGTGACGCTACCGTCCATCGCCTCGACGAAGCCGCGCGCCACCGCGAGCCCGAGGCCCACGCCGGCGCCGCGCGGCGCGTCGCCGTAGCGCTGGAACGGCGCGAAGATCTTCTCCTTGGCCTCCTCGGGCACGCCCGGCCCGCGGTCCACGATCCGCAGCTCGACCCGGTTCGGCACCCCCGGCTGCTCCAGGACGTCGGCCTTCACGAGCACCTTGACGCCGTCCGGGCTGTACTTGACGGCGTTCTCGA
This sequence comes from Kitasatospora sp. NPDC053308, assembly GCF_055585785.1. NCBI lineage: Bacteria > Bacillati > Actinomycetota > Actinomycetes > Kitasatosporales > Streptomycetaceae > Kitasatospora > Kitasatospora sp. NPDC053308. Next base: position 2,526 of record NZ_JBVJJY010000006.1, on the reverse strand, counting down.
CCAGGTTGGCCAGCGAGCGCTCAAGCAACCCGCCGTCGGCCCGGATCATCGGCAGCGTCTCCGGGACGTCCAGCCGGACAGACCCCGGCGCCACGCCACCGAGCGCGTACGGCACCACCTCGTCCAGGTCGGTCTCCTGGATCAGCGGGGTGACGGTCCCGGTCTGCAGCCGGCTCATGTCGAGCAGGTTGTTGATCAGGTGGTCCAGCCGGTCGGCCCCGGCCTCGATCCCGGCCAGCAGCTCGGCCTCGTCCTCCGGGTCCCACTCGACGTCCGCGGCGCGCAGCGAGGTCACCGAGGCCTTGATGCCCGCGAGGGGGGTGCGCAGGTCGTGCGAGACGGCGGCCAGCAGGGCGGTCCGGATCCGGTTGCCCTCGGCCTCCCGCCGGGCCGCGGCCGCCTCCCGGGACAGCCGGCGGCGCTCCAGCACCACGGCGGCCTGCGCGGCGAAGGCCCCGAGCAGACGCCGGTCCGCCCCCGGCAGCACCCGGCCGCGCAGCACCAGCGCCAGGCTGTCGCCGACCGGGACGTCCACGTCGGCCTCCTCCGGCCGGTCCGGTGGCCGCGGGCCGGCCGCGGCCACCGGCACCCACGGGCCGAGCGGATCGGCACGCTCCAGCAGGGCGGCGCTCTCCTGTCCGAAGGTCTCCCGGACCTGCTCCATCAGCGCGGTCAGCACCCCGTCGCCGTTCGGCGCCCCGCGCAGCACGGTGCCGGCCAGCGCGCTGAGCGTCTGCGCCTCGGTCTGGCTGCGGGCCGCCTGATGGGTGCGCCGGGCCGCCAGGTCCACCACGGACGCCACCGAGATGCCGACGATGGTGAATATCGCCACCGCCATGATGTTCTGCGGCTCGTTGATGGTGAACGTGTGCACCGGCGGCGTGAAGTAGTAGTTCAGCACGGAGGAGCCGACCAGCGCCGAGCCGATCGCCGGCAGCAGCCCACCGACCAGGGCTGCGCACACCGTCAGCGACAGGAACAGCAGCATGTCGGTGGAGAGCCCAAGCCCGCCGATCGCCGTCAGCACGATCGCCATCAGCGGCGGACCGGCCAGCCCGATCAGCCAGCCCGCGATCGTCCTGGTCCGGCCCAGGTCGGTGATCCGGCGGACGGGTACCCGGCCCCGCCCGTGCCCGGCATGCTCATGGGTGACCATGTGGACGTCGATGTCCCCGGCCTTCTGGGTGACCGTGGTGCCGACGCCCGGCCCGTACAGGAACTGCCAACCGGGCCGGCGGCTGGTACCCAGCACGATCTGGGTGGCGTTGACGCCCCGGGCGAAGTCCAGCAGCCCCTCGGCCGGGTCGTCGCCCAGGACCGCGTGGAACGAGCCGCCGAGACTCTCCACCAGGGCTCGCTGCTCGATCAGGGCCTGCGGCGAGCCCGCGCCCACCAGGCCGTCCGACCGGGAGATGTGCACGGCGAGCAGCTCACCGCCGGAGACGCGGGCCGCGATCCGGGCCGCCCGGCGGATCAGGGTCGCTCCCTCGGGCCCGCCGGTCAGGCCCACGACGATCCGCTCCCGCGCCTGCCAGATGCCCTCGATCCCCTGCTCGGCACGGTACTTCTGCAGGTACTCGTCCACCCGGTCGGCGGTCCACAGCAGCGCCAGTTCGCGCAGCGCGGTCAGGTTGCCCGGGCGGAAGTAGTTGGCGAGGGCCGCGTCGATCTTCTCCGGCGCGTACACGTTGCCGTGCGCCAGCCGGCGTCGCAGCGCCTGCGGGGACATGTCCACGAGCTCGATCTGGTCGGCCCGGCGGACCACCTCGTCCGGGACGGTCTCGCGCTGGCGCACCCCGGTGATGCCCGCGACGGCGTCGCCCAGCGACGCCAGGTGCTGCACGTTGACGGTGGAGATCACGTCGATCCCGGCCGCCAGCAGCTCCTCGACGTCCTGCCAGCGCTTCTCGTTCCGGCACCCGGGGACGTTGGTGTGCGCCAGCTCGTCCACCAGCGCCACCTGCGGCCGGCGGGCGAGGACGGCGTCCAGGTCCATCTCGGAGAACCTCGCGCCGCGGTGCAGCACCTGCTGCCGCAGCACGACCTCCAGACCGGCGACCATGTCGGCGGTGCGCCGACGCCCGTGGTCCTCCACGAACGCCACCACCACGTCCGTGCCGCGCTCCCGCCGCCGGTGCGCCTCGGCGAGCATGGCGTACGTCTTGCCGACCCCGGGGGCCGCCCCGAGGTAGATGCGCAGCCTTCCTCGTCCCATGAGCACCATTCTTGATCCGCCCATGCCCGGGAGCACCCCCGGACACCTGTTCCCCTTCCCTTCGAGACTACGGCGTGAGCAGCGATTTTCCGCTGATCAGGCCACTGCTCGGGCGGTTTTAGCGACATATTGACGGTGCAGCAGCCAGTCGGCGGGGGTCACTCGGCAGGGTCCGGCCGACTTTTGCCGGAAATGCGAAGAACCCCCGTCCGGATCCCGGACGGGGGTTCTTCTGAATGATTGTTCGGCGGCGTCCTACTCTCCCACAGGGTCCCCCCTGCAGTACCATCGGCGCTGTGAGGCTTAGCTTC